>JBDSND010000189.1:0-7496 GCA_039915505.1 Casimicrobiaceae bacterium
CGCTCACCCGAATCCTTCAGACCGAGGCTGCCGCGGACCCCTGCGCGCCGCGCGTGCCGGAAGGCCGCGGGCGTGATGGGGCAAAGGTTACAGCGAGACTTGCAAGAATTACCTGGGTTTATGGCCATGGGTAATCCGCTCGGGCATCGCGATTTGCCATGGGTCAGCGTGGTCGAGCTGCCGCAGGCAGCGAGGCCGCGACTCGTCGCCCGTGCGATGCGGGCACGCCAAATGCTCCGATATCCGGGTTAGGCGCACTGCGCCACCTCAACGTATATGGAGATTCTCATGAAAGCACGCTTTTCGCGTAGCATCCTCGCCGTTGCTGTAAGTCTGGTCCTACCTACTCTCGCGCTGGCCGCCGACAAGGCCGCCACCACTCCAGCGCCGGCAGGCACCATGGCCAAGCCCATGGCTCAACCCACGCAAGCGATGCCGGCGCCCACGCAAGCGATGCCGGCGGACGCGCCGCGCTACAGCGACCGCACGCAAATGAAGCAATGGTCGAGCGAAAAGGAACAGCTCGAAAACGCGCTGAAGACTAGTATCGGCAAGGATCGGGCGTTCGCGCGGCAGGAGGTCGAGCGCCAGGGATTCCGGATCACTTCGGTTAACAAGGACAAGCCCGACGAGCTCGAGTACGAGGTGGTCAAGGGGCACAACAGCTACGAAATCCAGTTCGATTTCGACAAAGGCGCCGTGAAGAAGGTGGATGTCTCGACCAATATGTGGAAAGCGGCTTCGACCAAGAAGGCACTGAAAGACGCGAACTACAAGTACGCGTATCCGAAAACCGTAAGCCCATCGTCTGCGGCCTACAGCGACCGGGCGCGGATGAAGACCTGGACCAATGAGAAGGAACAGCTGGAGAAGTCGTTGGCGATCGGTCAGTCGAAGGATTACTACCGCAAGGAAATCGTCAAGCACGGCTACAAGGTCGCGGCGGTCAACGAAGAAAAGCCAGATTATCTCGAGTACGAGATCGTCAAGGGCGACAACAGCTACGAAGTGCAGGTGGACTTCGACAAGGCGACCGGAAAAAGCACGAAGGTCGACGTGACCTCCAACCTGTGGGAAAACGACAAGACGGATCGCATGACCAATAGGGCAGAAGCGAGGAAGGAAGCGCGCGTCAAACACTGACCGAAGCACGGCCCGACAACTACGCCCGGCCCCGCGCCGGGCGTATCGCATTGCGGCGGCCTCACGGTCGCTGTTCTCGCATCCCGCACGGTTCGAAGCGGCGCTCGTCATCGCGTGCGACCGGAAACTCCATGCGTGTTGCTTAGAGATCGCCTCGTGGTCGCGAGAGAATCGTTTGGTCTTAGCCGCCGCCGATCGAGGCGAGCAGATACGCGAGGACCAGGCCCAGCACGGTCGCGACTCCGGCCAGATGATGATCTTCGCGATAGGCTTTGGGGAACACTTCGGTCGCGAGCGAGGCGACCACCGCACCGGCGGCGAAGCAGCGCGTCGCCGCCAGCAGCTGCTGGGATGCGCCTTCGAGCACGAGGTTGCCGACAATCGCCGCCGCTGACAGGAGTGCGGCCGCCCCGGCCCAGAGCGCGAACACCTTGCCGGGGTTACGACCGTTCGCGCTCATCTCCTTGGCGCCGCCGGCGGCCTCCGGAAGGTTTGACAGGAAGATCGATCCGGCGAGCGCGGCGACTTCCGTTGGCCCCGCGCCGATCAGCGCGACGCCGAGCGCGAGATTCTCAGGGACGCCGTCGAGCGTGATCGCGGCCAGCAAACCTCCCCCGCCATCCGATCCCCACTTTTCATCGACGAGATAGTCGAGGCCGCTGAACACCAGGGCTCCGGCGGTGATCGCGCCCATCGCCAACGCGAGCGAGGATTTGGCGATGGACGGTTCAATCAGCTCGACGATCAGCGAATAGATAAGCGCTCCCCCCGCGAGCGCGAGCAGGAAGCCCTCCCATGTCCGTGAAAGCCGTCCGAACACGCCCCACGCGGCGCCAATCAACAGCGCCCCCGACACCACGCCAACGACGATTAGGGTCATGAACATCGGGTTCTCCAATCTTCTGATCATTCAACAACGACGCAGCGCGCATCGACTCTCATGGCTTTGAGGGTGAGGGTACTTCCGCGCTGAATCGCCGCCTAACCGACATCCCTCAAACCCGAAATACTTTGCTTCGCGGAGGTCGGATTTTCTATCGTCGGTCGAGACTCCGGCCGTGCGGCCAAACGACCGCCTCGCCGCCGCTGCGGGTCCCATGGCCAGCGCGGATCTCGCAGCGGCGGCTTTGCCGCTCTCGTTCCGGCCGACGCGGCGGGCCTGTCGACCATCTGCAGCAACGCGACCACGTGCCCAAGTGAGCGCCGGGGCGTTGATGGGCACGCCGCCCGCCGCAATTGCTCAGGGAATCTCGTAGACCAGCGCGTCGCCCGTGATCCCGCGCAACGCCGCCCGCTGCTCGATCGGTTGCAGATCTGCCATTTCGAGGATCTTCGCCGCGCGCTGGTCCGCGACGATTGACTTGGTGGCGAAAATCGATCGCGATTTGGCGAGACCCTGGACGCGCGCCGCCATGTTGACGGTTTGCCCGAAATAGTCCTGGCGATCGTTGAAATTCACCGCAAGACACGGTCCTTCGTGAATGCCGATCTTGAGCAGCAGGTCCTCGTTGCCGCGCTCCGCGTTGATCTTCTGCATCGCCTCGCGCATCCGCAAGGCAGCGGCGAGCGCGCGATCCGGCGTCGGGAAGGTCGCCATCACGGCATCGCCGATAGTCTTGACGACGGCGCCGGCCTCCGCCGCGACGATCTCGTGCAGCACGCGAAAATGCTCGCGGACGAGATCGTAGGCGACGAGATCGCCGACGCGCTCATAGAGTTCCGTCGACCCCTTCAGATCGGTGAACAGGAATGTCAGGCTGGTGATCTTCAGCCGCTGATCGACGTCGAGCGTGTCGGTACGATAGATGTCGCGAAACGTCTGGTTGGTCAGCAGGCGCTTGGCCGTCAGGAATGGCTTTCGCTTACCGAGCATGTCGTGTAACACGTCATTGGCAATCCACACACCGGGCAGGATGCGCCGGTCGGTGCGATTCTCCACCGAGAGCCGTAGCGGACCCGGGCGCATTTCCAGCTTGCCGGTCGGCGCATGCAGATTGTTGAAGACGACGGTGAGCGTCTGGCGTTCCTTGGTGGGTTCGCCCTTCACGTCGACGAACTGCACCCCGTGCGTCACCGGGTCGAAGATGATGATGAATTCGGCCGGCAGCTGCAGCGAGAGCAATGCTTTTTCGCCCGGCGGCAATTCCAGGGCTTCGATGGTGAACTCGTCGAGCCTGGTCTCGAGCTCATCGGGCAGGTCCATTCCGGAACCCCAGAACACCTGGCGGAAGTATTCGATAGGAGGAAGTTTGTCGGGTTCATGCGCGGCGATCTTGCGAACCCGCGGGTTGACGGTAAATGTCACTTCGACCATTTCATCCAGCGTCGGCTCGTAGCCCGCCGAGCACAGCGCGCAGTCGTACTGATCGTGATCGAACGACTTCAGCGTCGCACTGGCGCTTAGCACGCCGCCGCAACCAGGACAGAGCATGTTCCATGACAGATCGAAGATGCCTAGTCGGGCTGCATGCAAGAACGCGGCAACCGCGCGCTCCTCGTCGAGGCCGGTCGATTTCGCAAAATCGATCACGTTGACGCGGCAAAGATCGCGGTCGGACCCATCTTGAATCAACTCCTCGATGACCTCGACCGCCCGCGCATCAGCAGATTGTCGCAAGACATCAAGCAATGCCTTTGATTCGATCATGACGCAGACTCCCGAGAAAGTGGTCCGCAGGACGTTTCAATATAGAGCGACTGCGTGCAAACCACAATACGTACTGGACCCCTCGACAATCCCTGGACGATCGGACCGCTTCGTAGGATTTTGCCCGACGTCCGGGGCGTGTAATCTCCAGCGCCTCGCGCTGTTTGGGCGCTTTGCTGGCGGCTGCCCTCGTTATTCAACCCGTCGTGGGACGTCGCGCCGGATGGTGTAGTAATCGCCCGCGTCGTCGACGAAGATCTGCAGGGTCGTCTGTAAACCGGTGGGCTTGTCCAGCGTGCCCGCCGCGATGGAGATCACGTCGGCAGCGGCGCGCTGCCAGAAGAGGCTAGCGCCGCAGGTGTTGCAGAAACCGCGGCGCGCGACCGGCGAAGAGTCGTACCACGCGAGGGTTCGCTCGCTCGCGAACCGGAGCGCGGCATGTGGCGCCGCCGTGTACGCGGCGACGTGGCCGTGGGTCTTGCGGCACATCGCGCAGTGACATTCCACTACGTCGCGCAGCGCGCCGGACACCTCGAAGCGCACGCCGCCACACAGGCAACTGCCGGTGTGAACGGGCGGGGACTGGGTTGGGCTGATGGCGGCATTCATCTCGGGTAGCTCCTTCATGCGCGTCGCGACCCGCCTCGCCTTGGGGCCGGCGCCGGTTGCCGGGCGCAAAGCCACGCCCCTCGGATGGCCGGCGATCCGGCTGGGGTCAGGCGCGTCGGGGTGACGTGACGCTCGGTTTGCCGGTGCGCTCGTCGCTCGGGCGCCGGCCGTAGAGCGCGCGATAGCAGCGGCTGAAATGGGACGCTGACGCAAAACCGCAAGCAACCGCGACGTCGAGGATCGGATGGGTGGTGTCGAGCAGCAACAGCCGCGCCCGCGCGAGCCGCAGGTCGAGGTAGTACTTCGCGGGCGTGGTGCGCAAGTACTTCGCGAACAATCGCTCGAGTTGCCGGGGGGAAAGATCGACGTCGGCAGCGATCTGCTGCACCGGCCGCGGGTCCTCGCTGGCGTCCTCCATCATCGCCACGGCGGCAATCAGCTTGTCGTTGGCGACCCCGAGGCGGCTCTGGATGTTCATGCGCTGGGGATCGCGCGTGTCGCGGATGCGGGAATGGATGAACTGCTCGGAGACGCTATTGGCGAGATCGCGGCCGTTCCGGTCCGCAATCACCTGCAGCATCATGTCCATCGCCGCCGTCCCTCCCGCACAGGTGTACCGATTGCCGTCGATGACGAAAATATCGGTGGTGGGTTTAATGCGCGGAAAGCGGTGGGCGAAGGCGTCGAGGCTTTCCCAGTGCATTGCACAGCGGCGGCCATCCAGCAGCCCGGCGTGCGCGAGCGCGTAGGCACCCAGACTCACCCCGCCCAGCGCCACCCCGCGCCGCGCGAGTGCCCGCAACCACCGGATCGAAGCCTCGTCGCCGGCCCCTGCATCGCGCGTGCCTGCACAGATCAATAGCAGGTCGAGCGGACAGTCGTCGCCGACGGCACGATGCACCGCGATCTCGATGGCATTGCTGGCGCGGACCGACGCCCCGTCGCGGGAAAAGAGCTGCCAGGAGAAACGGGTCTCGTCGACCAGCCGGTTGGCCGACCGCAGCGGCTCGATGGCGGCAGCGAACGCCATCATCGGAAACTCCGGCACGAGCAGGAAGCCCACGCGGTAGGGCGGCGCAGCGGGCGGGCGAGCCACCGTGGCACGAACGCCGGCAGGGTTGCCGCGGGTCGTACCAGGGCTGCTCGCCGCTCCCCGGGAACGACGGGCGGTCGGCGGCATGCGCGCGATGTTACCCCGCCGATGCGGACTTTCAGGCAGATCGACCTGCGGAGGCCGTGGGCTCGCCGTGCAGCAGCCCGGCGTGCGCCAGGCGGGCCAAGAGCGTTTTCTGGAAGTTGTGGGTCGTGTCCTCGAACGCTGCTGAGAAGACGCCGCCATTCATGGCCGGAGAGCGCCGCCCTGCATGCAGCCGCTCAACGATGCCGATGTCCTCGCCGTTGATGCGCTGCCGGCGCTCCACGCAGTCGAGCCGTGCCGCGGCGTGCTGGGTGTCCATTGCCTCGTCACCCACGTAAAAGAACTCGAAGCGCTCCAAGGTGCGATCGGCCGCGACCGGCTGGAGAATGAAGGCGTAGACGTGGTCGTAGAGGCACCCGAGCATCACGTTGGGGAAGAGAGCGATGTACTCGGCGAGATTGCGCCGCTCTTCCGGCACGCCGGGGAAGCCGGGTAGCGTGGTATCGCCTACCGCGGGTGGGGCGTAGGACGTGCTGCCGACGCCCGAGAACAGTCCTTCGCCAATGATCTGGAAGGAGTGATCGATGCTCGAATACTGGTTGAGCGCGGGATGGACCGATGGCAGGTGGTAGCGCTCGCAGAAGTTCTCGATCACCAGCTTCCAGTTCGCCGCAATGGTGAAGTGTAGGCTTCCACCATGGCGCAACAGGGAGAAATCGCGGTCCGTCCAGCGCTGCGCCAGTGGCGCTACGTAATCGGCCAGCGGCGGCGCGCGTCCGTCGAGATTGACGAAGACGAGCTCGTGCCAGCGTTCGCAGCGCACCGGCTTGAGTCCCAGCGCGACTGGATCGAACACATCGCCCGCGGCGGAGCTGTCAGGACCGCCGAAGCGCGGTCGCCGCAGGAGCCTGCCGTCGAGGGCGTACGTCCAAGCGTGATAGGGACAGGCGATAGCCCTACGCACCGTGCAGGGCTCCGCCACGAGCTGCACCCCGCGGTGGCTGCAGACATTGTGGAACGCGCGGATCTCGCCCTGGTGGTCGCGCACGAGCAACAGCGGCATGCCGCCGAAATCGTAGGGCACGACGGCGCCAGGGTGCGGCACGTCGTTGGCGATGCCGACACAGACCCAGGTCGCCGCGAGTACGTGATCGCGCTCGATCTCGAAGTAGCCCGGGTCAGTATAGAGCTGGCGTGGCAGGCCCACCGCGCTCGCGGTCGGTCGACGCAGCGCGGCGACCGCGTCCGGGGTTAGATGGATCAGTGCGTGCGTATGCGGCATCGACGGTCCAGGCGGGGCTCTTGGTGGAATCAGTGTGCGGGGCGCGCGTCGGCCCTGCGGCAACGGGTACGACGTGAAGCGGTCCGATTGCGACGGGGGAGAAGGCACGGGAGGCGATGGTCAATGTTGCCTTCGCCCCGCTATCGGCCTTGACGAATCGATGCGAATCGCGACGGCGTGATGCGACGTCTTGCTATAGTCTTCCGACAGTCTGCCTTACGTGAAACCGGGGTCACCACCGTGCCATGCCGAGGAGGCTTGCCCGCGCCGGCGTCGGACCCCGACGCGAAGCTCGATGTCGATGAGCGTGCCGTCGAGCTCCTCACCGCCGATGGCACGCAAATCGCCGCGAACTGGTTCGTGCCCGGCATCCATGCCCTGCCACCGACGGCCGTGGTGGTGGTGGCCTGCGGGGCCGGCATCGCCGCGCGCTTCTATCGCCGGCTTGCGAGCTACCTCGCCGGGCGCGGCGCGGCGGTGCTCACGTTCGACTACCGCGGCATCGGTGCGTCGCGGTCCGGCAGCTTGCGCGGCGTGCAGGGCGGCATGGACCTTTGGGCGGTCCAGGATATGGCCGCGGCGCTCGCCCACGCCCGCGGGTGCTTCGCGGATCTGCCCATGGGAGCGGTTGCCCACAGCGTCGGCGCCCTGTTGCTCGGTGCCGCACCCGGGTCGGA
>JBDSND010000008.1:0-20492 GCA_039915505.1 Casimicrobiaceae bacterium
GGGATCGCAGCGACGCCTGATTGACCGCAGCCATGAGCTCCGGCCGCGAAAACGGCTTGCGCAGGAACATGTAGTCGCCGTCGATGATTCGACGCACGCGTGATTCGGGCATGGCACTGACGAACACTACCGGCATGAAATAGCGCGTCGGGGTGGATCGTATCGCATCGAGGAGTGCCGTGCCTACCATGCCCTCCATGACCACGTCCGCGACGACCAGGTCGAAAGGCTGGTAATCCAGCATCGCAAGCGCGATATCGCCGTTACCGCAGGTGGTCGAGCGCCAGCCCCCCGCCGCAAGCATGCGACCGAGTGCGATGGCCTCTTGGGCCGTGTCGTCGATGATCAGCGCGTCGCGCATCCTGTTGCCTCCCTCGGAGGATGGCCGCAGCGGCGCCCCCCTGTAACCTGCGCGCCTTGCTGTACCCCTCAGTTCAGTACGGTAGTCTTGCCCCCAGGGCTAGCCTGTAGGCAGTTCGCCGAAACTGCTGTAGGGCGGCGCGACGGCGAGCGCGGCCCTCGCGCGGCGGCTATGCGGCGCGAGGTATCCTTCGCACCCGCGGCCCCTGCACGATCGCTTTGCACCGGCCGTCCTTTCCGGAAAGTGCCATGACTCCGACAGCCAGGATGAAGCTTTATTTTTCGCAACCCTCCCCCTACGCCCGGAAGGTACTGGCGTGCGCCCACGAGGTCGGACTCGCCGACTCGCTCGAGCTCGTCGCCATGACGGTCTCGCCCGCGCAACCCAACGACGCCTACGCCGCCCGCAATCCGTTGATGAAGGTTCCCGCGCTCGAGCGCGCCGACGGCGTCACCCTGGTCGACTCGGTGGTCATCTGCGAGTATCTCGACGCGATGGGCGGCGGGAAGCTCTTCCCCCGTGACGGCGATGCCCGCTGGCTGGCGTTGCGTCTGCATGCGCTTGCCGACGGCGTCCTCGACGCGGCGCTGCTGGCCCGTTACGAGACGATGATGCGGCCCGCACCGCTGCGCTGGGACGCATGGCTGGATGGCCAATACGCCAAGATCGACCATACCCTCGACGCGCTGGATAAGGATCCAGCCACCTTGGAGGGATCCTTCGACATCGGCCATCTCGCGCTTGCCTGCGCGCTGGGCTACCTCGATTTCCGCTTTGCGCAGCGGCCGTGGCGGGCGGGGCGCGACAATCTGGCGCGCTGGCATGAGCGTATCGCCGCGCGGCCTTCCTTACAGGCCACCCGGCCGGTAGCAACATGATCGTGCTTCCTGGGGCTGCCTCGCGTCGCCTCGGTGCCGCCCCGAGCACCCGCACCACCGCCTCGGGCCGCAGGCCATGACCGGCGCGGGCGATAGTGCGCTTTCGATCGCATCGCCGCCGCCAGCGGTGAAGGCGCGAGGGATCGAGGGTTCGAGCGGTTGGGACATCGGCTTGGCCCACGCCCGCAGCCTGTTGGAGACAAGGGGGTACCACCGCCGCGTCGAGTCCCGGGGCGCCACATTCACGGTCCGGCTTCGAATGGCAACCGGCCGGCCCACCGGGGCACTGAACGAATCACGCAGTGTGCCGGCGCTTCCCCGGCAGCCCATCCAGGGGGTCGACGGCAAATCGAGACGCCGCCGACAGCATGCGCGTGATCCTCGAGCCTTTGGGTGGCGACGCGCGAGTGGCGAGAGACGGTTGCGAAGCCTCGATGCCTTCGGGCGCTACGATCCGGCTATCCCGCGACTGGCGCGGCGACCTTCGACGAAGAGAGCTGGAGACCCGGGATCCGGGCGATTGATTCGGCGCTACGCGGCGAGCCGGGTCCGGATGCGATAGCTCGCCGCGTCGACCATGCCCACCAGGACGAGAATCGCGATGATCACCGTCGCGGCTTCCTGGACCTGGAACAGCGAGAGGTGAAAATACAAGAGCTGGCCGAGTCCGCCGGCGCCCACGAGGCCGAGCACGGATGCGGCACGGATATTGTTCTCCCAGCGGTAGAGAGAATAGCTCACCGCCTGCGGCAACACCTGCGGCAGGGTCGCGTACCAGAACGCCGAGCCGCGCGATGCACCGTTGCTGCGCAGGGCCGCGCGCGATTCCATGGGGACGTTCTCCAGGGCATCGGCAAACAGCCTCCCGAGCACGCCGATGGTATGCACGGCCAGCGCGAGCACGCCGGCAAACGGCCCGAGGCCCGCAGCGATGACAATGATCGACGCCCATACGAGCTCCGGAACCGCGCGCAGTACGTTGAGCACGAAACGGGTCAATCCCCGCACCGGGGTCCCCGGCCGGCGGGACGCGGGCAGGGCCAGGGCCATGCCACCGATAACGGCCAGCACCGTCCCGAGAAGGGAAATCGCGATAGTCTCGGCCGCACCGACGCTGACCTTCCACAGGAACGCTGCATCCGTGCGCGGTGGAAAGAAGCTGGCTGCGAAGCTTGCCATCCGCTGCGCCGAATCGCGGGAGAAAAGGCTCGCCCAGTCGCCCGACATCGAAGCGATCGAGGCGGTGAGTAAGGCCAGGAAGGTCACCACGGCGACGATCGGTCGCCAACGCCGCGCAGGCACCGGCACGGTGGGGCTCGGCGCGCTCACCCGGCCCATCGACGCAGGAGGGTGCTCGTGGCATCGGCCAGGAACACCAGCATCACGAACACGGCAAGCATGGTGAGCACTTCGTTGGCCGCAAGCATCTTGAGCGACAGTTCCATCTGCATGCCCAGTCCGCCGGCACCGACGAAGCCCATGACGACGGAGGCCCGGATCGCGCATTCCCAGCGGTAGATGGTGTACGACGTGAGCTCCGGCAATGCCGCCGGCAGGCTGCCATACAGGAACGCTTGCAGCCGTGACGCGCCGCTGGCGAGCAGTGCGCGGGTCGCCTCCGGATCGGTGCTCTCCAGGATTTCCGTGTATACCTTGCCCAGCATGCCGGCGTAGGTGAGCGCGATCGCCAGCACACCGGCCGTGTCGCCGAGACCGACCGCGCGTACGAACAACAGCGCCCACACGATTTCCGGCACCGAACGCAGCAGGATCAGCACGGCTCTCACCGTCTGCCGCACGGCAGCGCAGCGCGCGCACATGCGCGGCCCGACCAGTGCGGAGATCGACAACCGGCGCGTCGCGACCAGGGCCGCGGGAATCGCGAGCACGACCGCCGCGGTCGTGCCGACCGTGGCGATGGCGATGGTTTGCCAGGTCGCCCGTGCGACCAGGGCAAGGAAGTCGGGCGCGAGCTTTGGCGGCACCGAGCTCGACACGAACTGCAGGAGCGCGCGGGTGCTGCTCTCGCTCCACAGCGTGCGAGGGTCGAACTCCGTCATCCAGCCGCTCAGCACGATCACCGCGACCGCAATCAAGCCCCACCCGAAACGGCGCGCGAGCACCGGGTCGCGGGGCGGGGTCGGCGCCGCGCCGCTGGCGAGTGTGCTCATCGAACGCCCAGGCTTGCCCACATCGTGGGCTGCGCCAACCCCCTTGCCGGGAGAGGGCCAGCGCCTTGGGAGGGCCCGCGCACGCAATGCGCCAATGTTGCGGGCGTGGCGGTCATCAGCGGCAGGTCGGCAGCTTGAGCTTGAACGCCTCGCTGCTAGCTTCCTGCAGCGAGCTGGACAGTTCCCGTCCATAGAGCGATTCGAGCAGGGCCGCATCGACGCGCTCGCGTGGCAGGTCGAACAGCACCTGGCCCGCTCGCACGCCGATCAGCCGATCGAAGCGCGCCAGCGCAAGATCGACCGCGTGCAGGCTGACCACCAGGGTTGCACCCCGTGCGGTGGCCTCGCTCTGCAGGGTTGCGAGCGCTGCCAGCGCGAGCGCCGGATCGAGCATGGAAACCGGCTCGTCGAGCAGGAACAGCCGCGCTTCCGAAAGCAGCAGCCGGGCGAGACCGACCCGCTGGCGCTCGCCGCCCGAGAGCCGGTCGCAGCGCAAGAACAGCTTGTCGGCGACGTCGAAGCGGGCCAGCGCTGCGGCGACGTCGTCGAGGTCGCGCGGCGCGACGAGCGATCCCAGCGCCTGCCACAGCGTCCACTGCGGAAGCCGGCCCGCAAGCACGGCGTGCACCACCCGCTGGCGCGGCGGCAACGGCGGTACCTGCGGCGCCAGAAACAACTGTCGGCGAAAGCGATGCAGCGCCGCTTGCGGCAATGACCAGGGATCGGTGTTCTGAATCCACACGCTGCCGCTCGTCGGTCGAATGGCACAGCCGAGGGTATGCAGCAGGGTCGTCTTGCCGGCTCCGGAAGGACCGATGATCGCGACCTGGGCGGCGGCCGGCAACGCGAGTGAGATGCCGTCGAGCGCACGTGCACCGCCGGCGTAGTTGACGACGACCGAGTCGAGCGCGTGAAGAGTGTGCGCCGACGCCGGGGGCGCGACGAGCTCGGCGGTTGCAACCATCAACGGCCCGGCTCCGATGGACCGAAAGCCCGGGCCCGCAGGATCACTTCAGCAAGCCCGCGGACTTGGCGGCAGCTTCGATGCCCTTGTAGTTCTCTACCTTGGTCGGCACAAATTTTGTCGCGCGTTGCAAGTCGAGGATTGCGCGGTCCGCGGGCTTGGCTGGGTCGAGCGACAGGAACGCATCGCGCAGCTTGGTGACAATCGCCGGATCGAGGTCGCCGCGCACGGTCCAGTTATAGTCGTAGTATGTTGGAGTGGTGTAAAAAACCCGCAGCGTCGATGGATCGATCTTCTTTTCGTCGACCATCTTGTTCCACACCGAGATGTTGAGCGCCCCGGCATCGACCTTGCCGCCCTGCACCTGGAACGCCGTCGCATCGTGTGCCCCGGAGAAGGCGACGCGCATGTCCTTGTCCGCGTCAATCCCCTGCTCCTTCAGGAAGAACCGCGGCATGAGGTGCCCCGAGGTCGACGACACCGACCCGAATGCAAAGCTCTTGCCCTTGAGATCGGCGAGGCTCTTGATCGGACTATTCGCCTGGGTGATGAACACCGAGCGGAACTGCTCGTCCTCGACGCGTTGCACCAGCGGAATCGCGGTGCCGTTGGTGCGCACATACGCCTGCACGAACGTGAAGCCGCCGTACCAGACCATGTCGAGCTTCTTGGCGGCGAGACCCTCGACCGTGGCGGCGTAGTCGGTGACCGGCGTGAACTGCACCTTCATGCCGGACTTGGCTTCGAGATACTTGCCCAGTGGCTCGAACTTACGCTGCAATTCGGTGGGGGCTTCGTCGGGAATGGCCGATACGCGCAGGACGTTCTGTGCTGCGGCGGATGGGGCCATGCCGATACCGAGCAGGCTGATCAGGGTGACAACGGTAGCAAGGCGGGCCAGCACGACGGTCTCCTAGGAATTGAAATGCTTAGACGACGCGCAGCCGTGGCGACTGCGCGGAGGTGATGTGGCCAATGACGGCGGCCTCGGCAAAGCCATCGCGGCGAAAAATCGCCAGCACGTCCTGCACCGCCGCGGAGTCACAGGCGACAAGCAATCCGCCCGATGTCTGCGGATCGGTCAGGACGGCAAGTTGCGCGTCGTCGACCGCCTCGCGTCCCACCTCGTCGCCGTAGGCTTCCCAGTTGCGGCCGGAAGCGCCGGTGAAGAAGCCATCACGCGCGAGCGTGAGCACGCCCGGCAACAGCGGCACCTTGGCGAGGTCGACTTCGGCGCCGACATCCGAGCCGCGACAGATTTCCATCAGGTGGCCGAGTAAGCCGAAGCCGGTGACATCGGTCAGCGCATGCACGGCGGGGAGTTGTCCCAGGGGGATGCCCGGGGTGTTGAGTTGGGTGGTGCTGGCGATCATGGCGCGATAGCCTTCCGGGTCGAGGCGTTCCTTCTTGAGCGCCGCGCTGTAGATGCCCACCCCAAGGGGCTTACCCAGCACCAGCACGTCGCCGGGTCGGGCGCCGGCATTGCGCTTGAGGTTCTTGGGGTCGACGATCCCGATCGCGACCAGGCCATAGATCGGCTCGACCGAATCGATGGTGTGGCCGCCGGCAATGGGAATGCCGGCCTTCGCGCAAACCGCCTCGCCGCCCTCGAGCACGCGCCGGATGGTTTCGACGGGCAGTCGATTGACGGGCATCCCGACCAGCGCGAGGGCGAAGAGCGGCGTCGCACCCATGGCATAGATGTCGGAGATCGCGTTGGTCGCGGCGATGGCGCCGAAATCATACGGATCGTCGACAATGGGCATGAAGAAATCGGTGGTGGCAACGATCGCCTGGTGCTCGTTGATCTGGTACACCGCGGCGTCGTCGGCGGTCTCGATGCCCACGAGCAATGCTTTGGGCACGATGCTCGGGCCCGTTTTCGCAATGATCTGCTGCAGTACACCCGGGGCGATCTTGCAGCCGCAGCCGCCGCCATGACTGAACTGGGTGAGTCGCAGCGGTAGTTCGTCGGGAGCGTTCATCGTGTGTCCTTCCTGGGTGATGAGAGCAAGACGCCTTGCGCGACGGCATCCTGTGACCGGACAGCATGAGCGGCGTCGATTGCCGCCCGAAGCGCGGCGCGCTCCGCAGCCGGTGCAAAAAGCGGCGCGCGCGCCGCACATTGACGTCCGAGGCGCGCGGTAAAGCTCGGATCCTCGGCGCAGCGCGCGACGAGCCGCGCCAACGCGGCCGCATCACCGACCGGGAAATACCCCGCGTAATCCTCGCCCAGCATGCCGAGGTTGCCCGACATGCGGCTCGCGAGCACCGGCGTCCCCGCGGTGACGGCCTCGACCACGACATTGGCGCCGCCTTCCATGCGCGATGAGCAGATGAGAAGGTCGGCACGCTTGATTGCCTGCCGCGTCCAGGCATGAGACCGCGCGCCCTGCCATTGTATCCGCGCGTCCTGCGCGACTGCCGCTTTCAGCGCTGCGCCGAGCGCTTTGTCCAGGGCCTCGCCGACCACCGTCAGGCGCAGGGCCGCCCGACGATCGAGCGCGCACCAAGCCGCCAGCACCGTCTCCGGATCCTTTTCGGGCCGCAGGTGCGCCACCAACACGCAAGCCAGTCGGCCCCCCGCCCGGGTCCGGTCCGGGCGAGGCGTCAAGGTTCGGGCCGACTGGTAGACAACACGGGTCTTGGACCTATACCGCGCCGGCACCGCCGTCAGGGCGTGTTCCTGCAAGACGATCAAGCCATCGGCCGCAGCGAGGGACGCCACGGCATCGGGATCGTGTTCCGAAATGTCGCGATAGAGATCCGTACCCGTCAGCGCGACCACCACCGCACCGTCCCGGCCCTCCTCCCGCCAGCGTGCCACTGCGGTTCGACTGCGGCGCGCGTGCAACGCGATCAGGGTGTCGCAGGCGCGCGGCAGTGGTGCATCGCTCGCCTGTACAATCACCTCGTAATCCTGCGCAAGGAGCCGCGCCCAGCGGGCCGCGGTGCGCCAGTTGCCGTTATTGGCCGCAGCCAGGTACGGCGTGGCAATGACAACCCTCCAAGCCGTTCGAGACTTGACCATGACACCCCAAAGGTCGCGTTCGCGCGCGCCGCGCACGCCGGACGAATTGCATCGCGCCCTGCGCGAAGCGCGCGAGTATACGTTGTCGATCTATGCGCATCTCGACGCGCCAGCGCGCCGCTTCCCGCTGCTGGCGGTCGTCAACCCGCCCCTATGGGAACTCGGGCATCTCGCTTGGTTCCAGGAATACTGGTGCGTACGGGGTGGGCCTCGCAGCGCCCCCCGCGTCCCGGCTCTGCATACCGACGCCGACGTGCTGTGGAATTCGAGTGTGGTACCCCACGATACCCGCTGGGACCTGCCACTTCCGGATGGCGATGCGCTGGCGACCTACATGGACGCCACGCTCGAGGCCACGCTGACGCGCCTCGCCGTCGCCGAGGATCGCTACTTCTTCGAGCTCGCGCTCTATCACGAGGACATGCACGCCGAAGCGCTGCTCATGACCCTGCAGACGCTCGGCCTGCCGGCGCCGGCGCGGCAGGCGACCGTGGAGCACGGCAGGGCGGATGAGATGGCCGGGCGCGGGCAGCGAAAGGACGACGTCGCCATCCCCGCCCACGATTACGCGCGCGGCGCGCGGCGCGAGGACACTACACGCCGATTCGTATTCGACAACGAGAAATGGGCGCATCCGGTGCACGTCGACGCCTTCCGGATGGCGGCATGCAGCGTGACCAATGCCGAGTTCCAGGCGTTCGTCGACGACGACGGTTATCGCCGCACGCAGTTCTGGTCGGATGCCGGCCGAGCCTGGCTCGCCACCGCGGCGCGCACCGCGCCGGCGTACTGGTCCCGGGACCCGCGCGGACCGCGTGGCCCACGTGGCAACTGGCAGGTGCGACGGTTCGCGCGACAGATGCCGCTCGCACCCACCGAACCGGTCCAGCACGTCAACGCCCACGAGGCCGAGGCCTGGTGTCGGTGGGCTGGCCGGCGGTTACCGACCGAGATCGAGTGGGAAGCGGGGGCGCGGTGGTTCACGGCCGCGGGCGAAGACCAAGACGAGCCATACGGCGCGGGCGAGCGGTCGCAGGCCGAGCCGTCCGATGATGCTGCGTTCGAGTCCGCGCGCCTCGATGGCGAGGCCCTGGGTCCACGGCCGGTCCGACTGGCCGCGCATCCGACCGACCTCATCGGCAATGTCTGGGAGTGGACGGCGTCGCCCTTCGAGCCCTACCCAGGCTTCGCGCCCGATCCCTACGAGGACTACTCCGCGCCCTGGTTTGGCACGCACCGCGTCCTGCGCGGTGGCTCGTGGGCGACGCGCGCGCGGCTCGTGCATCCGGGATTTCGCAACTTCTACACTCCCGACCGACACGATCCATTTGTCGGATTCCGTACCTGTACGATCGGGTGACTGGCACTCGTCCGCTCGCTCTGAACTGAAGAGTGGCGGTTACATGGAGGTCGCCCCGCACCCGGCGCGTGTCCGCGACCGACATAACGCCAGCGGGGCGGGGGGGCCACCGCCCGCCCGTGATCCGCGTCGTGGCCGTTCACGTCACGCCGTGAATGCACCCGCCTGGTAGTCCCGCACGGCCTTCACGATCTCGTCCTGGGTGTTCATCACGAACGGGCCGTACTGGGCGATCGGTTCCCCGAGCGGAGCCCCGGCGATGAGCAGTGCGCGGGTGTCCACCGACGCTTCCAGTACCACGCCATCGCTGCCCGGCGTGTTCGCGAGGATGGCCATGCGCTGGATGGCGACGTCGGTGCCACCGATCCGCAGGGCGCCGCGGAACACGTAGACGAAGACATTGTGCGTGGGCGCCAAGGCCTGCGCAAACCGCGATCCGGCCGGCAGCGCCAGGTCGAGATAGAGTGGCTCGGTCACTTCGCGCTGCATCGCACCGGTGACGCCCTGGCTGGTCCCGGCAATCACCCTCACGTGCACGCCCAATGCCGTGGTGACCGCGGGGATCTCGTCACTCTGGAAGTCGCGGTACCACGGCGTGCGCAGCTTGTCCTTGGCAGGCAGGTTGAGCCATAACTGAAACCCCTCCATGCGGCCGTCGGCCTGCTCGGGCATCTCGGAATGCACGACACCTCGACCCGCGGTCATCCACTGCACCCCACCGTTCTGCAGCAGGCCTTCGTGACCCGCGCTGTCCCGATGACGCATGCGGCCGTCGATCATGTAGGTCACCGTCTCGAAACCTCGGTGCGGGTGCTCGGGGAATCCGGCGATGTAATCCTGGGGATTCTCGGTCCCGAAGGCATCGAGCAACAGGAAGGGGTCGAGCCGGCGCTGCAAGGGCTGCGCGAGCACCCGGGTGAGCTTCACGCCGGCGCCGTCGCTCGTCGGCTGGCCCTCGATGATGCGTTCGACGGCCCGTGGCTGAGCGATTCCGACGGCGTTGTCAAGGACTTCGGGTGCGGTGGTCGTCATGGTTCGGTCTCCGTTGAGCGCGGCCGCGTCTTCCCTTGCGCGACAGTCGAAACGAGTGTGTTCTGGCGGTGCGCCGTTGAACATGGGGGCGACTGCGCCAGGTTCCAGTGCAGCCGGTTGTCTGTGACCCGTGCCCTGTGGACACGCCCCATGCGATGGCGGCTGCACGTGGCACCGGTTGCACCGCTAAGCAGTTTTACATGGGAACAGCGGACCGGCTCGACTTGCCCAATTCGACCGTGTGGCGACGGGTCGCTGCCCCAGGAGTTCGCGGACGCGGGTGACTCGATCCGCTGGCCGCATGGTCAGCGAACCGCGTCGCGCGGCTGACTTGCTGCCGGCAGGCTCGCCGGCCTATAGTGGGCAACGCGTCCGATGCGCCGGCCATGAGGCAAGGCGAATCCCACAACGCAGGCGAAACAAGGAGGCAGACCATGGCATCCGCGAAATGGAACGTGAGCGGCCAGTACTTCGAGACCTGCAACTGCGATTTCATCTGTCCGTGCGTCCCTGGGCAGATGGCCGTTAAGCCGAGCAAGGGCGCGTGCAACTTCGCGATGGCGTTCAAGATCGATCACGGGCGCTTTGGTGACGTCGCCCTCGATGGCCTCGGCTTCGTGGTGCTGGGCCACACCCCCGGCGCGATGGGCGACGGCAACTGGTCGGTCGGGGTCATTGCCGACGAGCGTGCCAACGACGCGCAGCGCGAGGCCATCAAGGGCATTGCCTCGGGTGCCGCGGGCGGCCCCATGGCCGCGCTTTCCGGTCTGGTCGGCTCGTTCGCGGGGATGGAATCCGCGCCCATCAAGTTCGAGCGCGACGGCGTGAAGTGGTCGGTGAAGGCAGGCAAACTCGTCGACATGGCTGCCGAAGGGGCGATGGGCCTCGATCCCGAGGCCAAGGAGCCTTTGACGCTCGACAACACCGGTCATCCCGCGGCGAACCGCTTTGCACTCGCCCGCGCGAGCCGCAGCCATGTGCATGCGCTCGGCATGGATTGGGACGACACCGGTGGCCGGAACAACGGCCAGTACGCGCCCTTCAGCTGGCAGGGAGCCTAAGCGCGGCGCACCGCGCGGCGCTTAAGCAGGTGGTCGACATCGCGCGGCGCACCGCAAGGGTCGTGCCATGCTGCCTTGATCCATAGGCTGAAGATGGAGGCCGGCGAACCGACGCGAAACCTTGGCATCGGTGCCCCGGCACCGCGCGACCGCCTCATCCTGGGCGGCACGCTCCTCGCGATCGTCGCACTGTCGTGGGGTTATCTCGTGCTGATGGACGCGCACATGGAGGCGATGCTCACCCACGGCGCGACCATGGCCGACGTGTCGCGGCCGTGGGCCGTGCGTGACCTGGCGTTCACACTGCTCATGTGGGTGGTCATGATGATCGGCATGATGGCGCCCGCGGCGGCGCCCGTGCTGCACCTGTATGCCAAGGCACAGGCGGGACGTGGCCGCTCGCCTGTCGCTGCGACGCTATGGTTCGCGTCGGGCTATGCGCTTGCCTGGTCGGCCTTCAGTGCGGTGGCGACCCTTGCACAGTGGCTCCTGCATCTGGCCGCGTTGCTGTCGCCGACACTGGCCGCGTCGAGCCCCCTCCTGGGCGGAATGCTGTTGTGTGCCGCTGGCGCGTATCAGTTCACGCCGCTGAAGCGCGTGTGCCTCATCCACTGCCGCAGTCCGCTCGGATTCCTGCTATCTCGATGGCGCGACGGCCCCCTGGGCGCGTTCGGCATGGGCCTGCGCCACGGCGCCTACTGTCTCGGCTGTTGCTGGGCGCTGATGGCGCTGCTGTTCGTGGCCGGAGTGATGAACCTACTGTGGATCGCCGCCCTGGCGCTGCTTGTCCTCGTCGAGAAGGCGGCGCCGCGAGGGCTTGTGGTGGGGCGCGTCGCCGGCGCGGTGATGCTCGGCGTGGGGATCGGCGTCCTGCTCGGCGGGTGGTGACGACACCCGCGGTTCCGCCTGGCGGCTGAGTTGGCGACCGCGACCCCAGGCCCGGACCGTCGGCCGCCGGACCCGCAACGCCCCCGTCGGCGCGCTATCCGACCGCCAGCGCGGCGATCAGGTCACGCCCAGGACGGTCGGCAAGCGAGAGCACGGTGTCGCGGGTCCGCGCGTAATTCGCACGCGGCCGGCCGCCCTCTTCCCACAGTGCTTCCGCCCAGTCGTCCACCGTCGTCCAGTCGAGCGCGAGTGCCTTGCCGCCGTCGTGGACGGCTTCGACGTACTCGGTGCCATCGTCGAGACTGATGGTCACACGGCACGACAGAGTGCCCAAGGCGTCGTCAGGCACGACCTCGGTGCGGGCGATGAGCGCATCGCGGGACGGGCTCTCGAACCGATTGAGGTCCTCGAACACCAGCCGACCCTGCTCGAGCACGCTGGCCGCGCAGAACGCCGCGCTCATCAGCACGTCCGAGAACGACCGGAACGGACCCTTGTTGAGGGTGCCGGGATAGCGCATCTCGAACGGTGTCATTGCGACGGTCAGCTTGCGCACCTTGGCGGGGTCGCGACCGACACGATGCGCGAGGCGCTCCGCCGCCAGCACCACGGGCTGGCAGATGCCGCTCACCGGGTAGCGCTTCAGCACCGTCTCCAGGATGGCGGCCTCGGGATCGGCATCGGCGATGATCGCCTCGGTCGACGGTACGAATCCGGCCAGGGCATGAAAGAACCCGGCGGGACCGTCGAGCTGATGCGAACCTCCGCGTACACCGTGGTCGGTGAGTTCCACCGCCAGCATGCCGGCGTCGGCGGCGCGGGCCACGTGCAATTGCCATTCGTCGCTGCCGTCCACCCAGCACTGGGTGGTGCCCGACGCCATCGACGCGGTCAGCGCCAGGGCGTTGCCCAGACGCCGTGCGTCGTGCGCCCGTAGCGACGCCGCGGTGGTCGTGGCGCCGAAGGGCGAATAGAGGCCCGTCGAGCGCAGGCCGCGCGGCGTGGTGTGGGCCGACACGCTGCGCGACAGCGCCGCAGCCGCGGTATACCCACGGATGAGGGCATCCAGCAGGCTTTCGCCGCTGGCGTCCGATTGTTCGGCGCCGGCAAGCGCCACCGGGATCACGACGGTGCCGACATGCAGGTTGCCGATCGGATGGAAATCGTCCTGGGTGCGCGCATGCATCGTCGCAGCGTTCCAGAATGCTGCCGCGCGCGCGTCGCGGGTCCTGCGGCCGCTGAACAGCAGGTGTCCTTCGGAAGCGGCCGCTGGCTCGGGCAGGCGCGTGCCAGCGGGTCCGGCGACGGCCACCGACAGGTTCGCGAGTAGGCTGAGGAGCAGCGCTCGTTGCGCGGCACCGCTCAGCGTCCGGAAGCGTGCTTCCAGCAGGCGCTCCGCGAGGGCGGCAATCATGTCGCCGGCTCCACCGTGCCGAGCGAACGTACCGCGAGGGTCGGGACGAGCGCGCGCTTCTGGATCTTGCCGGCACTGTTCTTCGGCATGTCGGGGATGACGTGGATGCGCTTGGGACGCTTGAAGCCGAGCGCGCTCCTGGCGTGCGCCATGAGCGGCTCGAGCGGCGCGTCAGGGTCGCGCAGCACGACATAGGCGACGACGGCCTGTCCCCATTCGTCATCGGCCTCGCCCACCACCGCCGCCTCCACGACCGGTGCGTTCTCGTAAAGGACGTCCTCGACCTCGCGCGGGGCGATGTTGTAGCCGCCGCTGACGATCATCTCGTCCTTGCGTCCCAGCAGGTAGACCATGCCGGCCGCATCGATGCGACCCATGTCGTTGGTGCGCAGCCAGCCGTCGCGCACGGCAGCCGCACTCTGCTCCGGTCGTTTCCAGTAGCCGCTCATCAGATGCGGACCGCGCAGCACCACCTCGCCGATCGCGCCGGTCACCACGTCGTGGCCGTCGTCGTCGGCAATGCGGATCTCGACATTGCTCCACGGACGTCCGGCGGAGGTCAGTCGCTCGGGGTGCGCGGTATCGGGGCGATGCTCGTCGGCCGGAAGAACCGTCAGGGTGACGGGGCACTCGCTCTGCCCATAGATCTGCACCAGCCGTGACCCGAAGATCTCGATGGCCTTGCGCAACGGCTCGGCGGGCATCGGGCTCGCCCCGTAGACGATCGCGCGCAGGTGCGGAAACTGCACCGTATGGATACCCGGCAGCCGGAGCATGCGCTGCAGCATCGTCGGAACGAGCTTGATGACCTCGACCGCGTGACGGGTCGCGAGCTCGACCACTTCGGCGGGATCGAAGTCGCGCATGATGATCGCCGTGCCGCCCTTCATGACGTAGGGCAGCACGAAGAAGCCCGCGCCGTGGCTCATCGCCTGCATCAGCAGGATCTTCTCGCCGGTCACGAGCGGGCCGATCTCCATGAGCAAGTTCCAGGAGACGTGCAGGATGGAGCGATGCGATAGCATCACGCCCTTCGGACGACCCGTGGTGCCCGAGGTGTAGAAGAGGCAGTAGATCGCCTCGGGATCGATCGCGATGCCATGCGGCGCGGGATCGGCCGCTGCGAGCATGGCTTCGTAATCCTCGGCGCCGTCCTCCGCGCCGCCGACCCGCACCAGCGCCAGTGCTTTCGATAGGCGCGGGCGCAACTCGGCGAGCATGGCATCGAAGGCCGCGTCGTAGACCAGCACCCGGGCATCGCTGTCGCCCAGGATGTACTCGGCTTCACGTCCCGTGAGCTTCGGGTTGATCGAGACTCGCACGATGCCCGCCTTGGCGAACGCGAAATCGGTCTCCACACAGCGGACGGAATTGACCAGCAGCGTGGCGACCCGATCGCCGGGTGCGATCCCGCGTGCGCGCAGGCCGTTGGCGAGCCGGTCGGTCCGCGTGCCGATTTCCGCATAGGTGCGCTGCTCGTCGCCGGAGATCACGAGCACGCGACCGGCGTGCAGGCCCACGGCCCGGCGGAGCGCATCGGCTACGTTCACGAGACGTCCTCCGCAAGCGCGTACGCGAAGCCTACCCGTTCGCCGTCGGCCAGGGGCCGCAACTGGAACGCCAGCCGCGCGCCCTTGGCCAGGCGGGCGGGATCGGCGACCAGCGGTGCAAATGCCACCGGACCTTCGTCGGTTCTGATCTCGGCGATGATGTACGGCGCGGGAAAGCCATCGGCACCGTGGTGCACGACCGACCAGTGCTCGAGGGTCGCACGCCGGCCGATGCCGACCTGCTCCACGTCGCGCGAGAAGCACACCGGGCATACCGCCAGGCCCATGAGGGTGTATGTCGCGCACGCACGACAGCGGGTGCCGCGCAGGGCGCCGGTCTCGCGCTCCGAGTCGGGGGAGAAAAGATGGGGATTGCTGCTGCGCATGGGTTCAGGCCTCGCGCTCGAGGATATGAATGGCACAGATGGCCGGATCACGGTCGATCCAGCCGCCGGCGTTGTGGGTGAGCCCAATGCGAGCCCCCTCGACCTGGCGCGCGCCGGCAGTGCCGCGTAGCTGCAGGGTCGCTTCCGCGAGTTGGGCGATTCCGGTCGCCGCCACGGGATGGCCGCGCGAATTGAGGCCGCCGCTTGGATTGACCGGCTTGTCGCCTCCCAGCCTGGCGCGCCCCGCGCGCGCGAATGCCTTCACGTCACCGGGTGCGCAAAATCCGAGCTCGCGGTAGTACAGGAACTCCGCGGGCGAGACCGCATCGTGCACTTCGGCAAAATCGACGTCCTGCGGACCGATGCCTGCGTCGGCATAGGCGCGCGCCACCGCCAGTTCCGCGGTGGTGCGGTCCCCGACCCGGCCGCGGACCGGCGAGGATGCAAGTGCGGATGCCCGTACGCGCACCCGGCCGGGACCGGGCGTGGCGGACAGCACCACCGCCGCGGCACCGTCGGAAATGGCGCTGCACATCATGAGGCGCAGCGGCTCGGCGATCATGCGTGACGCGCGCACCTCCGCGGCGCTCATGCGCTTCTGGTAGTGGGCGATCGGGTTGAGCGCGCCGTTGTCGTGGCTTTTGACCGTGACGTCCTCGAGGTCCGAGGCATCGAGGCCCTCCTCCTCCATGACCTTGGCGACCCGGATCGCGTCGACGGCGGCGAACTGCAGGCCGATGTCCCCGGTCATCTCGAGGTCGGCCGACGACGCCAGGGCACGGATGGTCCGGGCCGTGTCGCCGACGAACATCTTCTCGGCGCCGATCACCAGCACGTGGTCGTAGCTGCCGGAGGCGACGCCCATGAAGGCGAGGTGCGCGGCCGAGCCGCCACTCGCGCAGGCGTTCTCGATGTTCAGCATCGGGATGCTGCCGAGGCCAATGCTACGCAGCCACGTCTGTCCGCGGATCGATTCCTGGCCGGTGAGGAGACCCCCATAGGCATTGCCGCAGAACCCCGCGTCGACCGCGCGCGGATCGAGCCCGGCATCGTCGAGCGCGGCCAGCGCGGCGGTCGCGGCGAGCAATTTGAGGGTCCGGTCCGGATGTTTGCCGAACGGGTGGAAACCCACGCCGGTGATGTACACGTTGCGTCCCATCGTGGCTCCTAGAGAGCGCGCTCGCGCGGCGCATTGGCGCGGATGAACGCGACGATCTCGCTCATCGGCGTGCCCGGTCCGAAGCGGCCTTTGACTCCGAGCGCCTCGAGCTCCGGAGCGATCTCCGGAGGCACGATGCCGCCGACGACCACCAGCACATCGTCGAGGTCGTGCGCCCGCAAGGCGTCGACGACCCGGCGGGAAAGCGGCGCCACTGCGCCCGAGAGGATCGACAGGCCGAGCACGTCGGCATCCTCCTCGAGGACGATGCGCGCGATCTCCTCGGGCGTGCGGCGCAGCCCGGCGTAGACGACTTCCATTCCCGCGTCGCGCAGCGCCTGGGCGATCACTTTCACACCGCGATCGTGGCCGTCGAGGCCCACCTTGGTGAGCACCACCCGCGTCGGACGTTGTTGGTCCTTTTCCATTGGCTCGCTTTCCGGGACACGCTGGCCCCCACTTTCTCAATACCTGCGAATGTTGTCCGATGACCGCGATCACTTGCGGCGACGCTTCCTCAGAATCGGATCGACTCCGGCACGTACTCGCCGAACACCTCCCGCCAAACCTGGCCGATCTCTCCCACCGTCGCATAGGCCCTGACGCAGTCCAGCACGGCGGGCATCACGTTGGTCGTGCCGGCGCAGTCGGTGCGCAGACGTGCCAGGGCAGCGTCGACGGCGTTCTGGTCGCGGCGCGCGCGCACCGCCTTGACCTTGGCCACCTGCCGCGTCGCAACGTCCGGATCGAGCTTGAATACCGGCACCGGCCGGGCCTCGTCGCTCTGGAACCGGTTGACCCCGACCACGATCTGCTCGCCGCTTTCGACGGCGCACTGCTCGCGGTACGCGCCCTGGGCGAGGGCCCGCTGGAAATAGCCCTGGCGGGTAGCTTCGAGCGCGCCGCCCATGCGATCCACCTCCTCGATGATGGCGGTGATCCGCCGCTCGAATTCGAGGGTGAGGGTCTCGACGAAATACGAGCCGCCGAGCGGATCGACCGTGTACGGAATGCCGGTCTCGTAGCCGATGATCTGGTTGGCCCGGATCGATGTCCGTGCCGCTTCCTGGGTGGGGATGCCGAGGGCCTCGTCGAATGACGCGGTGCGGGTCTGCTCGCAACCACCGAGGATCTGCGCCAGCGCCTGCAGCGTGATCCGGGCGATGTTGTTGAGCGGCTGCTGCGCGGTGAGCGGCCGGCCGGACGTCGCGGCGTGCAGCCGGAAATGCTGTGCCCGCGCGGTGGTGCCGCCGAATCGTTCGCGCACGAGCCGGGTCCAGATCTTGCGGACGGCACGGTACTTGGCGATCTCCTCGAAAAAATCCATTTCGGTGCAGAAATGGAGTTCGAGGCTGTCGCCGAACGCGTCGATGTGCATGCCCTTGCGCAAGCACTCCTGGACATAGGCAATGGCATTGCAGAGCGTAAACGCCGCTTCCTGCACGCAGGTGCCCCCCGCCTGCTTCATGTGCGATCCCGACACCGAGATCGGCAGCCACTCGGGTGCCGCGGTGTTGCAGTACTGGATCGCATCCGTCGCCAGGCGCAGGGAAGCCTCGATCGGTAGGAACTGCGTGCCCCGCGCGATGTACTCCTTGATGGGATCGTTCTGGATCTGCACGATGCAGTCGCCCGTCTTCGCCCCGCGCTTTTCGTACAGCGCGAGGAACCAGGCCATAGCGATGGGACCGATGCAGTTGGCGGTGGTGAAGATGTGCCCCACCTTGTCGAGGGGGATGCCTTCGAACACCTGCTCGACGTCGGCGAGCGAGGTGAGTGCGACACCGATCTGGCCGATCTCGTCGCGCGCCATCGGATGATCGGAGTCGTAGCCGATCTGGGTCGGCAGGTCGAGGGCGATCGACACGCCCCCCGTGCTGCCGTGCTCGATCAGGTAGCGGTAGCGCTTGTTGGCGTCCTCGGCCGAGCCGAATCCGGCATACATCTCGATCTCCCACAGGCTCCGCCGGAAACCGTTGGGTACGAAACCTCGGGTGTAAGGCACCTCGGCCGGGAAGCCGACATCCCGTTCGAAACTCCAGCCGAATTGCTCGAGCTGGTGCGGCGAGTACACGGCGTCGACCGGAATGCCGCTCGAGGTCTGGAACGTCGGCTTCCAGCCCTGGGCGAGGTCCGCCTTGTGCGTCTCGACCCATTGCACGTGCAGTCCTCGCGCAGGCCGGGAGAGATGATCGGGTGATTCGCGTTTGGTCACGTTGGTGCTCCTCCTAGCGCATGGTGGATGGCAGCCACAGAATCAGGGACGGGAAGGCCACCAGGATCGCCAGCAACACCAGGTGCGCGCACACGTGCGGCCAGATTCCGCTGAAGACTTCCCCGACCGCCCGCCCGGTGTAACGGCTGACGACGTAGGCGTTGAGGCCGACGGGTGGCGTCAGCAGGCCGACCTCGGCAAGGACCACCACGATCACCCCAAACCACACCGGATCGAATCCGAGGGCCTTGATCACAGGCAGGACGATCGGGACGGTCAGTACCAGGATCGCGATCTGGTCCATGATGCAGCCGAGCACGAAGTAGCCGGCCAGGATGAGCGCCAGGATGAGATACGGGGAGACGTGCAGCGATCCCACGAAGGCAACCAGCTGCTGCGTCGTCTGGGTGAGGGTGAAGAAATACGCGAAGATCTTCGCGCCGAGGATGATCATGAATACCATGCAGCTCGTGCCGGCGGCGCCGGTGGCCGCATCGCGCAGCGAGGCGAGGGTGACGCGGCGGGCCCGCCAGGCGAGCAGCATCGCGCCGAACGCACCGATGCCGGCCGCCTCCGTCGGTGTGGCCACGCCCGCGTATATGATTCCCGTCACCGCCATGAAAAGCAGGATCATCGGTCCCGCGACCCGCAGGCTTGCGACTTTCTCCCGCAGCGTATAACTCTGGCCGCGCGGCGCGCGCGACGGATCGAGGACCACGAGCACGTACACGGTGAGGGCGATGGTCAGGGTCACCAGGATGCCGGGCACGATGCCGGCGATCAGCAGCGCGCCGATGCTGACGTCGGCGATGATGCCGTACAGCACCAGAGCGATGCTCGGCGGAATGAGCATGGCCAGGGTGCCCGAGATCGCCACGACCCCGCACGCCATCTTCGGCTCGTAGCCCTGCTTCAGCATCGCCGGAATGGTGGTGGCGGACAACGTCGCCGCCGACGCTGTGCTCGAGCCGGAGATCGCGCCGAACGCCGCGCCAGCGATCGCGGTCGCGATCCCGAGACCACCGCGTACCCGTCCGACCCACTTGGCCGCGGCGTTGAAAAGCTCGTCGGCCACCCCCGACAGGATCACGAAATCAGCCATCAACAGGAACATCGGCACGGTGATGAGCTCGTAGGAGCTGACGGCCGAGACCGCCGTCGTCTCCACCAACCCGTACACCGTCGATGCGCCGCCGATCAGATAAAGCCCCACCGTGCCGGCCACCGCGAGCGCGAAGCCGACCGGCATGCCCACCGCGAGCAGCACGAACAGGAAGATGGTGACGCCGAGCGCGAGCATCAGAGGTTGTCTGGCTCGCGCGTAGCCGCAACACCGGCGACCGCGGCCACATCAGCCCGGCCGGTGACGAGCGCCGCGGCCATTGCCACCGCGACGAACGCCAGCCGCACGGCGATGAGCAGGCTACCGAGCGCAGCAATGGCCGAGGACAACCACGTCGGCCAGGGGATGCTGCCGGCGACCACGTCGCCGCCCCGCCACTTGATCCAGGCGCCGTTCGCCGTGAGAACGAAAACCAGGGCGAAGAACACCACGGCCAGCATCCAGCTGACGAGCCGGACCGCCAGCTTGGTGCGCAGCCCAAACCGTTCGTAGAGGAGATCGACCGCCACGTGGTGATGCCGGCGCAGGGTCTCCGACAGCGCCAGGTAAAAGGCTGCGAGCATCAGGTAGAGCGAGATGATGTCGTACGACCATGCGAGCGGCGCATTGAAGAAATAGCGTCGCACGACATCGACGACCACGATCAGCATCACCGCGATCACGGTGGCGCCGGCCATGGTGGACGCCACCGCGTCCACCCTGGCGAGGGCATGCTCGACCTTCGCGAAGCTGCTTGCGGACGCCACCGGCTTGGCTACTGCAGCGCCTGGCGGAATTCGCGCAGCACCACCGAGCCCGGCTTGCCTCGCTTGTCGAGGCCCTCTGCCCACTCGGCCCCCACAGCGGTCATGGCCGCTTCCATCGCCGGGTGGTCTGCTGCAGCGATACGTCCGAGCTTG
>JBDSND010000048.1:0-10768 GCA_039915505.1 Casimicrobiaceae bacterium
GCAGCCGGCAACGCAGGGAACGCAGCCGGCAACGCAGGGAACGCAGCCGGCAACGCAGGGAACGCAGCCGGCAACGCCGGGAACGCAGCAGGGAACGCAGCCGGCAACGCGGCCGGCAACGCAGCCAACGCCGCCAGCAATGCGGCGGGCAATGCAGCGAGCAACGCCGCACGCGTCAAGTAACGCGAGCAACAACGGGTCATTCCAGCACTCGTTTGCACTAACCAAGCCGCCGGCCTTCGCGCTGGCGGCTTGTTTTTGCACGTGGTTCTCGACTGTGATACGGTCCGCCCGGAACCAGGGGAGAGCGCATGCGCAGTCGGCTGTGGTGTTGGTTGTTTGCATTCCTGTCGTGTGCTTCTCATGCCGACGACAACCCGCTCGGCATGTCCTACGTGGAGACCCCAGACGTCCGGATGATCTACTTCGACCCGGTGGGTTATCTCGTCCCGCACGCGGTTCGGACCTTCACCAATTCCCTCGCCTGGCAGCGGCGTATGTTCGGCTGGCTGCCCTCCGAGGCGACCACCGTCCTGCTCAAGGATTTCTCCGACTACGCCGTAGCCGTCACCATCGCGGCGCCACGCAACCTGCTGCTGATGGACGTCGAGCCGCTATCGCACGCCTTTGAGACGTTTCCCGCGAGCGAGCGGATGTATTCCCTGATGAACCACGAGCTGGTGCATATCGCCCAGGGAGATCTCGGATCTTCGGACGAGCGGCGCTGGCGCAAGATTTTCCGCGGCAAGGTGTCGCCGCGCTCGCAGAACCCCGAGACCTTGCTTTACAGCTACCTCACGATCCCACGCTTCAATCTGCCGCGCTGGTATGCCGAGGGCGGCGCCGTTTTCATGGAGACCTGGATGGCCGGCGGCCTCGGGCGGGCCCAGGGGGGCTATGACGAAATGG
Source organism: Casimicrobiaceae bacterium (assembly GCA_039915505.1). GTDB lineage: Bacteria > Pseudomonadota > Gammaproteobacteria > Burkholderiales > Casimicrobiaceae > CAIWHR01. The sequence continues at coordinate 910 of JBDSND010000048.1, forward strand.
TCTTCCGGGCGATGGTGCGCGACGGCACGCGCTTCTACGATCCGCTTGGCCTCGTCTCGCAGGGCACCCTGGTCGATTTCCAGGTCATGGCCAACGCGTATCTCTATGGCACGCGCTTCATGACCTGGCTGGCGCTCACCCATTCACCCGAAAAGGTGGTGGCATGGATGCGCCTCGATGAAAGCAGCGAGCGCGACTACGCCAGGAACTTCCAGCACGTGTTCGGCATGCCCCTCGACCGGGCATGGCAGGACTGGATCACCTTCGAGCACGCGTTCCAGCGTCAAAACCTCGACGCGGTCCGAGCTCACCCGATTACGCCGATGAAAACGATTACCACCGCCGCTGTCGGCTCGATCTCCCGAATGTTTTATGACGACAAGGACGCGACGATCTACGCGGCGTTCCGCTACCCGGGGTTCGTCGAGCATGTCGGGGCACTAAATACCAATGACGGTAGCCTGCGCCGGCTTGCCGACATCAAGCGGGCGATGCACTATCGCGTCGCCTCGTTCGCCTACGATCCGCAGACCGGCACGGCCTTCTATACCAACGACAACCTCGCCCTGCGTGACCTGATGGCGGTCGACGTGAAGTCCGGCGCCTCGCGCATGCTGCTGGAGGACGTCCGCATCGGCGACCTCGCCTTCAACCCAGTGGACCGCTCACTGTGGGGCGTCCGCCACGACAACGGGCTCGCGTCCCTCGTCCGAATACCCTATCCCTATGACCTTTGGTTCAACGTGCACACGTTTTCTTACGAGAACGTGCCCTATGACCTGGACATCTCCGCGGATGGCCAGCGCCTATCGGCGTCGATGAGCGAGGTCGATGCCAGCCAGTACGTGCGGGTATGGGAAACCGCGAAGCTGCTGAAGGGCGATCTCAAGCCCGCGTCCGAGTTCAAGTTCGGACAATCCATACCGGAGAGCTTTGTCTTCTCCCGGGATGGCCGTTACCTCTACGGCAGCAGCTACTACACCGGCGTTTCGAACATCTTCCGGTACGACGTGGCCACGGGTGACGTGGTCGCGGTATCGAACGCCGAAACGGGACTTTTTCGCCCGGTCCCGCTCGCCGACGGCCGGCTGCTGGTGTTGACCTACACAGGCGCCGGGTTCGTCCCGGCGATCATCGAACCCAAGGTCATCGAGGACGTCAGCGCCATCAGGTTCCTCGGAGCCGAGCTCGCCGACAGGCATCCGGTCGTGACGACCTGGCAGGTTCCGCCGGCGAGCACCGTCGACTACGACCAGCTCATCCTCCGGCAGGGACCCTATGCGCCCTTGCATCACGTCGGCCTCGCCAACGCCTATCCGGTGCTGCAGGGCTACAAGGATTCCGCGGGCGTTGGCTATCGGGTCAATTTCTCGGACCCGATCAACTTCGCGAATGCCAATGCGACGGTGGCCTACACCCCGACCGGAACCCTTTCCGGCGGCGAGCGCCTGCACGCCGACATCAGCGGTGACTATCTGGGATGGCATGGCGGGGCGTCCTGGAACAAGTCCGACTTCTACGATCTTTTCGGACCGACCAAGCGCGGCCGCAAGGGCCTTGCGGTCAAGTTCGGGTACGACAACCTGTTGGTCTACGACGAGCCGCGCCGCCTCAACCTGATCACGGATCTCGCCTACCTCGACAAGATCGACACCCTGCCCAATGCCCAGAACGTGGCCACCCCGTTCACCCGTCTCGCGACCCTCGACATCGGGCTGCATTTCACCGATGTCCGGCGCTCCCTGGGTGCGGTCGAGGACGAGAAGGGACTCGTCTGGGCCGGCGACGTGCGTGCGAGCCTGGCGAAGGGGCGTGTCACGCCGCAGGTACGCGCGCTCGCCGACGTCGGCTTTGCGTTGCCTTACCCGCATGCTTCGCTTTGGATGCGCACGGCCGCGGGGACGGCGGAGGGCGCCCGCGACGACCCGGTCGCCAAGTTCTATTTCGGCGGGTTCGGTAACAACTATGTCGACGATGGCACGATCAAGCGCTACCGCGAGTACACATCGCTGCCAGGCTTCGGCATCGACGAAGTGAGCGCGCTCAATTTCGTTCGCGAGCTCGTCGAGCTGAACCTCCCGCCACTGACCTTCGAGCGGGTGGGTACGCCGGGCTTCTACCTAACCTGGCTGCGGCCCTCGGTGTTTGCCGCAGGGCTCCTCACCGATCCCGGAAGCTCGACGCTGCGCAAGACGTACGGCAGCGTCGGCACCCAGGCCGACCTGCGCTTCACCGTGATCCATCGCTACGACATGACCCTGTCGATCGGCTACGCGCTGGGCTACCGCTCGGGCCATCGCGTGGGCAGTGAATGGATGGTGTCGCTGAAGATCATGTAGACGGGCGTCGACATGCACGCTCTGTTCCTGCCCGCTGCCGTCGCGCTCCTGCCGGTGCTCGCATTCCTCGGCGCCTTGCTGTACTTCGACAGCTACAAGCTGGTCGCGCTCAGGTTCGTGATGCTGATCGTGGCGGTCGGTGCGCTCACTGCGGGTCTGGCGTACGCGGTGAACGGCGGTCTCCTCGAGATGACCGACGTCGATCCAGCGCTGTTCCCCCGCTACGTGGGCCCAGTCACGGAAGAGTGCCTGAAGGGACTGGTCGTCGTGTTCCTCATCCGCACCCGCCGCATCGGCTTCCTGGTCGATGCCGCGATCTTCGGCTTCGCCGTCGGAACCGGGTTCGCCGTGGTCGAAAATGTCTACTATCTCGGTCATGCGGAGCGTGCGGTCATGGGGACATGGATCGTGCGCGGGTTCGGCACGGCGCTGATGCACGGCGGGGCGACCGCGATCTTTGCGGTCGCGGGACTCGCCTTGGTCCAACGCGCCGGGCGCGTCAGCGTGGCGGTCTTCCTTCCAGGCCTTGCCGTGGCGATCGCATTGCACGCGGTCTTCAACAGCCTCTTGCTGTGGCCCAAGAGCGCCACGCTGGCCATGATGGTTGTGCTGCCGCTCCTGCTCAACCTGGTGTTCGAACGTAGCAACACGGCGCTGGGGGAGTGGCTCGGGCCAGGATTCGACGCGGATGCGGAAATGCTCGACCTCATCCGTTCCGGGCGGCTGTCGGACTCGCCGATCGGTCAATATCTGCAGAGCCTGAAGGGCAAGTTCGCCGGGCCGGTGTTGGCGGACCTGCTCTGCTACCTGCAGCTCTACACCGAGCTGTCGCTCCGCGCGAAGGGCATGCTGCTGATGCGCGAGAACGGGTTCGTCGTGCCCGTCGACGATGAGACGCGTGCGAAGTTCGACGAGATGCGCTACCTCGAACGCAGCATCGGCAAGACCGGCGTCCTCGCCATCCAGCCGATGATGGGCATGAGCTTCAAGGAGCTCTGGCAGCTGTATGTGCTCGATCGTTGAGCGACGCGCTGATGCGCATCGTCGGGTGGTGGGTTGGGCGACCGGGGCGAGCGTCAGATCCTGCCGCGAACGTGAGGTTGTCCTATACTCGTCTGGCAATCGTTGGGTGGAGGTCGCATGCGTACGATACCCGTTGGCGCCCAAGGCTCGTTCGAGATGGTCGTCTTGCCTGAACACCTTGCGAACCGATTCAAGGACGCGACCCTACCGGCTGTGCTGTCGACACCGGTCATGATCATGGCGATGGAGAATGCCGCGTTGGAGGCGATCAAGCCCTATTTCGATGCGGGCGAAAGCGCCGTGGGCACGCGTGTCGACGTCGCCCATCTGGCAGCCACGCCCGTGGGACGTCGAATCGTCGCGACCGCGGACGTTACCGGGACCCATGGCCATCGCATCGATTTCCGGGTCAAGGCGATGGACGGCGCCGAAGAGATCGGCCGCGGCACGCATGCCCGCCTTGTCATCGACGTCGCGAGCTTCTCCGAGCACGTTGCCGCAAAGTCCGCGAGACACGCCGAGTTATGACCTGCCGTGAACGGTTGGCTTCACGCGCTGGGTGAGTGCGCGTGCGCTGTGAGCAGTTACCGAGTCCAAGTCCGAATCTGCTCCAATGCAACGTAACTCTAACTGCGCATCCGACGCGAACCGCAGGACGGCCATGGCTGTACCGACCCGAATCGGTTGGACGTTCCCATGACGCGCACTTCGGAAGGGCGCGTCGTAACATGGTCTTGATCGACGCGGGTGAGCTCTTTCTCGAGCCGCAGGTGGCCGCCCACGCGGATGCGATGTACCCACTGCTGTGCGATCCCCTGCTATATGGCTTCGAGGGCGCGCCGCCGGTGTCGATCGACGCGCTGCGCGAGCGCTTCACCCGCCTCGAGTCGCGACGCTCGGCGGACGGCGAGGAACTCTGGCTCAACTGGGCGGTGCGCCTGAATACCGGCGAAATCGCGGGCTACGTCCAGGCTACGGTCCGGACCGACGGGTCGGCGCTTGTCGCCTACGTGCTGGGCAGCCGGTACTGGGGGCGCGGCATCGCCCGGCGCGCGGTCACCGCCATGCTGGGCGAGCTTGCGCGGTCCTATGGGGTGCTGCGGGTGGTGGCGATCCTGAAGGCCGCCAACGCGCCATCGCGGCGGCTGCTCGAAAAGCTGGGCTTCGTGTCGGTCGGCAGCGACGATCCAATCGAGATCGTTGACCGAGACGAGCTGGCCATGCACCGTGCCGCCCGTCCTCCGGTGACGGTTGAGCGCTTCGAGTCCGCGGATTTCGCAGAAGTGGTGCGCGGCTGGCACGAGACCAACCGCGCTGCCTATGCCTACAACGCCACCCACCGGCAGCGCACGCTGGCCGACGCCGAGGCGTTCTTCGGCAGCGTGGTCATGCAACGATGCACGCTCTTGGTCGCGCGCGCCGCGAGCCACACCGTGGGCGTGCTGGCTCTGGAAGCACCGTGGATCCGCCAGCTTGCGGTGTTCTCGCCGCACCGTCGTCAGGGCATCGGCAGCGCGCTGCTCACGTCCGCGCGCGTGCTATCGCCCGATGAGCTGCGGCTATTCACCTACCGGCGCAACCGCGGCGCCCGCCACTTCTATCACCGGCATGGCTTCGTGACGGTGCGCTTCGGGATGAGCCCGCCGCCCGAGAGCGAGCCGGATGTGGAATATTCCTGGACGGCCCTGCCGGGCAATAATGACGAGCGCACAGGCCGGGCATCGCGGCCAGGCCAACGAACCTCGGAGAACGGATGACCATGGGGTCCCTGGGCCAGCTTTTCGACAACAACCGTGCATGGGCGGCGGAGGTGACGCGAGACGACCATGCCTTCTTCGAGCGCCTCGCCAACCAGCAGGCGCCGGAGTACCTGTGGATCGGGTGCTCGGACTCCCGGGTGCCCGCCAACCAGATCGTCGGCCTCCCGCCCGGCGAGATGTTCGTGCATCGCAACGTCGCCAACGTCGTCGTACACACCGACCTGAACTGCCTATCTACCGTGCAGTTCGCCGTGGACGTGCTGAGGGTGAGCCACATCATCGTCTGTGGCCACTATGGGTGCGGCGGCGTACTCGCGGCGCTGCGCGACGAGAAACACGGCCTGGTCGACAACTGGCTCCGCCACGTGCAGGATGTGCGCTGGAAACATCAGGCGCAGCTCGATACGTTGACCAGCGAGGTTGAGCAGCATCGCCGGCTGTGCGAGCTCAACGTCGTCGAGCAGGTCGTGAACGTGAGCCAGACCACCGTAGTGCGCGATGCGTGGGCGCGCGGCCAATCGCTTATGGTCCATGGCTGGATCTATGACGTGCGCGACGGATTGCTGCGCGACTTGGGGATGAGTGTGGGCGCGCAATCCGAGCTTGCGCCGACGTCCCATGCGGCCCGCCGGGTAGGTCCATAACTCGTCCGCGGTGGCGGGTCCGCGCTGTAGGCGTCGACCGGGATCGAGCGGATCGCTCTGCCTGGGGGCAGCCGCGGAGCGCGTCCACGTGGCGGATGCACACGTGCACGCGACCCACCGACTCGGCCTACATAAAGTACGCTCCCGGCCAAATCCGGAAGCTGGCTCGCGTTCCGCAAACCGGACGTTCACTCTCGAGATCGGTGAACGCGGCGGACAAAGAAAAGGGCGCCAGACCCACGCGACGAACGGTCCATTTCGAGATCCGCGCGGACCATCCGGCGGACGCTCAGGGCGGTGCGAAGAGCCTATAGCAGTCTCTTGCCATGCGGACCGGGCGCAGGTACAACGTCATTCTCCGCGCCTGCGGGATGCAACGAAGGAGGAGGACCGATGCCGCTCTATCTGACCCGCTTCAGCTACACGCCCGAGACCTGGGCAAGGCTCGTCAAGAATCCCGAGGATCGCCGCGCTGCGGCCAAGCAGTACATCGAATCGGTCGGCGGAAAGCTGCACGGCTTCTGGTACGCCTTCGGCGATCACGATGGCTACAACCTGTGGGAGGCGCCGGACAATGTCTCGATGGCCGCCACCGCGATCGCCATCGGCGCCGGTGGAGCGCTCAGCTCCTTCGAGACGACCGTGCTCCTGACCGTCGAAGAGACGCTTGCCGCCATGGAGAAGGCCTCGGCGATCAGCTATCGCCCGCCTGGATAGCTGCGCTGCTCCTTTTCCTGGGTGCAGTGGAGCAATGCCTGCGCGCGCATAGCGCGGTGGCCAGCCGGCGGCGCGTCTCGGCGCGGTCGCCTTCATCCACCGCTTCGTGAAAAGGCGACACGTCCATGGCAAACGCCAGGCATTGGCGACCTGGGGATTGACCATCCCGGCGCGTACTTCGCACTATGGCATCAGCGACGCGCCGATCCGTGAGGCGGTGAAACATTTGGAAGGCGGGGGCGGGTCAGCGTTTCCCAGCACCGCGGCGCAACGGTCCGCGCATTCGACGCCGACTTTGTTCGAAATGTTAACGACATCCAAATGCTGCTGGAAGCGATGCTGCTCGCCGTTGCGCCGAACGTGCCACGCCCGCTGAATTGACCGGCTGCACCCGTCGAGGCGCGATTGGAGAAAGCCGCCGAGGCGCAGGATGGTTGAGCGGCTTTCGCGATCAATCAGGTATTTCATCGCGTCATTAACGAGACGGCCAACAATCGCAAGGCCACCGAGGTGATCGAGCGACACTGCCGGATGATTGCCGCATTGCGTAATCGATTCGGTAACGAAACGTTCCGGTTGATCGGGATCATCGCCGACCACCGCGCGATCATCGATTCAATGCAATCGGAGGATGCTGAAGATCCGGCGATCATTGCCGCGGCGCATCGTCACAGGGCGAAGGCCGATTTGCTCCCGCGCATGGCGGATGCCGAGGCGAATGACCCGGACTGCAGCATTGGCAAGGAGAGCACTTGATGAATATCGACACGATCGAGGCTTATGTTGTGCGGGTCTCGGAAAAAACCGACTGGACGATGATCCGGGTTGCCGCCGGAGACGGTCTGGTCGGCTGGGGCGAGGCGACCTTATTTGGTTACGGCGCGCTGCTAAGTGCCTTCTGTGCCCACTTCAATCGTGGACTACGCGGCCGCGGCGAACAGGACGTTCTGGCCGCGCTGGCCATTGATGAACGCACTCAGGCGGGGATGCTGTCGTCGGCGGTCCGCACCGCGGTCGACCAGGCGCTTTGGGACATTCGCGGCCAGCGCATCGGCTGTGCAGTCCATGCACTGCTTGGCGGCGCAAAGCGCGATGCCATTCCGGCGTACGCTAACGTTAATCGGGGAACGGTCGATCGCGATCCCGAAGGGTTTGCCGCAAGCGCGCTCGCGGCCTGCGAGGCGGGGTTCGATGCGATCAAGATCGCGCCCTTCGATGGCGTGGTTCCGGGCGAGATCGCGACCCGTGCCATGCGCACGGCGCTGGATTTGGGTCTGGAGCGCGTCCGCGCGGTGCGACAGGCGATCGGAGCCGGCCGCCGGCTGATGATCGATTGTCACTATCGCCTGACGCCCGCCGCCGCCCACCAGGTTCTTCGAGAACTCGAACCGGTGGGCCTGTATTGGTTCGAATGCCCGATACCAGAGTCGCCTGACCTGTTCCCAGCCTTGCAGGAAATCCACCAGGCCGCCAATGCCAACGGCGTTCTCCTTGCAGGTGCGGAAGATTTCTCTGGCTGTAAGGGATTCCTGCCGTTCGTGCACCAGCGCATCTACGACGTGATCATGCCCGATATCAAGTACTGCGGCGGGCTTTTGGAAATGCTCAGCATTACAGCGATGGCCAACGCCGCGGGGATCGCGGTGTCGCCGCATAATCCGACAGGTCCGGTCGCGCACGCGGCAAGCCTGCATGCCTGTGCCGCCATGCCCGCCGTTTTTCTGCTCGAGCATCAGTTGGGCGAAAGCCCGCTGTTCTTCTCTCTTGCCGGGCCGGTCGCCCCGAGCCGCGACGGTAGTTTTCCGATTCCCCAAGGACCCGGCCTCGGCGTAGCGATTGACGAAGCGTTGCTGCGCGAGCATTCGCGCGCCACTGACGCCTGAGCGATTTCGGCCGCAGCGGAGCCACCCCTAATGGCGGACCTTTGCTCGCGCGGTATTGGCGATGTCGTCCTTGCGCTGGCGCTGCTGGCTCTTTCCGGCGTAACGTTCGTCGGCTCGCTTGGCTTGCCGCCACCGACTTTTAATCCGCCGGGCTCTCCGTTGCTGCCGAAAGCGCTGGCGGTGATCCTCGCGCTGCTGTCCATTGGCCCAATGCGCCCCTGCAACAACGGATTATCATTACACCTTGGCGCTTTTTCGTGGTCGTCCCGGCGTGCGGCTGCGGCGTCCCACGATCAGAATTTTCCATGACCATCGCCGATTTCCTCGCCACCGCCTGGGACGATCATGCCGAGCATCCTCGCGAGGTGGCCGATCGCCTTGCCGGATCGCTCCATTTGATCGCTTCGGCCGAGGACGCCACGGCCTTGGCGCGGATCGTCACCCATGTTTACGGCGAGCATCTCGCCTCGTGGGACGACGGCGTGGCGTTGCTGACGACGCTGGCGGCGATGGCGCCCGCCCGCGACGATCCTGGCGTACGCGAGGCGATCGTGCGGAGCGTTGCGACCCTCGGGCATGCCGGGGGCGGCGCTGCCGCGCTCGTCCACTTGTCGGCCAGCGATCGCGCCTGTGCGCTCTCGATGTCGGCATGTGCCCTGGCGGCCCAGGGCCAATGGCCACGCGCCCTGGCCGACATCGAGGCCGCGCTCGCGTGTGTCCCGCCCACTTTCGACCCGGGATCGCCCGCGCCGCGCGCGCTGGCGGTGGCCGGCAACAACCTTGCGTCGGCGCTGGAGGAGAAGCCCGATCGCAGTGCCGCGGAAACCGCGGGCATGGTGCTGGCTGCCCGCGCCGGCGTCACCTATTGGACGCTGGCCGGAACCTGGCTGGAGACGGAGCGCGCGCACTACCGCCTTGCCCGCAGCTTGCTGCAGGCCGGGGACGTGGTGGCCGCGCGCGAGAGTGCTGCGCGCTGCGCGGCGATCTGTGCCGAGCACGACGCACCGGCCATGGAGCGGTTCTTTGCCGAGTGCGTCGTGGCGATGAGCGCCCGGCAGGCGGGCGACGACGCGGCGTTCGCGCCGGCGCGAGAGCGCGCCCGGGATTGGCACGCACGGGTTGCCGCCGATGAGGTGCCGTGGTGTGCCGCCGATCTCGCCGAGATCGAGGCCATGCCGCAGCGGGTACAGGCCAGGTGATCGCTTGAGCGCTGCAGACACGGCTCCGCTCGAAGGTGGCTGCACGTGCGGCGATGTGCGCTATCGGCTCGCCTCGGCGCCGATGTTCGTGCATTGCTGTCACTGCCGTTGGTGCCAGCGCGAGACCGGCTCGGCGTTCGCCCTGAACGCGATGATCGAGGCCGACCACGTGGTGCTCGTCCGCGGCGCATGCGAATGGGTCGATACCCCTTCGAACAGCGGCAAGGGCCAGCGGATTGCACGCTGCCGGCGCTGCCGGGTCGCCCTCTGGAGCCATTACGCAGGCGCGGGCGA
>JBDSND010000080.1:0-3581 GCA_039915505.1 Casimicrobiaceae bacterium
ACGCACGGCCGCATCGTCGGCGACGCGGTCCGCCTCGCGAAGCGACGCGGGCTGACGGTGCATATGCAGCTCATGGCTGCGATTCCGCCGGGCTACCGCGTGCAGTTCGGTGGTCCGGTCGAGGAAGACCGGCCGCGGCTGCCCGACGGCAGCTTCACCGGCGCGCGGGTCGACAACGGCGGCTCGCTCGCAAGCCCGCATATCCGCGCGTACACCTGCGCCCTCATCCGCGATGTCATCCGCGAGTACCCGGAGATCGACGTCGTGCGCCTCGACTGGCCCGAATATCCGCCGTATGCGCTCGCATCGTGGTTCTTCGACTTTGGCGTTCACGCGAGGTCCGCCGCGAAGCGTTTGGGTTTCGACTTCGATGTGATGCGCGCCGACGCGCAGCGTCTGTACGACACGCTGACCTGCGGGCTGACGGAGGTCGATCTCGACGCGTGGCGCGAACCGGCGGGGGTGACCGGGCTGCCGCGCTGGTTCGAGCGCTTCGCCGGCTTCGTCGAGCTGTTGCGATTCAAGGCCGCGCTCGCGCGCGAGCTCCTCGAGGAGTGCGCTGCGGCGGTGAAGGACGCGGGCGCAGGGCGCGTACGCCTCATGCCGCATGCGTTCCCGCCGCCGTGGAATGCGCTGTCCGGGATGGACTTCCGAATGCTCGCGCCGCTCGGCATCGAAGCGGTTGGCGTCAAGCTTTACACGATGCACTGGCTGATGATGCTACGCGGGTACGCCGATGCAATGCTTGCGCGGCAACCGCAGCTGCGTGGCGCGCTACCGCGCGCGCTGGCCGAACTGTTCGCGGTGAGCGACGACCCGCACGCGCTGACGCACGTCGACGACCTGCGCTATCCGGGGCCGCTCGAGCCGCATCGCGTGGGCGCGCGCGCGCAGGACCGCAAGATCCGGGTGGCGCAGCAGCAGGCCGGGAGCACTTCCGTCGCGGCCTTCGCGCATGGCTACGGCCCGGCCGACGATTTTCGCGCACGGTTCGCCATCGCGCGCGACGCGGCCGGTGGCCACGTATGGGTCAATCGCTATGGCTACCTCTCCGACGCAAAGCTCGACGCGATCTACGCGGCGACCCACGGGCTGTCCGGTCGCTGATACCCTTCTGCCCAAAGCCTGCCCTCGCCCAAAAGGAGTCCCAAATGCCTCGCCTCGTCCTGGCCGTGCTCGTTACCTTCGCACTCGTCGCTTCGCCTGCGCATGCCGCTGGCTGGCCCGACAAGCCGATCAAGGTCATCGTCCCGTTCGGTCCCGGGGGCACCACCGACGTGCTCGCGCGCACGATCCAGCGGGTCGCGCAGGAGCAGAAGCTGCTGCCGGAGCCGCTGACCATCATCAATGTCGGCGGCCACTTATCGGTGGGCAGCAATCAGGTGAAGAACGCCGCGCCCGACGGATATACCTTCCTCGTAGTCCATCTTGCATTGTTGTCGGGCGAAGTGGTCGATCCGGGCCGCAAGCTGTCTTTTCGCGACTTCGAGCCCGTCGCCTTGACGGGCGGCTTCTGCCTGCATCCGGTAGTGCGCGAGGACGCGCCGTGGAAGACGCTGTCGGAGCTTCTCGCCGCGGCCAAGGACAAGCCCAACACCATCATCTTCGGCGTTAATGTCGGGGCGCTCAATCACCTGGGCGGCGGCATGCTCGAGGCCGGCTATCCGGGCGCCAAGTTCCGCTTCGTGCAGATCGGCGGCGGCGCCGAGAACTTTGCCGCGCTGAAGGGCAGCAACACGCAGGCCACGATGCTGTCGTCGTCCGAGTACCAGAACTTCAAGTCGGGCGGGGTGCGCGCGCTGGCCTACACGGGGCCCGAGCGGCTGAAGCTCGAGCCCGGCGTTCCGACCACGCGCGAGCTCGGGCTCAACTTCGACTTCTGCATCAACAACTACTGGTTTGCGCCGAAGGGAACGCCGAAGGAGGCGATCGACGGCATGGCCGCCATGCTGCGCCAGGCCATGCAGACGCCGGAGGTGCAGGCCGCGCAGGCTAAGCAGGCATCCAGGACCGATTTCCTGGCAGGCGAGGCGTTCCGCAAGAATCTCGAGGAATCGTTCGCGCGCATCGAGCCCGTAGCGAAATCGCTCGTTACCAAGTAGCCATGCAGCTCACGGGTACCCGCCGGGCCGAGATCACGATGGCGCTCGTCGCCATCGCGATGGCGGCGGCGTTCCTGTTCGATGCCCGTCACCTCCGTCCCGGCGTGCTCGAACCGGTCGGCCCCGGCACGATTCCCAATGCGACCTGCTGGATCGTGATCGGGCTTGCCATCGCGATGCTTGTGCGCACCCTGTGGGGACACGCGAGCGCCGGTACGGCGTCCGCCGGCGAGCGCTGGGGCGACCTCGCAATGGTGGTCGGTGCCGTCACGGCCTACGTCGCTGCGCTGGGGTTCGGTTGGGTGCGTTATGGCATCGCCACCGCGCTCTTCGTCGCGATCACGGTGGTCTGGCTCGCGGAGCGGCGGCGCGAGGCCATCCCGGGCGCGATCGTGGTGGCGCTGGTGCTGGGCTTCGGCCTCGACTACGTGTTCCGGCACGTCCTCGTCACCGACCTGCCGTAGCACCCGCGATGGATCTCTTCCACGCGATCGGCGGTCTGCTGGCGCCGTTGCCGCTGCTGTTGACGGTGCTCGGCACCGCCGCCGGTATCGTGGTCGGGGCGATTCCCGGCCTGACGGGCGCGATGCTCATCGCGCTCACGCTGCCGTTCACGTTCCACATGTCGCCCGTGCACTCGATGATCCTGCTCGTGTCCATGTACACCGGCTCGATCACCGGCGGACTCATTTCTGCGACGCTGTTCCGCATCCCCGGCACGCCATCGAACGTGATGACCACCTTCGACGGCTATCCGATGGCAGTGAAAGGTGAGGCGGGCCGCGCGCTGGGTCTCGGCATCGGCGCCTCGACGTTCGGTGCGCTGTTCGCATGGGTCGCGCTCGCGACCGTCACGCAGCCGCTCTCCGATTGGGCGGTGCGATTTTCGCCGTGGGATTATTTCTCGCTCACGCTGATGGCGCTCGTGCTCATCTCGTCGGTCACCCAGGGCTCGATGCTGAAAGGCCTTCTCTCCGGCGCTATCGGCGCGATGTTCGCGTACCCCGGCGTCGACCCCACGAGCGGCCAGGCGCGATTGACCTTCGGCCTGTGGCAAGTCGAAGGCGGCTTCGATGTGCTGCCCGTGCTGGTCGGTGTCTTCGCCGTAGGCACCGTGCTCGCAGACGTGCTGAAGCCGCCCGCGCACGGGCAGGCAGTGCGCTACACCAGCGCCGGACTTCTCATGCGCTGGCCTGACTGGAAGCAGCAGTGGCAGAACCTCGTGCGCTCGTCCGCGATCGGCACCTGGATCGGCATCCTGCCAGGTATCGGCGCCAATATCGGATCGGTGGTCGCCTACACGGTCGCCAAGAACACTTCGAAGCATCCGGAAGAGTTCGGCCAGGGCTGCCCCGACGGCATCGTCGCGTCGGAAGCTGCCAACAACGCGACCGTGGGTGGCGCGCTCATTCCGCTGATCGCGATGGGGATCCCCGGCAGCGTCATCGACGTGTTCCTGCTCGGCGCGATGCTGATCCA
>JBDSND010000106.1:0-5514 GCA_039915505.1 Casimicrobiaceae bacterium
CCCACCCTGTACCGCGCCATGGAATGCGCCCAGCACATCGTCAAGCTGGGGCCATCTGCCGTCGAGCTCGTCGACCGCACGATGATCGAGCTCGCTCGCGGCAATCCAGCCTTCCGACCGGTCATCGAGAAAGCGCTGATCGGTGCGCCGGAGGCCATCCTGCTGGTCGAGTTCACCCGCGACGATCACGCCACCGCGGTGGCACGTCTCGCCGACCTCGTCGCGTTGATGGGCGACTTCGGCCTCCCGGGTGGCGTGGTCGCGATGACCGACCCCGCGCCGCAGAAAGCGCTATGGGAAGTGCGCAAGGCCGGGCTCAACATCATGATGAGCATGAAGGGGGACGGCAAGCCCGTGTCGTTCATCGAGGATTGCGCCGTGCCGCTGGAGCACCTCGCCGAATACGTCGATCGCCTCACCCAGGTATTCGCCCGCCACGGCACGCGCGGCACGTGGTACGCGCACGCGTCGGTCGGCACGCTGCACGTCCGGCCGATCCTCGACATGCGCCGCGACGGCGCCGCCAAGATGCGCGCCATCGCCGAGGAAGCCGGGGCAATGGTGCGCGCCTACAAGGGCGCGTTCTCGGGCGAGCACGGCGACGGCCTGGTGCGCAGCGAATGGGTGGCGTGGCAATTCGGACCGCGCCTGATGCAGGCATTCGAAGCGATCAAGGACCTGTTCGATCCCGCCGGTCTCATGAACCCCGGCAAGATCGTGCGTGCCAATCGCATGGACGACCCCGCGCTGTTCCGCTACAAGCCCGGCTATCGCACCCTGCCGCTCGCGACTGCGCTCGACTGGCAGAGCTGGAACGTGCACGCCGATCCGGTCGCCGATACGGTGACGCCGGCCGGAACCGGCGGCGATCCCGCCGAGGGCTTCGGCAAGGCTGTCGAGATGTGCAACAACAACGGCCACTGCCGGAAGTTCGATACCGGCACGATGTGCCCGAGCTATCGCGCCACGCGCGACGAGCAGCACGTGACGCGCGGCCGCGCCAACACCCTGCGGCTGGCGTTGTCGGGCCAGCTCGGCGACGAGTTCGCCTCCCCGGCCGTGAAACAGGCACTCGATCTGTGCGTGAGCTGCAAGGGGTGCCGGCGCGAATGCCCCACCGGCGTCGACATGGCCAAGATGAAAATCGAATTCCTGCATCACTGGCAGGCAAAGCACGGGATGACGGTGCGGGACCGGCTCGTCGCCTTCCTGCCGCGCTGGGCGCCATGGGCCGCGCGGCTGCCCTGGCTTGCCAATGCCCGCGCCTGGCTCCCCGGTGCGGCGCGGCTCGGCGAGCGCTGGCTCGGAATCTCGGCCCGGCGCAGCTTGCCGCAATTTCGCCGCGACACGTTCCTTGCGAGCGCAGCCGCCGCGGCCGCGTCTGCGAATGCGAACGCACCCGACGTCGTGCTGTTCGTCGACACCTTCACCAACTACCACGAGCCCGAGAACGCCCATGCGGCGCTTGCCGTGCTGCAGGCCGCAGGCTATAGGGTGCAGGTCGCACGCCCCGCGGCGGGCGACGGAAACCGGCCCCTTTGCTGCGGGCGGACCTTCCTGGCCGCGGGGCTGGTCGACGAGGCGCGCGTCGAGGCGCAGCGCATGCTGCGGGCACTGCTGCCGACCCTCACGGCAGCCAACGGCCAAGCGCGAACGCCGGGCCCAGCGATCGTCGGCCTGGAACCGGCGTGCCTCCTTTCCCTGCGCGACGAGTTCCTGTCGCTACGTCTCGGCGACGACGCACGGCGACTCGCGACGCGCGCGTTTCTGTTCGAGGAATTCCTCGCAGTGGAGCATGCGGCGGGCCGACTTCGACTCGCGCTCGCACCCTTGCCACAAAAGCACTCTCTATTGCACGGGCATTGCCACCAGAAGGCGTTCGACGCCATGCCAGCGACCCGCGCAGTCTTGAGCCTTGTGCCCGAGCTCGAAGTCGAGGTGGTGGAAACGAGCTGCTGCGGAATGGCCGGCAGTTTCGGCTTCGACGCGCAGCATTTCGACGTATCGCTACGCATGGCCGAGGCCGCCTTGCTGCCGGCGGTGCGCGCCGCCGACGCCGACACCCTCATCGTCGCCGACGGCACGAGCTGCCGCCATCAGATCGCCGATGGCACCCCGCGTACCGCGCGCCACGTGGCGCGGGTGCTCGCCGACGCGCTCGCCGCCGCGAGATCGCCCACGACGGCAACCCCTGCGTACACTGCAACCCCTGCCACCGATGCACAAGGTGGAGCATGATTTCGTCCTCTCCACGGAGCCCAACATGAACGCCACGACCGCGGCTGCCCTACTCCTCGAGGCGCGCCGCACCGGCGCGCCGATCGCCGACCTGCCTGCCGACGCGCAACCGACCACTGATGCCGACAGCTATGCCATCCAGGACGCCCAGATCAGCGAGATGGGACTGATCGGCGGCTGGAAAGTAGGCGCGCGCACGCCCGATTCCGAGCCCAACTGCGCACCCCTGCCCGCCGCGCTCATCGTGCGCACGCCGCAGGCATTCGCCGCGGGCCGGTTTCCCCTGCAGCTCGTCGAGGCCGAGCTCGGCTTCACCTTCGCCCGTGACCTCCCACCGCGCGCGACTCCCTACGTCGAGCGCGATGTCGTGGCCGCGATCGCGTCGGTGCACGCCACCATCGAGGTGCTCGCCTCGCGCTACCAGGACTTTCGCAGTGTCGCCGCTCCAGCCGTGCTCGCCGACTTTGCCAGCAACGGCATGCTGGTGGTCGGCGAAGGCCGCACCGCGGATGTGCGCGTCGATCAGACGACGCTGCGCCTGCAGGTTTTCTGCAACGGCGAGCTCGAGCTCACCCGCACCGGAGGCAACACAGCGGGCGACGTCTTCCGGCTGCTGACGTGGCTTGCAAACCATACGGCCCAGCGCACCGGCGGGCTGCGTGCCGGCATGGTGGTCACCACCGGCTCGTGCATCGGCGGGTACCCGGTGCCCCCCAAGACCCAGGTGCGCGCAGCATTCGACGGCCTGCCCGCGGTCGAAGCCACCGTCTGAGGCGGGTCGCTCGCGTTCGCGAGCCAGCTGGCGGGAAGCTTGCGGAGCGGATTCCGTCACGCGTTCAGAGCCGCCGGCTCGTCCTGCTCTTTACGTACACGATGCTCTCGGCGAGCACGTAGCACACCAGTTCCCGTGGCAACGCCACCACCGGGCCGAGGGGGCCCGAGGATGGCGCCCAGCACCACCCCGATGATGATCAAGGGGAGGTTGTGGGGGTCGAGGAGGTACAGCACGACCACCGCCGCGAGCACGAACAGTCATGCCTGGCGTGGCCTACAGGTCGGATGGATGGGCTCGATCACGTCGCTCCCATGGTCGTGTCTCCGCACCCGCCTCAGATTTCCTTCATCACCTGGCCGTAGGAGATCAGCGCGAAAAGCACGGTCCCGCCGAAGACGTTGCCGAGCAGCACAGGCAAGGTGAAGTCGAGGAGCATCGTGCCGAATCCGATCTGGCCGTCAAGCACCAGCAGGAAGGCCTCGACGCTACCCGCGACGATGTGGGCGAAGCCGCCGGCAGCGATGAGGCTGGTCAACAGCACGACCACCCAGAATTCCGCGGACTCGGCGTTGGGCAGCAGCCAGACCATGGTGGCGATCAGGAAGCCGGCGGCGATGGCCTTGAAGAACATCTGCATCCAGCCGTTGCCCATGAGGTGAGCGCCGATATCGTGCATGCCCGCGAGCATCTCGGGCGACAGCACCGGAGAGAACGTGCAGAACATCGCGGCGATGAACGTCCCCACCATGTTGGCGCCGAAGACGATCCCCCACATGCGCAGCATCCGCCAGAGGTTGGCCCAGGTGGTCGTCGCCATGACCGGCAGTACCGCCGTGAGGGTGTTCTCGGTGAAGAGCTGCTGGCGCCCCATCACCACCATCACGAAGCCGATCGAATAGCCGAGGCTGCTCACGAGATGTGCCCAGCCGGTGTCAGGCATGTTGATGCGCAGGAGGGTCTGCCCGAGGAGGGAAAAGCTGATGGAAAGACCAGCGGCTACCCCGGACCACCACAACGAGATGCCCGGCCGCTCCATCTCCTCGTCGCCGCGGCGACGGACGACCTCGTAGATGACGGGGCTGGCCAATCCGGAGCGCTCGGTGACGGCTTCCTCCTCGGCGATTTCGCGCTCGGCTTCGCTGCGCGCCGTGCCTTTGCCGGCGGCGGCCACGTCTCTGGAACTCCGTGCCGACGTCTCGCTCGCAGCCGCTGATCTACCGCTTCTGGTCGCCAATCGATTCCCCTCGATTTCTGTCGCCGCATGACCGGCAACGGCCCGGCTGGTTGGCATCCAATGGGCCTGTTTTCGCAGGCGTGGCGCGCTCGCCGCGCAAGCGGACGACCCGTCACACGTGCGCGTGCAGCGAGGATACCCGACGCGGCCGTGTGCCCGTGGTCATGGTGGCGTTCATGAAGCTGCGCAAGGCCGCGCCCGTGGTGGGCATCACCACCGACTGGGCACGTTCATACTGGCGATCCTGGTGTTCCTGAGCCTTACGGACTTCGCGTTGCGCGGCGGGTGACGAAGGATCGACCCCGACGCTTGGCGGTGAACCGATCGAGGCGACGGTCTCGGGGTCTCGGGGTCTTGGGGGCTCGGGGCTATCGACCCGCAACCGCTGATTCGTCGGGTGGTCCCTTGAGCTCGACCACGTTGCCTTCGGGATCCTGGATGTAAAGCGATGGGCCGCTGCCTTCCGCGCCGTAGCGCGTGCCGCTCTCGCCGATCGCGACGCCGTACGCGGCCAGGAAGTCGCACAACGCACCCAGATCGAAGGCCTCGATGCGCAGGCACACGTGATCGAGATTGCGACCCTCCGCACCCGGAGCCGCACCTCCCACACGCCCGAGCTTGCCCTCGACCGTCACCAGGTCGATCAGCGAGCGCCCGGCGCGCAGTTGCACCAGCCCGAGCTCGGCGACCCGCCGTTCCACCGCGCAGCCCAGCACGTCGCAATAGAAGCGTTCCATTCGCTCCACCTCGACCACGCGCAACACGACGTGGTCGATGCCACGGATACGCAGCGGCCTCTCGTCGGCGCGGCCACGCGTCTCGTGGTCGGCTCGTGCAGCGGTCATGGTCGCGCCGCTTCGATCGCCCGCCACACGGTAGCAAGCCACGGCTGCTGCGCGCGGGGCAGGCCGGGCGGCCGGTAGTAGTGCTCGAGCTCGACGAAGCCCGCGGCCGAGACGAAGCGGCGCCAGGTGTCGAGATCGTGATAGGCCCCGTAGCGGCCGCGATTCCAACCTTCCTCGCCCTGCCCGCGCGGATTCGAGCTGAAGAGCACGCCGCCCTTCTTGAGGGTCGCGCGCAATTCGCCGAGCACCCGCGGCAGAGCGGCGGTCGGCACATGGAACAGCGACGCATTGGCGAAGATGCCATCGAAGCGCGCCGTCGGCAGGGCCAGCCGCAGAAAGTCCTGGTGCCACACCTCGCAGCCGCTCCAGGCACGCGCCATCGCCACGAACCGTTCCGAACCATCGATCCCGACCGCGACGTG
>JBDSND010000135.1:0-5156 GCA_039915505.1 Casimicrobiaceae bacterium
GAAGCTTGTCATGAATCGCGCGCCGCGCGCGCAGGCGGCGTGCTGCGCTTGTGCTCGATGCGCCTTAGATGATCTCGAAGTAGCGCTTCATCTCCCAGTCGGTCACCGCGTCCTGCCATTGTCGCCATTCCCATTCCCGGGTCGCGGCGAAGTGGTCGACGAATTCATCCCCGAACCAGTCGCGCGCCCGATCCGAGGCGCGGAAGATCCGCGCGGTCTCGAGCAGCGAGCGTGGAGCCCGCGGTACGTCCTCGCCCCCCTGGTTGGTGCCGTGGATTGGTGGCGTGGTGAGCGCGAGATTCTTCTCCACGCCGTCGAGGCCCGCGGCCAGCACCGCGGCGGCGGCAAGATAGGGATTCATGTCGGCGCCCGGGCAACGCGTCTCCAGGCGGGTCGACTTTGCCGAGCCGGGAATGACCCGGAAGCTGGCGGTGCGATTGTCGATGCCCCAGGTCGGCTTGACCGGCGCCCAGAAGCCATCCACCAGTCGCTTGTAGCTGTTGACGGTGGGCCAGAACATCGGCGCGAATTCCATGAGGGTTGCGACCTGGCCGGCCAGGTAGCTCTCGAAAAGCTTGCTGATGCCATGCCGACCGTCGGCGTCGTGAAAAAGGTTGCGCGTGCCGTCGGAAAGCGACTGGTGGATGTGGCCGGAGCAACCCGGCAGGTGCTGGTTCCACTTGGCCATGAAGCTCGGCATGATCCCGAAGCGCGCACCGATCTCCTTGGCCCCCGTCTTGAATAGCACCGCGCGGTCGGCCGCCTCCAGCGCCTCGGAGAACAGCAGCGCCACCTCGTAGACGCCCGGGCCCGTCTCGGTGTGCAGGGCCTCGATCGGGACCCCGAAGGCGCCGAGCTCCTCGAACAACGCGGCGCAGAACTCGCGGTTATTGCCCGCACGCAAGAGCGAATACCCGAACATGCCGGGGGTGATCGTCGTCGGGCCCACGCCCGCTTTGGCCGCCCATGACTGGGGCGTCTCGCGGAAGTTGAACCACTCGAACTCCATGCCGCACATCGGCACGACGCCGAGGCGTTCGGCACGCTTCAGCACCCGCTTCAGCACCTGGCGCGGGCATATCGGCAGGGGGAGTTCCTGGCCGTTCTCGCGGGTTACGAATTCGCCGAGGAAGAACGGTACGTTGTCGTCCCATGGAACGGTGCGCAGGGTGCCGAGGTCGAGGCGGGCGAGCGCATCGGGAAAGCCTTTGTGCCATCCGGTCATGCTGGTGTTGTCGTAGCAGGCGTCCATCATGTCCCACCCGAACACCACGTCACAGAAGCCGAAGCCGCCGTCGACGACCGAATAGAACTTGTCCTTGTGCAGGTACTTGCCGCGCAGCACGCCATCGATGTCGGCGACCGCGACTTTCACCCGTGCGCCGGGCGCGTTTTTCACGATGTCGAGGGCCTGGGCGACGGGTATCGGAGTGGGCATGCGGTTATTCTCCTGATGGCAACCGCGACGAGGTGCACGGAGGGCGCGTTGCGAGCGCGATTCTAGCCTCAAGGGGTTGGCGCACCAAGCGACGGGTCCCGGTGCATCGCGCGATCGCGATGGCGGGCGGCGCGTTAGCATGCACCTGAAAGTTGCCCGCCCCTGCCGTCCGGTAACCCCGACCAGCCTCGAATTCATGGCGATTGCCACCCACGCCCGCGCGATTGCCGCCCTCCATGCGGCGGTCGTGCTGTTCGGCTTCGCCGGATTGTTCGGCAAATGGGTGATGCTCTCGCCGGTGCTGATCGTGCTCGGCCGCACCTTCGTGGCCGCGTTGGCGCTTGCCCTGTTCAGCCTGAATCGTACCCGCAGGATCGGACGACCGGACCTGCGCATGATTGCGAGCGGCGCGGTGCTGGCGCTCCACTGGGTCACGTTCTTTGCCGCCATTCAGACCGCGAGCGTGGCGGTCGGCTTGCTCGGCTATGCCGCCTTTCCCGTGTTCACCCTGTTGCTCGAGCGGCTGTTCCTGCGACGTCCGCTCCGCGGCGCCGACGCGGGCACCGCGGCCCTGGTGGTCGGCGGCCTGGTGCTGGTGGTCCCGAGCTGGACCTTGAACAGCGCCACGGTCCAGGGGCTCGGATGGGGCCTCGTTTCCGCGTTCACCTTTGCCTTGCTCGCCGTGCTGAACCGCGGCGCCGCCGGGCGTCGGTCGGCATCGGACATCGCGCTCTGGCAGAACGCCGCCGCAGCACTTTGCCTCTTGCCGTTCGCCGGTGCTGCGCTCGCGACCGCAGCGCCGGGCCCCCGCGACGTAATCCTGCTGATCGTGCTCGGGGTGGTCTGCACGGCGGTCGCGCATACACTGTTCATCGCCAGCCTGCGGGACGTGACGGCCCACGTGGCCAGCGTGGTGGCGGCCCTCGAACCCGTCTACGGCATAGCCCTCGCGTGGGCCTTGCTGGCGGAAGTCCCCACCGGGCGCATGTGGGGTGGCGCGGCATTGCTGGTGACCGCCGCCGTCGTAGCGAGCCGTGCGCCGGCTTCGCCGGTGCTGGCCGTTGCGGCCCCCGGTCACGTCCGTGGCCGGGTCCCGCCAACTTAGGTAGCATCCCGTAGCAATCCCCTTTTCCTGCCAGCGTGGGCGGTCCTATGCATATCGGAATGATTGGTCTCGGCCGCATGGGCGGCAACATGGCCCGGCGGCTAGTAAGGCGCGGCTGCACGGTGGTCGGCTTCGATCCCAGCGCGGACAGCCGCGCCGCGCTCGCCGCCGACGGCGTGCAATGCGTGGATGCGCTCGACGGACTGGTCGCCGCCCTTCCGGCGCCGCGCATCGTGTGGCTGATGGTGCCGGCAGGTGCTGCCACCGACGATGCGCTCAACGCGTTGGCGCCGCTGCTCGCCCCGGAGGACACGGTGGTCGACGGCGGGAACGCCTACTACCGTGATTCCCAGCGGCGCGGCCGCGAGCTCGGGGTGCACGGCATCGCCTTCGTCGACTGCGGCGTTTCGGGGGGTGTGTGGGGGCTCGCGGAGGGCTACGCGCTGATGTTCGGCGGCACCGAGGAGTCCGCACGCGCCCTCGGACCCTACGTGCGTTTGCTGGCGCCGACAGCGGAGTCGGGCTGGCTGCATTGCGGGCCGTGCGGCGCCGGGCACTTCGTGAAAATGATCCACAACGGCATCGAATACGGAATGATGCAGGCCTTCGCCGAGGGCATCACCCTCATGCGCAACAAGAAGGGCCTCGGGCTCGATGTCGCGGCCATCACCGAGATGTGGCGTCACGGCAGCGTGGTGCGCTCGTGGCTGCTCGATCTCACCGCCGACGTGCTGCGCAAGGACGCGGTACTCGATGACATCGCCCCGGTGGTCGCGGATTCCGGCGAGGGCCGATGGACCGCGATGGAGGCGGTGGAGCAGGGCGTTCCAGCACCGGTGATGTCCCTGGCGCTGATGATGCGCTTTGCGAGCCAGGGTCGCAGCGATTACTCGGACAAGCTGCTCGCCATGATGCGGCAGCGCTTCGGCGGCCATGCCGTACAGAAGGACACGCCGTGATCGCGGTCATGATGGGCGTATCGGGATCCGGCAAGACCACAGTGGGTCGCGTGGTCGCAAGCCAGCTCGGGTGGCGTTTCCTGGAAGGCGACAGCTTTCACCCGGAGGCCAACGTCACCAAGATGGCCGCCGGCACCCCACTGACCGATGTCGATCGCTGGCCCTGGCTCGAGGCCATACGCGCCGAGCTCGAGGTCATCGCTGGCCGCGGCGAGCAGGCGGTGCTCGCCT
This sequence comes from Casimicrobiaceae bacterium, assembly GCA_039915505.1. Classification (GTDB taxonomy): domain Bacteria; phylum Pseudomonadota; class Gammaproteobacteria; order Burkholderiales; family Casimicrobiaceae; genus CAIWHR01. The sequence continues at coordinate 3,734 of JBDSND010000135.1, forward strand.
GCTCGGCGCTCAAGGAAGCGTATCGGCAGCGGCTCGCGGCCGCGGGCGACGTGTGCTTCGTCTACCTCAAGGGCGATCGGGAGACGATCGGCGCGCGAATTGCGCAACGCAGGGGTCACTACATGCCGCCATCCCTGCTCGATTCGCAGTTCGCGACGCTGGAGGAGCCGCAGGAAGCGCTGGTGGTCGACGTGACCCTGCCGCTCGACGCCCAGGTCGCCACCGTTTGCGAAGCACTCGACTCGGGCACGGCCAGGCGATGACGGCCGGCGCCGACGACCCGCGTCCGGCGACCGCGGTCGTGCATCTGGGGCGCGATCCGCAGCGCAACCTCGGGACGGTCAACACTCCTGTCTACCGGGCCTCGACCATCCTGTTTCCGACGGTCGCCGATCTCGACGCAGCGCAGCGCGGCACACATCCGGGCATCACCTATGGCCTGCACGGCATGCCCACGGTGCGCGACTTCCAGGCGGCGGTGGCGACCCTCGAAGGCGGGCACGCGGCCCTGGCGGTGCCTTCCGGCCTGACCGCGGTGACCCTGCCGTTGCTGGCACTGCTGTCGGCGGGCGACCATGTGCTGGTGACCGACGCGGTGTACGGACCGACGCGGCGCTTCTGCGACAACCATCTCACTCGCCTCGGCGTGGAGGTTTCCTATTACGACCCGCTGGTCGGCGCGGGCATCGCCGCGCTGCTGCAGCCCAATACCCGGGTCGTGTTCGCTGAATCGCCCGGCTCGCTGACCTTCGAGGTGCAGGACATCGCGGCAATCGCCGCCGCGGCGCACGCAGCCGGGGCGCTCTTGATCCTCGACAACACCTGGGCGACGCCGCTCGGCTTTCGCGCCTTCGACCACGGCGTCGACGTCTCGGTGCATGCCGCCACCAAGTACATTGGCGGCCACTCCGACGTGTTGCTGGGGGTGATCGTGGCCAACGCCAACACCTATCGCCCGCTGCATCGGGCGTGGACGGACATGGGCGTCACGCCCTCCAACGACGACGCCTTTCTGGGCCTGCGGGGCTTGCGGACCCTGGCGGTGCGCCTGGCGCGGCATCAACAAAGCGCGCTGGAGATTGCCGCGTGGCTCGCCGCCCGGCCCGAGGTGGCGGAAGTGCTGCATCCCGGACTGCCGGGCGCGCGTGGCCATGAACTCTGGCGCCGCGACTTCCATGCGTCTTCAGGACTCTTTGGCGTGATCCTCGCGCCGGCGAGCCGGGAGCGGGTCGCGGCCATGCTCGACCACATGCGCTACTTCAAGATGGGCTGGAGCTGGGGCGGCTTCGAGAGCCTGATCATTCCTACTGATCCGGCGCGCTTGCGCACGGCGACGCGATGGGACACCGCGGGTCCGTGCCTGCGGCTGCACGTCGGACTCGAGGACGTCGCGGACCTCATCGCCGATCTCGACGATGGCTTG
>JBDSND010000155.1:0-6933 GCA_039915505.1 Casimicrobiaceae bacterium
GATCTGGTCGTCGCCAGCGACGGCGTCAACAGCGCGCTGCGGACCCGCCACGCCGACGTGTTCGGACCGACTATCGAGCGGCGTCGATGCCGCTTCATCTGGCTCGGCACGCATCGCCGCTTCGACGCGTTTACCTTTGCCTTCGAGAAGACCCCGTGGGGCTGGTTCCAGGCGCATGCGTACCGCTTCGATGCCGAAACCTCGACCTTCATCGTCGAAACGCCAGAGGAGGTCTGGCGGGACGCGGGGATCGACCGGATGTCCACTGAGGAGAGCATCGCGTTTTGCGAGCGGCTCTTCGCGCCGTATCTGCACGGTGAGCGCCTGATGAGCAACGCCCGGCACCTGCGCGGCTCGGCGTGGATCAATTTCCAACGTGTAGCCAACGCCTCATGGCTGAATTTCGAGAGCGCCGTGCCGATGGTGCTCCTCGGCGACGCGGCCCATACGGCGCACTTTTCCGTGGGCTCCGGTACCAAGCTCGCCATGGAGGATGCGATCGCACTGGCCCGCGCCATCGAACGCCACCCCGACTTCCACGATGCACTCCGCGCCTACGAAGGGGAGCGCAAGCTCGAAGTACTGCGCATCCAGAACGCGGCGCGCAACTCGACCGAATGGTTCGAGAACGTCGATCGCTATGCGGGTTTCGAGGCCGAGCAGTTCGCCTACAGTCTGCTCACCCGAAGCCAGCGCATCTCCCACGAGAACCTGCGCCTGCGCGATGCGGCGTTCGTGCAGCGTACGGAACGCTGGTTCGCCGCGCGCAGTGGCGTGCTCGGGGGTGGTATCGATACCGGCAGCGGCAGCGGCAGCGGCAGCGGCAGCGGCAGCGGCACCGGCACCGGCACCGGCAGCGGCACGGGCACGGGCACGGGCACTGTGCCGCCGATGTTCACGCCGTTTCGCCTGCGCGACGTGACGCTCGAAAACCGAGTGGTGGTCTCGCCGATGGCGCAATACTCGTGCGTCGATGGCACGCCGGACGACTATTACCTCGTGCACCTCGGCAGTCGCGCGCACGGTGGTGCAGGGCTGGTCTTCACCGAGATGACCTGCGTGTCGGCGGATGCACGTATCAGTCCTGGCTGCGCCGGCATGTACCAAGCCGCGCACGTCACCGCGTGGACGCGCATCGTCGATTACGTGCACACCAGGACGCCGGCCAAGATTGCATTGCAGCTCGGCCACGCGGGACCCAAGGGTTCGACCCAACTCGGGTGGGAGTCGGCCGACGAGCCGTTGCCACCTTCTGAGGTGGTCGGTAACTGGCCCCTGTTCGCGCCATCGGCGATCGCCTACGGCCCCAACAACGCGCTGCCGAAGGCGATGGATCGCACCGACATGGCGCGGGTGCGCGACGATTTCGTCCGCGCGGCTGCCTGGGGTGCCGCGTGCGGCTTCGACTGGCTCGAGCTGCACTGCGCGCATGGCTATCTGCTCGCCGCCTTTCTCTCGCCACTGACCAATCGGCGCGACGACGAGCATGGTGGTAGTCTCGAGAATCGCTGCCGGTTCTCCCTCGAGGTGTTCACAGCCATGCGAGCCGTATGGCCCGCCGATAAGCCGATGTCGGTGCGCATCTCCGCTCACGACTGGGCGCCCGGCGGCAACACCCCGGACGATGCGATCCAGATCGCCCGAATGTTCAAGGCCGCGGGCGCGGACCTGATCGACGTCTCGTCGGGTCAAACCACGCGGGCTGCGCAGCCGGTGTATGGCCGGATGTACCAGACACCGTTTGCCGACCGCATCCGCAACGAGGTGGGGATTGCGACCATGGCGGTGGGCGCCATCTTCGAGCCCGACCACGTGAACAGCATCATCATGGCCGGTCGGGCCGATCTTTGTGCGTTGGCGCGGCCGCATCTCGCCGATCCCTACTGGACCTTGCACGCCGCTGCGCAACTGGGCTACACGGCGATGCCTTGGCCAAAACCCTATCTCACCGGCAAGGCCCAGCTCGAGCGCAACCTCGCCCGCGCCGCCGACCTGGCGCGCGATGTCCCGGAGGCCAACGGATGAACGAAGCAGCGAGCACCTCGCTCCGGCCACTCGCTGGCATGCATGCCGTGGTCACCGGCGCGGGCCGCGGCATCGGCCAGGCCGTGGCGCTGCGGCTGGCGTCGCTCGGTGCGACGCTGAGTCTGCTCGGGCGCGACAGCGGCCGGCTCGAGGCCACTGCGGCCAGAATTTCACCCACCGCCTGCACGACCCACGTGTGCGACGTCGGCGATCCGGTCGCCGTCGCCGCCGCCTTCGAGGCGATCGCGAGGGCGGGAGAAGGTCTCGCGATCCTGGTCAACAACGCCGGCGCGGCGCAGAGCGCCAAGTTCGAGGACACTTCGACGGCGATGTGGTACGACATGCTCCGGGTCAACCTGACCGGTGCCTACCACTGCACTCGCGCGGCACTGCCGCTGCTGCGCAATGCCCCGGTTGGGCGCATCGTCAACGTGGCGAGTACCGCGGGTCTCGTGGGCTATCCCTACGTGACCGCGTACAGCGCCGCCAAGCATGGCCTGGTTGGACTGTCGCGGGCGCTGGCGGCCGAACTCGCCCCTACCAGCATTACCGTCAACGCAGTATGTCCCGGCTACACCGACACCGACCTGGTGGCCGATGCCGTCGCGAACATCGTGCGCAAGACCGCACGCAGCCGCGACGAGGCGCGTGCCGCCCTGGCCGAGCGCAATCCGCAGCACCGGCTGGTGACGCCGGAAGAAGTCGCCGGCACGGTTGCCTGGCTGTGCCTGCCCGAATCGCAGTCGATCACGGGACAGGCGATTGTCGTGGCCGGCGGCGAGGTGATGGCCGGATGAGTGCATCGTCGGAGCTGCCGACGGTCGATCCCGAGTCGCGGCTGCGCGCGGCCGACCATGCGTCCTTGCGGGTCTGGCTGCGGCTGTTCACCTGCGCGCAACTCGTCGAGCGGACCATCCGTACCCGATTGCGGACGCAGTTCGCGACAACCCTGCCGCGCTTCGATCTCATGGCCCAGTTGCGCCGCCATCCCAGGGGATTGCGAATGGGCGAGCTTTCCGAACGCCTCCTGGTCAGCGGCGGCAACGTCACCGCAATCACCGACCAGCTGGTTACCGAAGGTCTCGTGGCGAAGACGACCGATGACGCCGATCGGCGGGTGTCCTCGGTCCGTCTCACGCCACGGGGGCGCCGCGAGTTCGACGCAATGGCGCTCGGCCACGAGCAGTGGGTCGTCGAACTTCTTGCGGGACTCGCGCCCGCCGACCGGACAGCGCTGCATGCGCTCCTCGGCCGCTTGAAACAAGGCCTCGCCGCGCCACCGCAGCACACTATCCGCACTGGCCGCGCGGCCGCTCCGGGCCGTGCGACCGACAGGCGTCGCCTGCAGCGTGGAGCCGGCAAGTGCCCGGCGGCGCCGTCATGACCGCGGGAATTGCGTGGCCGGACCCCGAGCCCTCGCGGCGTGGCGCGATGCATGCGGACCACCATGCCTGGCCGTTCCTGGACCAGGCCCACGCCGACCTTGCGCGGGCGGTGGCGGAGTGGGTCGATGCGTCACCGCTCGGCCCTGTCGGCGCGGACGTCGACGTCGACACGGTGTGCCGACAATGGGTCAGGGCGCTGGGGTCGGCAGGTTTCCTGCGGCATTGCATCCCGGCCAGCGAGGGCGGTGTGCGGGATGCACTCGACAGTCGTTCTTTGTGCGTGCTGCGCGAAACCTTGGCCTACCGCGACGGTCTGGCCGACTTCACGTTCGCGATGCAGGGCCTAGGGAGCGCGCCCATCACGCTTGCGGGAAGTCCGGCGCAACGCCGGCAGTGGCTCGCGCGGGTGGGCCGCGGCGAAGCCATCGCTGCCTTCGCGCTGTCGGAGCCCGAGGCAGGGTCGGATGTGGCCGCGCTCGCGACCCGGGCGATGCGCCGTGGCGACGGGTGGGTGCTCGACGGCTGTAAGACCTGGATCTCCAACGGTGGAATCGCCGATTTCTACGTGGTGTTTGCCCGCACCGGGGCCGCGGGCACGCGCGGCATCTCGGCGTTCGTCGTGCCGGCTGACAACCCGGGGCTCATGGTTGCCGAGCGCATCGAGGTGATGGCGCCGCATCCGCTGGCGCGGCTCGCATTGGACGCGTGCTACCTACCCGGCGATGCGCTGATCGGCGCCGAGGGGGAGGGGTTCAAGCTGGCGATGCGGACCCTGGACATTTTTCGGGCATCGGTCGGCGCCGCGGCCCTGGGATTTGGGCGGCGCGCCCTGGATCTTGCCGTCGGGCACGCTTGCAACCGTCCCATGTTCGGCGCGACCCTGGCCGACAAGGACCTCGCCATTGCCTCGATCGGTGACATGGCCACACGGATCGACGCGGCCGCGCTGCTGGTCTATCGCGCGGCGTGGCTTGCGGACACGCGCGGCGGACGCACGACCACCGTTTCGGCCATGGCCAAGCTCGCCGCCACCGAGGGCGCACAGGCGGTGATCGACGCCGCCTTGCAACTCCACGGCGGACGCGGGGTGCGGGTAGGCGAGCCGATCGAGCATCTTTACCGCGAGATTCGCGCGTTGCGCATCTACGAAGGCGCGACCGACGTCCAGCGGCTGATCGTGGGCCGGAACGTGCTCGCACGCCATCGCGAAGGAGAGGAAACATGACCGCGAAGGAGAGGAGAAATGAGCGCCGCCGCGCATGACGACACCGGCCGTCGGGACACCTCGCGGCATGCCGCCGAAGCGCAGGACCGCGCACGCCACGGCAGTGCACACCAGGATACGTTTGCGCGCGATCGCCTGCCGCCGCCCGAGGCCTGGCCGCAGTTCGTGTTCGCCCTGCCGGAGCTCGCGTATCCACCGCGGCTCAATGCAGCGGTCGAGCTTCTCGGCGGTGCGCTGAAGCGAGGCTGGGGCGAGCGCACCGCCATCGTTGCGTCGGACGGCACGCGTTGGACGTACCGCGAGCTCGACGCGCACGCCAACCGCATCGCCCGGGTGCTGGTCGAGGACATGGGGCTCGTGCCCGGCAACCGGGTGCTGCTGCGCGCTCCGAACTCGCCGATGCACGCCGCCTGCTGGTTCGCCGTCGTCATGGCAGGCGGGATCGCGGTCGGCTCGATGCCATTACTGCGTGCGCGCGAGCTGAGGGCAATGATCACCAAGGCGCGCATCTCGCATGCGCTCTGCGACGCACGCCTCGCTGGCGAGCTCGAGATCGCTGGTCGCGACTGCCCGTCGCTGACCACGGTTCGACTGTTCGGCGGCGACGGCGCCGACGATCTCGTCACGCGCATGGCAGGCAAAGCCGATCGGTTCGACGCCCTCGACACGGCGGCCGACGACGTGGCGCTGATCGCCTTCACGTCCGGGACCACCGGCACCCCAAAGGGCACCGTGCACTTCCACCGCGATCTCGTGGCGGTGTGCGATTGCTTTCCGCAATCCATTCTGCGGGCGCGGATGGACGACGTGTTCGTGGGCAGCCCGCCGCTCGCGTTCACCTTCGGTCTCGGCGGGCTGCTATTGTTTCCGCTGCGCATCGGCGCCGCTACGTTGCTGATCGAGAAGGCCACGCCGGACGTTCTGCTCGCGGCGATTGCGCAGCACCGCGCCAGCGTGCTGTTCACCGCGCCCACGTCCTACCGCGCCATGGCAGCGCATGCCAAAGAGCACGACCTCGGCTCGCTGCGCAAGTGCGTGTCCGCCGGTGAGGCCCTTCCGGCCGCGACCCGGGCGGCTTGGAAAGACGCGACCGGGATCGAGATCATCGACGGCATCGGCTCGACCGAGCTGCTGCACATCTTCATCTCGCACGACGAAGCCGGCGCGCGGCCAGGCGCCACCGGCAGGGTGGTGCCCGGTTACGAGGCCTGCATCATGGACGAGCACGGCCGGCCGCTGCCGCCGGGCGAGGTCGGCAGGCTCGCGGTGAGGGGTCCCACTGGTTGCCGCTATCTCGACGACGAGCGCCAGGCAAACTACGTGCGCGATGGCTGGAACTACACCGGCGACGCCTACCTCATGGATGCTGATGGTTATTTCGTGTACCAGGCACGCACCGACGACATGATCATCAGCGCGGGCTACAACATCGCCGGCCCGGAGGTGGAAGGCGCGCTGTTGCTGCACGAAGCCGTGGCCGAGTGCGGCGTGATCGGCGTGCCCGACGAGGAGCGGGGGCAGATCGTGCAGGCCTGCGTGGTGCTGAAGCCGGGGTACACCGCTGACGACGCGATGACCCGGGGGCTGCAGGCTTTCGTCAAGCAGACGATCGCGCCGTACAAGTACCCGCGCGTCATTCGCTACCTCGACAACCTGCCACGGACCGAGACCGGCAAGCTGCAGCGCTTTCGCTTGCGACAGACCGACGACCGTGGTCCTCCACCGCGGAGCGAGCCATGAGCGCCGCCGGGCCGTCCCAAGGCGCTCGCCCCCTCCTTGGGAGGGGGTTGGCGCAGCCCACGCAGGGGGCAAGCGTGGGGGAGGCTATCCGCGCCGCCGGGCCGTCCCAGGGCGCTCACCCCCTCCCCGGGAGGGGGTTGGCGCAGCCCACGCAGGAGGCAAGCCTGGGGGAGGCTACCCGCGCCGCCGGGCCGTCCCAGGGCGCTCACCCCCTCCCCGGGAGGGGGTTGGCGCAGCCTACGCAGGGGGCAAGCCTGGGGGAAGTTACTCAATGAGCACCCATACCGTCTTGCAGCCCCCCGGCTGGGCGCCGCCGCGCGGCTACGCCAATGGCATCGCCGCGCGCGGAACGCTGGTGTTCGTCGCCGGCCAGATCGGTTGGAACGCCGACGGTGTGCTCGTGGCAACCGATTTGGTGGGCCAGGCGCGACAGGCGCTCGCGAATATTGTGACGGTGCTGCGCGAGGCCGGGGGCGCGCCCGATCACATCGTGCGCATGACCTGGTATGTGCTCGATCGTGACGAGTACGTGGAAGCTGGGCGCTCGCTCGGCGTGGT
>JBDSND010000159.1:0-10320 GCA_039915505.1 Casimicrobiaceae bacterium
GGTCGTGGAGGCGTAACCAAGCTTCCACTTACTGATCCCAGAACCGTACCGGCTGGACCGCCATGGCGCACAACCGGCGCCGCCGGTTATGCGCCGATGTCAAGGGGCTTCCTCCGAGTTACAACGGCACGCACATCGCCACACCGAGGGTCCCGTAGCCTTCCGGCGTGTATCCGGCCGCGATCATTTGCGCCCTGACATTGAGGTCCGTCGTGTAGCGGTGATTGGAGTCTGCCCGGCCGTTCCATAGCCGATACACTGGCGCCGTGCCACTCGGGCACGCTCCCGTCTGTGTATTGGGCAGCACGACATAGAATGCCATCGAGGTCTCGAGGATGTAGCCGCTGTAGTTCGGGTCGGTGCCGATGCGGCTGGCGATGGCCTGGCACTCCGCGGGCGACGCCGAGAAGAAATGCGAATTGCCGTGCTGGGGCGGGATGTAGTAGCGGCAGACGGGGCTGTACCCGGCCCCGCCGGTGGCAAACGCGTAGAATCTACCCCCGGTGCGGTACCAGCCGGGAATTCGGCCGGAATCGAGTGCATCGATGTCCGGCTGCAGGTTGGTGATGAAGTAGTGATCCAGCGTCGGGTTGTAGTACTCGATCACCGTGACCGCGAGTGCCGGAAGCGTCGCAGAAGCGCCGCTGAAATTGCGGGCCACGTTGGTAGCGGTGTAGTTGGGGACGTTCACCGGCGTGTACAGGGCCGCGCTCCCGTCGGTTGGAAGGCTGTTGAAGTTCACCGTATCGACATCGGCGTACTGCACGGTGCCGCCGTCGGTCGGCAGGAACTGGTTCGGAATGATGTAGTTCGCCGGCACCTGCTGGAACGCCGCCACGCTTCCCTCCAGGTCAACGTAGCCTTGGGTGGCGATCAGCACGTACCGGTCCGCAGTATTGGTGCTCGGGAGGTTGTAGGGAAACGTGAATGTCTTGACCTGTCCGGCGTGCACGGCTTGCAGGGTGTGCCCGCCGAGCAGGTCCTCGCCGTTTAGCCCCGCGCTCTCGTGTAGCAGTACGAATTGCACCGTGCCGTCGGCATTCGAATAGAGCTCGACGATATCCCAAGTGTGATATGTGGCGCGCGCCATGCCGGCGACGAACAGCATGGTGATGCCGACCATCATCAAAAGCAGCTTTTTCATGTCCTGATCCTGTTTTGGCTGCGACACAGCCTCCTGCGACCAACATAACCACGCTGTTGTCCCGCGTCTGTAGGGCCGGGCCTACAAGTGATGCAGGGCAAGCGCACCGCGGATGCACCGCGTATACGGAATTGGTACGCTTTGGGGAGCTGTCCCTGCAGGCTGGACCGTCGTCCGGCCACCCAGCGCCGCGCAGCCGCACCGCGGCTCACAGGACTGCCACGCCGTGCGGCGCGGAGCCCGCGATGCACGGCGTGGTTCAAGAATCGCGCCTCATTCCTTGCGCGTCGATAGGCACGACTTCATGAACGCCTTGCGCTCGGCGCCCTTCTTGCCGGTTGCGGACTTGTTGCACTCGCGCATGCGGTTCTGTTGGCTGCCCTGGGCAACATTGACCACGCCCGAAGCCGAGCGGGTGTCAGACTTCGCGGCGTTGGCCGAGGGCTTGGCGGGCTCCGCCTTCGACGCGGGCCGGGGCGCCGGCGCCGGATCGGCTGCGAGCGCGGGACCGGATGCGAGCAGGACGGATGCAACCAATGCGACGATCGTATTCATCGGGATCTCCCTTGGGTGATTGTCCCGGCGACATGCCTGGACGACGCATTAATGCCCGAAGGGGACAGGCGGCGCGATAAACCGATGGCCTATATCGGCCGGCCGATCAGACCGCCCGGGCGCGGCTCGAGGGGGATGGGGTGATCGATGGTGTGTAGAACGGCAGTCCATCGGGTCAACCACGGACCCGAACGCCGATGCCGGTGGACTCGCGAGGCCTGCTCGCTTCAGCCAATGCCCGGCGCGATGGCATCACGCCTGCGCGACGGCTTGCGCGGACTTATCCTTCACCCTCGCGAGCATTACGCCGCCGACGGCAAACAACGCAGCGATGGCCACCACGCCGGCGCGCGGGGAGCCGGTGAGCACCGCGGCGCTTCCCATCAACATGGGTCCGATAATGGCGGCAAACTTACCGACGACGTTGTAGAACCCGAAAAACTCGGCGGCATGGTCTTGGGGCACCAAGCGCGCGAAGAGCGACCGGGACAGCGATTGCACGCCGCCCTGCACCAGCCCGACCACCGCGGCGAGCACGTAGAACTCGCCCGCGGTCTGCATGAACGACCCCCAGACGAGGGCGACGACATACACGGCGAGCCCGATGCCGATCCCCAGCTTGGGGCCGATGCGCGCCCCGAGGTAGCCGAATCCGATCGCGGCCGGGAAGCCGACGAACTGGGTGATGAGCAGCGCCCCGATGAGACTCGTCTCGTCGAGACCAAGGCCGAGGCCGTAGTTGAGCGCCATGGTCGCAACCGTGCCCACTGCATCGATGTAGAGCCAGTAGGCGATCAGAAACACGCGGATCGACCGCTGTCCCCGGATCGCGCGCAGGGTCCCGAGGACCTCGCGGAAGCTCGCGACGATCGTAGCCCGCGCCGGCAGGGCAGCGACCCCGTGCGGCTCACGGACGATCATCATTAAGGGAATCGAGAACAGCGCCCACCATACCGCGACCGTTCCAAAGGCGACCAGAGCGGCCTGGGTGGCATCGCGCAGGCCGAACGTCTCCGGCCGCAAGGTCATCGCCACGTCGATGGCGAAAAGCAGGCCCCCGCCAAGGTAGCCGAGCCCGAAGCCGAGGCCCGAAACTTGGTGATAGCGGCTGCGCGCCGAGACGTCGACGAGCAAGGCGTCGTAAAACTGGCTGCTCGCCGAAAAGCCTACCGTGGCGAGGACGTAGAGGCCGATGGCCATCGGCCACTCGCCGCGGCCGGCAAACGGCAGCGCGGCCGTGGTGGCGATGCCCAGCAAGGCGAATCCGACGAGCCACCGCTTCTTCTGGCCGCCACGGTCGGCGATGGCGCCGAGGATCGGTGCCGCCAGCGCGATCACGACACTGGCGATTGCATTGGCGGTGCCGAGCTGGAAGGTCACTACCGCCGGGTCGGTGTTCACGGTCCAGTACTTGCTGAGCAGCAGGGGAAAGAATGCCGACATCACGGTGACAGCGAAGGCGGAGTTCGCCCAGTCGTAGAACGCCCACGCGACCGCCGCGCGCCGCGACGCGGTCGGGGGGACGTCCGGATGGGGCCCGGCTGGCGTGACGCTCAGAAAAACCTACCCAGGACGGAAGGGTCCTTCGGCGGATAAAACAAGGCCGCATACGGTTGCCCGGATGCGGCCCTGTAGTCTCGATCGGATGGACAGGAGATCATCCGATCGGATCTTGAACGGACGGGGGGTCAGCCACCCTTCATGCAGTCGCTCTGCGCCTTGCTGCGCTCGTCGCCCTTGAGGCCCGCAGTCTTCTTGTTGCACATGGCCATCTTGCTTTCCTTCTTCTCGGGCTTAGCTTTCAGGCAGTCGTTGACATAGGTTTGCCGATCCTTGCCTTCGAGCTTTTTGTCCCCGGCCTGGGTCTGGCACATCTTCATCTTGTTCTGCTGAGGATTGGCCGCTTTCTCGGCCTTGTCGGCCGCGAAAGCCGGCGCACACGCGAATGCAATACCGGAGAACATTGCAAGGACGGTGAGGCGAATCTTCAAGTCAGTCTCCCAGAGGCGAACGGTTCGGATCGGGCGGCGCGTCGGGACCTTCGGGGCCGCTGTCGCTTCCGTGACCCGGAAGCGACGATGAAATCCAGTCTACGGCAACCGCCAGCGGCGAGGCAATGCTTTGGCCGCGTCGCCACCGCCGGGGTGTCGCAAAAATACGTAATGCGGCGCAACATGGGCGCTGGCTCGCGGGGTGACAGCACCCCGCGCCTGGCTTAATATCTTGTTTTTCCAGTATTTGCGATTCTCGGAGCCTGCCGTGTCGACTTCCGCCTCACAACGTTCCCGGCTGATCCAGCCGCCCGGGGGTGGCGCCCGCCTGCCCATCGACGATACCCGTATTCAGGACATCAGCGAACTCGCGCCGCCGGCCCATCTGCTGCGCGAGTTTCCGGCCTCCGAACCCGCCACGACGACCACGTACGGAGCCCGCCAGGCCATCCATCGCCTGCTCCACGGCGCCGACGATCGCCTACTGGTCGTCGTCGGTCCGTGTTCCATCCATGACTACGATGCAGCGATCGATTACGCGACGCGGCTCGCAGCGCTCAAGCGTGAGCTCGAGCCCGACCTCGTGGTGGTGATGCGGGTGTATTTCGAGAAACCGCGCACCACCGTTGGCTGGAAGGGTCTCATCAACGACCCGCGCCTGGACGACAGCTTCCGGATCAACGAGGGCCTGCGCCTCGCGCGGCGCATCCTGCTCGAGATCGCCGAGCTCGAGCTGCCCGCAGGCACCGAGTACCTCGACATGATCACGCCGCAATACATCGCGGATCTCATCGCCTGGGGCGCGATCGGCGCGCGCACCACCGAGAGCCAGGTGCATCGGGAGCTCGCTTCCGGGCTGTCGTGCCCGGTGGGTTTCAAGAACGGCACCGACGGTGATGTCAAGATTGCTGTCGACGCGATCAAGGCGGCATCGACGCCGCATCATTTCCTGTCGGTCACCAAGGGCGGCCATTCCGCGATCGTGCATACCGCCGGCAACGAGGACTGCCACATCATCCTGCGCGGCGGAATTACGCCGAACTACGACGCCCGCAACGTCGAGTCGACCTGTCAGCGGCTGGGAGCCGCCGGGCTCGCCCAGCGCCTCATGATCGACTGCTCGCACGCGAACAGCGAGAAGAAGCACGAGCGTCAGGTCGACGTCGCCCGGGACATTGCCCAGCAGGTCGCGGCGGGAGATGCGCGCATCATGGGTGTCATGCTCGAGAGTCACCTCAACCCGGGCCGCCAGGATCTCGTGCCCGGCCACACGCTGCAATACGGCATGTCGATCACCGACGCCTGTATCGGCTGGGATGCGACGGTCGACACACTGCGCGAGCTCGCCGGCGCGGTGCGCGCGCGCCGGCTGCGCATCGCCGAAGAAGGCTGACGCCGAGGGGCGACGACCGCGGCGCCCCGGGCGCCATGTTCCCGCCCACTGCGTCCCAACCATGCTCGAATCGGCGGAAGTCGGTCATCGGATCACCAAGGACGCGTATCGGGCCGAGGAGCCGAAACTGCGCGAGTCGCTGCTGAACGCGCAATTCGAGCTCGCCCAACGAGGCCGCGGCCCGGTGCTGGTGATCCTGAGCGGCGTGGGCGGCGGTGGCCGTACCGAGACCGCGCACGAGCTCACCGGTTGGATGGACCCGCGCCATCTGCGCGTCGTGGCCTTCGGCGATCCCGCGTGCGAGGAAGAGGTTCGTCCTCGCCAGTGGCGCTATTGGCGCAACCTGCCGCCAACGGGACGCATCGCGATCTTCATGGACGGGTGGTACTCGGGCCTCGTCGACGCACGACTGGGGGGCAAGCGCTCCGCCAAGGACACCGAGCTCGACCTCCAGGGCATTCGCCAGTTCGAGCAGATGCTCGCCAGCGAAGGGATCGTGCTGCTCAAGTTCTGGATCCACCTCTCGCGCGGGTCGCAGAAAACCCGCCTTGCGCAGCTCACCGCCGATCCGCGCACCGAATGGCGGGTGCGCCCCGAGGATCGTCGCTTCCAGCAGCGCTACCGCAAGGCGCGCGAGATCACTGAGGCGCTGTTGCGCGAGACATCGACCGCGACGGCGCCGTGGTGCGTGGTCGAAGGCACCGACGAGCGCTATCGCAACCTGACGATTGGCAAGGTGCTGCTCGACACCCTCGAGCGAGCCTTGCATCGCAATGCGCCTGCCACGCCCATAACGACGGCTGGGTCCCCCGCCCCGACCGTCGTCGACAACACCCGGCTGCTGCACACCCTCGACCTCAGCCAGAAGCTTTCCGAGGCGGTCTACGAGCGCGAGCTGGCGCGCTGGCAAGGCAGGCTCGATGCGCTGACCCGCCACAAGCACTTCGACAAGCGGGCGCTGGTCGCGGTGTTCGAGGGCGTCGATGCCGCGGGCAAGGGCGGCGCGATCCGTCGGATCACTGCGGCGCTCGATCCCCGTCGCTACGTAGTGGTGCCGATCGCGGCGCCAACCGACGAGGAACTCGCCCACCCTTATCTCTGGCGATTCTGGCGGCACGTACCGGCCCGTGGCGGCGTCACCATCTTCGATCGCAGCTGGTACGGTCGCGTGCTGGTGGAGCGCGTCGAAGCACTGGCGCCGCCCGCCGACTGGCTGCGCGCCTACCACGAGATCAACCAGTTCGAGGAAGCGCTTGCCGACGCCGGCATCGTGGTGGTGAAGTTCTGGATGCAGATCAGCAAGGAAGAGCAGCTCCGGCGCTTTCGCGCCCGCGAGAAGACGCCGCACAAGCAGTTCAAGATTACCGCCGACGACTGGCGCAACCGCAAGAAGTGGCCCGCCTACGAGAAGGCCGTGGCGGACATGGTCGACCGCACCAGCACCGAAGTCGCGCCCTGGGTGCTGGTCGAGGGCGACGACAAGCGTCATGCGCGCGTCAAAGTGCTGAAGACGCTGGTAACGCGCCTCGAAGCCGCCTTCGACCGGTGACCGGTCCGGCCCAGGCGCGGCCAGCCTACGTCGCACCCCGCTGGCTCACCGGCGGGCACGCCCAGACGATCTATCCGTTCGTCCTGCGCCGCACCCCGGTGACGTATCGGCGCGAGCGCGTCACGACGGCCGACGGCGATTTCTGGGATTTCGATTGGGTGGGAGCGCCCAACGACGGTGCCGCCGGGCCGGCACCGCTGCTGGTGCTGTTCCACGGCCTCGAGGGCAGCTCCGATTCGCACTACGCCCGCGCCTTGATGCGCTACGTCGCCGACCGCGGCTGGCGCGGGGTCGTGCCGCACTTCCGGGGCTGTAGCGGCGAGATCAACCGCATGCCGCGCGCCTACCACTCCGGTGACCACGAGGAAGTCGCTGCCATCCTCGCCGCCGTGACCGCGCGTGCACCCGGCGCGCCGCTGTATGCCGCCGGTGTGTCCCTGGGCGGCAGCGCGTTGCTGAACTGGCTCGGACGCGCCGGTGAAGCGGGACGCCAATTGGTGGTCGCCGCCGCAGCGGTATCGGCGCCGCTCGACCTCGCGGCAGCGGGACATGCGATTGGTCGCGGCTTCAATCGTGTCTACGCGAACCACTTCCTCAGCAGCCTGAAGCCGAAGAGCCTCGCGATGGCGCAGCGCTATCCAGGGCTGCTCGACTCTGCCCGTATCAGGCAGGCGCGCTCGCTGCATGCCTTCGACGACGTCGTGACAGCACCCCTCCATGGCTTCGCCGGCACCGAAGACTACTGGCGCCGCGCCTCGTCGGCCCCCTGGCTGCTGCACATCCGCGTGCCGACCCTCGTGCTCAATGCGCGTAACGACCCCTTCGTGCCGATCGGATCGCTGCCCGAGGCGAGTGCCGTGAGCCGTGACGTGGCCGTTGAGCGGCCGAACCAAGGCGGCCACGTTGGTTTCCTCGCCGCGCCGTTTCCGGGTAGTTCGGAGTGGCTGCCGCAGCGATTGCTACAATTCTTCCAGCACGGTACCTGACCGGCAGCCGCGGTCGCGGAGGGTGGTGCCTGATCGACAGGTTGGCTTGCGCCTCTCCGGGCCGGTTCGACTCGGCGCTCGAGGCCGGCGCCGTTGGATTTCCGTTTCGAGCATCTGCGTCGCAGCGCGTGGCCCGGCCAGCCACGCCGCGACCATTCATCGAGTCCCTCATGCCCTCAACAGCCCAAGCTGCCCTGCCTCCAGAAATCTTCAAGGCCTACGACATCCGCGGGATCGTCGACCGGACCTTGACCGCTCCTGTCGTCCGCAGGATCGGCCAAGGTCTCGGCACGCTGGCCCTGGAGGCCGGGCGCGACACCATGGTCATCGGTCGCGACGGTCGGCTTTCCGGACCGGAACTCGCGGACGCGCTCGCCGATGGCATCCGCGCGGCCGGGGCCAACGTGGTCGACATCGGCATGGTCGCGACCCCAATGACCTATTTCGCCGCCCATCATCTGGGCACCCAATGCTCGGTCATGGTCACCGGCAGTCATAACCCGCCGGACTACAACGGCCTCAAAATGGTCGTCGACGGCGAGACCCTTTCCGGCGAGTCCATCCAGACACTGCGCCGACGTATCGAGTCCGGTGACGTACGCGAAGGCAGCGGCACCTACCGCACCGAGGACATCGCCGCGGCCTATATCGATCGCATCGTCGCCGACGTCAAGCTGAAGCGGCCGATGCGGATCGCCGTCGATTGCGGCAGCGGCGTGCCCGGCGCCTATGCGCCCGAGCTGTATCGTCGGCTCGGCTGTGAGGTGACGGAGCTCTACTGCGAGGTCGACGGCCACTTCCCGCATCATCATCCCGACCCGTCGCAGCCGGAGAATCTCGTCGACCTCATCAAGCTCGTTCGCGCCGGCAACGAGGAGCTCGGGCTCGCTTTCGACGGCGATGGCGACCGGCTGGGGGTGATCACCAAGGATGGCGAGCTCATCTATTCCGACCGCCAGTTGATGCTGTTCGCAGCCGACATGCTCGCCCGCAAGCCGGGCGCGACGGTGATGTACGACGTCAAGTCGTCGCGCAATCTGAAGCCGTGGATCGAGCAGCACGGCGGCAAGCCGTTCCTGTGGAAGACCGGCCATTCCCTCATCAAGGCCAAGATGAAGGAAATCGGCGCCGATCTCGCCGGCGAAATGAGCGGCCACACCTTCTTCAAGGAACGTTGGTACGGCTTCGACGATGGTCTGTACGCCGGCGCGCGACTACTCGAAATCCTGTCGGCCTACGACGATCCCTCGGCGGTGCTGAACGACCTGCCAGACGCGCTCGCCACGCCCGAGATCAGCATCCAGTGCGCGGAGGGCGAGCACCACGCAATCGTGGCCCAGCTCGGTGTCAGCGCCGAATTTCCGGGTGCGACCGACGTGATCCGCATCGATGGTCTGCGGGTCGAGTATCCGGACGGCTTCGGACTCGCCCGCGGCTCGAACACGACCCCGGTCGTGGTGCTGCGCTTCGAGGCCGACCACCCCGAGGCGTTGGAGCGCATCAAGGCGGAGTTCCGCCGCGTGCTGCGCGACACCAAGCCCGGCATCAAGATCCCGTTCTGATCGAAATGGCGTGATCACCCTGGCCGACGTCGAGGCTGCGCGCCACCGCCTCGCCGGCGGCGTGTACCTGTCGCCTTGCGTCGAATCGATCCCACTCTCGGAGCTGACCGGGGCACGCATCCACTGCAAGCTCGACTACCTGCAGCGCACCGGCAGCTTCAAGGAGCGCGGCGCGCGCAACGCGCTGCTACGCCTTACCCCCGAGCAACGCGCGCGCGGCGTGATCGTCGCCTCCGCGGGCAATCACGGCCAGGGCATCGCGTATCACGGCGGGCTGCTTGGCATTCCGACGACCGTGGTCATGCCCGTTTTCGCGGCGCTCACTAAGGTCACTAACTGCCGGCAGCTCGGCGCGACGGTGTTCCTGCACGGGGACGGGGTGGCGGATGCCCGCACCGAGGCCGACCGGTTGGCAGCGCTCGGTGGATTGACGTTCATCTCGCCGTACGACAATCGCGACGTGATCGCCGGCCAGGGCACAATGGGTCTCGAGGTGCTCGAGCAGACCCCCGACGTCGAGGCCGTGGTCGTGCCGGTCGGTGGTGGTGGGCTCATTGCCGGGATGGGCATCGCCATCAAGGGGCGCAGGCCGGGAGTCGAGGTGATCGGGGTTGAGCCCGTGCACGCCGCCTGCCTCACTGCCGCGCTCGCGGCCGGCCATCCCACGCCGGTCACGCTCCAGCCCACGCTCGCCGACGGCCTCGCCGTGGCGCAGATCGGCGACCTGCCGTTCGCCGCGTTGCAGGGGGTGATCGATCGGGTGATCACCGTCGACGAGGCGAGCATTGCCCTCGGCATCCTGCGCCTTATCGAGCTCGAGAAAAGCGTGGTCGAGGGCGGCGGCGCCACCCCCCTCGCCGCATTCCTGGCCGGCAAACTCGACCATCTCAAGGGACGAAGGGTCGTGCTGATCCTTTCCGGGGGCAACATCGACCTCACCATGCTGGACCGGGTGATCGAGACGGGGCTCGTCGCCGACGGCCGCCTTGCCCGCTTCACGGTATCGATCATGGACCGCCCCGGCGGCCTCGCCCGGCTCACGCAGGTGGTCGCGTCGACCGGTGCGTCGATCAAGGAGATCATGCACGACCGGGCGTTTTCCGGACCCGACCTGTCGGCCGTGCGCGTCGTGTGCGTGGT
>JBDSND010000170.1:0-5152 GCA_039915505.1 Casimicrobiaceae bacterium
ATCTCGGGCGCCTTCGGGCGCCCGATTTTTTTGGCGCGTTTTTTTTAACCCCGCCGTTCCCCGTCCTCGGCTCTTTCGAGCCCCGCGCGCCGAGCCGCGGTCTTTCTGGTGCTGTTGACCCGCCCCATCTCCCGCTCGGATCGCAGGATCCGATTTCGAAACGAGCATCCTGGCCTACCGGGCGAATCCGGTTTGCTAGCATGCAGACGATGATCATGATCGATTCCCTCGTCATCGGCTTCGACCGCGCGCTGCGCACCCTGGCGGGCGTCGCTACGAGCGGCCGGCCCCTTCCCAGCGCATCGGTACCCGACGCGACCCTCACCGCCAGCGAACGTCGGCACGCCGGCGGCTTGATGCGCATCAATCACACCGGCGAGGTTTGCGCCCAGGCGCTGTATACCGCGCAGGCGGTCGCGGCGCGCGATCCGCGCATCGGCGCGCGGTTTGCCCAAGCGGCCCGGGAGGAAGAGGAGCACCTGGCGTGGACCCAGGCTCGCCTTGCCGAACTCGGCGAGCGGCCTTCCCGCTTGAACCTTGTCTGGTATGCCGGCTCGTTCGCCATCGGCTTGGCCGCCGGCCTTGCGGGCGATCGCAAGAACCTGGGCTTCGTGGTCGAGACCGAGCGCCAGGTCGAGGAGCACCTCACCAGGCATATGGACGATCTGCCTCTCGGTGATGCCCGCAGTCGCGCTATCGTCGAACAGATGCGCGATGACGAGGCCCGACACGGCGCCATGGCCCTTGCAGCCGGCGCCGAGGAGCTATCGTGGCCCATCAAAGGCGCGATGCGCCTCGCCGCGGGCGCCATGAAGGCCGTTGCCTACCGGATCTAGCTCGCAAGCCACCAGCCGGGGGGCGGCTGTTCGATCCGACCCGGCGCCAAGAGCGTGCTGCCCCTTCGCTCGACGCATCGCCGCTCCGGCGTGCGCTGCAAGCAGTCTCCGAACGCCGTTAGAGCCTCACCGCCACCCCCGATCCCCGAGGCGGCCGGCGCTTGGCGATCGGTCTCGCTTCAAGCACCGGCCGCCTGGCGTCCGCGCCGCCACGCTTGCAGCGCTCGCAATCGCGCGGTGCGCACCGCGGCCGGAACCGCGTCGGCACGCGGCGCTACGCCGTCGCGCGGTGTGGCGAGTACCCGCCGCGCCACCGCCCCTGCATCCACGCCCCGGACCACCTCGGCAGCCGCACGAATCACGTCGGTCGCGATGTAGGCGTCGCGTCCGGGTCGCGAGCGGGCGTCGGCCTCGCACGCCGCGAGCAGCGTTGCCAGGCGCTCGGGGCGCCGGAAGGCATCGGCCTCGGTCAAGAGATCGAGCAAGGTCGCCGGCCGGAGTTCGGCGGCGCGATGCACGACACCATGCCAGCGCGCCGCGAGTCGGGCCGCATCGCGACAATCGGCCGGGACCCGCAGGCGATCGGATAGCCGCGTGGCCAGCCGCACGCTGCGCGCCTCGTGCGCATGATGACGCGGCCAGTGGCCGGGCGGGCTGTCCGCCTTGCCGAGATCATGGGTGAGAACGGCGTAGCGCGCGGGCAAGGCGAGGCCCTGCGCGGCCGCGTAGTCGAGCGCCAGCGCGACGTGCACGCCGGTGTCGAACTCCGGATGATGAACCGGCGGCTGCGGGATACCGTATAGCGCGTCGACCTCGGGCAGCAACAGCCGCAACGCGCCACACGCGCGCAACACCGCCAGCATTCGCGAGGGTGCCGGTTCCATCAAGCCTCGGGCGAGCTCCTGCCAGACGCGCTCGGGAGTCAGCAGGTCGAGCTCGCCCGATTCCACGAGGCGGCGCATCAGCGCCTCGGTTTCGGGCGCCACCTGGAAGGCGAAACGGGCGGCGAATCGGGCCACGCGCAACACCCGCAGCGGGTCCTCGGCGAAGGCGGGGGACACGTGGCGGAGGATACCCGCGGCGAGATCCCGCGCGCCGCCGAACGGGTCGACGAGCGCGCCGTCGGGCCCGCGCGCCATGGCGTTGATGGTGAGATCACGACGGCGCAGGTCGTCCTCGAGCGTGACGTCCGGCGACGCGAAGAACTCGAAGCCGTGATAACCGCGACCGTGCTTGCGTTCGGTCCGCGCGAGGGCGTACTCCTCGTGGGTCTCCGGGTGCAGGAACACTGGGAAATCGCGGCCGACGGGTCGATATCCCGACGCCACCATCATCTCCGGCGTGGCCCCGACCACCACCCAGTCCCGATCGGCGACGTCGCGGCCCAGCAACTCGTCGCGCACCGCGCCGCCGACACGGTAGGTCTGCACGTCGGGAAGGCGCGAGGGCATCGGTCGACGAGCGCGGCGAAGCTGCCGCGACCGCTAGCGTCCGCTGTGACTGCGGTAGGCGTCGAAGCGACTGTGCGCCGAGGCCGGCGCGAGATACGTGGGCACGACGGCTTCGATCGCGGTCGGCTCGAAGCCGAACACCGATGGGAAAGAACCGGCACACACACTGTCCTTGTCCATCGACGCGAGGTTGTCGCGGCTCATCAGGGTGCCCGGCAACCGCTCGAGGACCGCCGCCTGCAGCCGGCCAAGCCCCCGCCCGAGCGGCAAAATCGGCCGCCGGTGGCCGGTAACCTCGCCCACGTAACGCACGAGATCGCCCAGGGTGTAGGCCGTCGGTCCGCAGAGTGGATAGCGCTCACCGACGGTTTCGTCCTCATGAAGCGCGTGCACGAAGCACCGAGCGACGTCCCCGACGTACACCGGCGCAAACCGGGCATCGGCACGGGCCAGCGCCACGACGGGGAGCAACGCCAAGAGGCGTGCGAACAGGTTGAGGAAACGGTCTTCGCGACCGAAGATGACCGACGGCTCGAAGATCGTCCAGTCGAGACCGGATTCGGCGACGATCGCCTCGGCGTCGCCCTTGCTACGAAGATAGCGGCTCGGCCCTTGGGAATCGGCATTGAGCGCGCTCATGTGCAGTAGACGGCGCACCCCACCCGCGTGACACGCCGCGATGATCTTGCGGGTGAGGTCGACATGGACGCGGTCGAAGGTCTGGGACCCCGACTCGTTCAGGATTCCCGAGAGATTGACCACGGCATCCGCGGCCGTGGCGAGCCGTCCGAGCGCCACGGGGTCGCCGACATCGGTCTCGATCACGTCAGCGGTCGGCAACAGGAAGAGATGCCGGGCGTGCTCGCGGCTGCGCGTCGGCACCAGGACCTTGCGTCCTTGGGAGACGAGCCGGCCCACGACATACCGGCCAACGAACCCGGTGCCGCCTACCACGAGTACGGTTTCGATACCCATGCCTCTCGCTCAGCGGGTCGCGAGCGCCGCTGCCGAGCCGCCGCGCGGCGGAATGACACCGAGCCGGTCGGTCAGGGATACATACGGCGCGTCGAGGGCACGCGCATAGAACATCGCGTTGGCGAGCACCTTCTTCACGTAGTCGCGGGTTTCATTGAAGGGAATGGTCTCGACCCAGATGGCGCCTTCGAGCGGCTGGGCACCGCGCCAGGCCTGGGCGCGACCCGGCCCGGCATTATAAGCAGCCGCCGCGAGCGCCGGCAGGCGCTCCAGGCGCTCGAACCAGTACTTGAAATAGAACGCGCCGAACGTGGTGTTGACCGCAGCGTCGGTGATCTCGCGCGATGAGTAACCAGTACGTCCGAGCTGCCGCGCCACCCAGCGCGCCGTCGCCGGCATGAGCTGCATCAGTCCCATCGCTCCGGCCGACGAGACGATGTCGACGTTGAACCGCGACTCCTGGCGCGCGACGCCGAACAGCAGCGCCTCCTCGATATCCTGGTCGCGCGCCGCCGCGGCGAAGTGGTCGCGGTAGGGCATCAGGTAGCGCAACCGGAAATCGTGGCGGGTGCTGGTCCGCTCCGCCGTGTTGATCGCCCGGTCGTACAGGTTCATGCGCCGGGCGTACTCCGCGGCGATGAGCAACCGCTCGTCGTCGAGCGTCTTCACTGCGGTGTACCACTCGCGTTGGGACTCGAGCCGCATGTCGAGCTCGGCGAGCTTCACGGCGCGACGGACCTCCGCGCGCGCGGCGAATGCTTGCAACGCTTCGGTCGCAACCGGAACCGCGGCTGGCGGTGCGTTCTCGCGGATCTTGGCTTCACCCTTGCCCAGAGCTTCGGCGGCGAGCAGAGCGTAGAAGTCGTGATTCGCAGCTAGCGTCTCGAACAGTGGCGTCGCCTCGACGCGCCGACCAAGGGCGGTGAGACCGCGCGCCTTCCAATAGCGCCAAGCGGCGTCCTCGGCAAGACTCGCGGGCATGGCATCGATCGCGGCGACGACATCCTTCCAAGCCCCCACGCGCAACGCTGCGCGAACCCGCCACGGATGCTCGAGATCGGTCAGATGGGCATCCATCGCCTCGGCGAACCACGCATTCGCCTGGGGCAGCAACTGCCGAGCGGCATGGTAGGCGACGCGTGCATTGCCGTAGAGCCGATCCACGGCAGGCAGCCGGCTGCGCTGCTTATCCCACGCGACCTTCGCCGCCGCGGCGTCAGCGCGCGCAGCCCTCTCGAGCGCGTAGAGCGCAAGTTCCTGGTCGCCGCGTTCCTTCCAGCGAAACTCGCCTTTCGCGAGGGCTCCCGCCGGATCGGTATCGATCCGCTTGATCTCGCGAGCGATGAACCCGTCCTGGGGCGCGAGATCGGCCGCAAGGGTCTGAGCGAGGCGCCAGTTGCCGTTTTGCGCGGCCAGTCGCAGGCGCGCGCGACGGTCTTCCGCGGTGATATCGTTGCGGGCGAGCAAGGCATCGAAGAGCGAACGGCAGGCCTCCGGGGTTGTGCTGCCGGTGAACCACAGCGCCTTGGCGCGCCTCAATGCGGCTTCGGCTTCCTGTTCGCGGCGCTGCTGCAGCCCATAGCAGGTAAGCTCGACATCGTCGCCGGGCGCCGCCACGTACTCCGCGCCAAAGGTTGTCAACTGCCCGCGCTTGCCCAGCGATTTCAGCCAATCGATGCGCAGCCGATCGGCGAGCACGCCACCCGCATTGCGTCTCAGGAAGGCCCGCACGTCGGCATCCGCCGCAGAGTCGATGCCGAGCTTCAGTCGCCAATAATCGACATAGACCTCGAGGGGATGGCCCGTGACCTTGCCGGCGAGCTGCTCGAGTCGCAGTCGGTCGCCTCGCTCGAAAGCGAGCTTGGCAGCCAGGAAATCGTCGTCGCTCGC
>JBDSND010000114.1:0-6437 GCA_039915505.1 Casimicrobiaceae bacterium
GGCCAAGGTGCTGAAGTGATCAGCTGCCCGCTATCAGCTATCAGCACGAGCAGGTTGCCAACCAGGCAAGCGCATCACTCAACGAGAGTTTGCTGACAGCGCACAGCTGACAGCGGAGAGCTGAAAAGGCCAGTAGCTCAATTGGCAGAGCGGCGGTCTCCAAAACCGCAGGTTGGGGGTTCGATTCCCTCCTGGCCTGCCCCGCGGTCTGTTGGTGCGGGGCGGCGCCCCGGATATTGATCCGGTCGATGGCAGATCCAAAGGACGAGAGTGGCAACTGAAGCGGCAAAGACGGCAGTCGTCGACAAGCTCAAGATTGCGCTGGCATTCGCGTGCATCGTCGCGGGTGTCTGGGGCTATTACTACTTCTCCGGGGCACCGCTCGTCCTGCGGGTGCTGATGGTGCTGGGTGGCCTCGTCGCCGCCGGCGTGGTGGCTTACCTCTCGGTGCCCGGCAAGGAGTTCTTCGCTTTTGCCCAGGATTCCTGGCAGGAGGCCCAACGCGTCTCGTGGCCGACGCGCAAGGAAACGATGCAGACGACGGCAGTGGTATTCGCGTTCGTGGTGGTGATGGCGTTGTTCCTGTTCGCCGTCGATACCTCGCTGGCGTGGTTCGTGAAGATGCTGACGGGCAGGGCCGAGTGATGACCAAGCGCTGGTACGTCGTACACGCCTATTCGGGCTTCGAAAAAAGCGTCTCGCGAGCCCTGACGGAGCGCATCAAGCGCTCCGACATGCAGGACAAGTTCGGCCAGATTCTGGTGCCGGTCGAGGAAGTGGTCGAGATGAAGGGCGGCCAAAAGGCCATCTCGGAACGCAAGTTCTTCCCAGGCTACGTGCTGGTCGAGATGGAGATGACCGACGACAGCTGGCACCTCGTGAAAAGCACGCCCAAGGTGACTGGTTTCGTCGGCGGCTCGCAGAACAAGCCGACGCCGATCACCCAGAAGGAAGTCGATGCCATCCTGCAACAGGTGCAGGAAGGTGTCGAGAAGCCCCGCCCGAAGGTGCTGTTCGAGATGGGCGAGGCGGTGCGGGTCAAGGAGGGCCCGTTCACCGACTTCCACGGCAACGTGGAGGACGTGAACTACGAAAAAAGCAAATTGCGGGTATCGGTCACCATCTTCGGACGCTCGACGCCGGTGGAGCTCGATTTCTCGCAGGTGGAGAAGGCTTGACGCTTCGTCTGCATTTCGGCCGCGGCTTCGCCGCAGTACGAAATGCAGCCGGTGGACGTTGGCGTGGAAAGCTAGGGGCGGCCCGTCGCATTCCACGCGTAAATGCAACGCGGGCTGCCGCGTAGTGTGCGCAACTGAACGGGGAGGGTGACGCTGCACGAAGCGGCCCGCTTGGACCCACAGGAGAGATATTGAATGGCAAAGAAGATCATCGGTTTCATCAAGCTGCAGGTGCCGGCCGGCAAGGCCAATCCGAGCCCGCCGATCGGCCCCGCCCTCGGCCAGCGTGGTCTCAACATCATGGAGTTCTGTAAGGCGTTCAACGCCCAGACCCAGAAGATGGAGCCCGGGCTGCCGATCCCCGTGGTGATCACGGCGTTCGCGGACAAGAGCTTCACCTTCGTGATGAAGACCCCGCCAGCGACGGTCCTCATCAAGAAGGCTGCTAAGGTTGAGAAAGGCAGTCAGCGTCCCCACACTGACAAGGTTGGCAAGCTGACCCGCGAGCAGGCCGAGGAGATCGCCAAGGCCAAGATGCCCGATCTCACCGCCGCCGAGCTCGACGCCGCCGTGCGCACCATTGCCGGGAGTGCCCGGAGCATGGGCATCACCGTCGAAGGAGTGAAGTGAGCATGGCGACCGATCGGCAACCGAAGCTTTCCAAGCGCGCCACGGCCGTCCGCTCGAAGGTCGATCGCAGCAAGGCCTATCCCGTCGAGGAGGCGCTGCAGCTCGTCAAGCAAACGGCCACGGCGAAGTTCAACGAATCGATCGACGTCGCGGTCAACCTTGGCGTCGATGCCAAGAAATCCGACCAAACGGTGCGGGGCTCGGTCGTGCTGCCCGCCGGCACCGGCAAGTCGGTGCGGGTCGCGGTGTTCACCCAGGGCGACAAGGTCAAGCTGGCCCAGGACGCCGGCGCCGATATCGTCGGATTCGATGACCTCGCCGCCAAGGTCAAGGAAGGCTTCATGGATTTCGACGTGGTGATCGCCACGCCGGACGCGATGCGCGTGGTTGGCCAGCTCGGGCAGATCCTTGGGCCGCGCGGTCTGATGCCGAACCCCAAGGTCGGCACGGTCACCGCGGACGTCGCGCTTGCGGTCAAGAACGCCAAGGCAGGCCAGGTGCAGTATCGGACCGACAAGGGTGGGATCGTGCAATGCACGATTGGCCGAGCGTCGTTCGAGGCTGAGCAGTTGAAGACCAACCTGCTCGCGCTGATCGACGCCCTCAACAAGGCCAAGCCCTCCGGCTCGAAGGGCATCTACCTGCGCAAGGTCAGCGTCTCCAGCACCATGGGCGCGGGCGTGCGGGTCGATACCACGAGCCTCGCGCAGCCCGCGGCAAACTGACACAGCACATTGCCTGCGACTTGCCGTGAAGTCGGCGCATGGCAGCCGCGGTCGGCGCAGTCCGCCGGTCGCAACAACCGCCAGATGAGTTTGCACCTGGCATCGAATTCGATTTTGAGGGAATGCCGGCGGCGCATTGCCGGTGAGCCGTCAAAGACCGCGGGAGCGAGAGCTTAAAAGAAGGCGATGGAGACGTTTCGGTTGGTCACTCTGACAACCGTCGACTGGCTCCGGTCTTCTGATATCCAGCGTAGATGGTGTCCCGAAGCAGGATTATTCCTGACGTAAGGTCACCGCAGCAGTCGGCCCGGACCATCGGGCGGACGCGGAATTGCGGCTGGTGGCAGCAATGCCGGCAGTTGCGATTCGCAAGAACGGAGGTAGACCTTGAGTCTCAATCTGGAACAGAAGCAAGCGGTAGTAGCGGAAGTCGCCAAGCAGATTGCCGGTGCCCAGGCCATTGTCATGGTCGAGAACCGCGGCATGAAGGTAGCCGACATGACGAAGCTCCGCGCCAAGGCTCGTGCGTCGGGGGTGTATTTCAGGGTAATGAAAAATACCCTGGTGCGCCGCGCGGTCGTCGACACGCCGTTCGCCTCGCTGGCCGAGAAAATGGTCGGCCCGCTGGCCTACGGCATCGGCACCGATCCGGTCGCCGTGGCGAAGGTGCTGTCGGACTTTGCCAAGGGCAATGAGAAGTTTGTGATTGCTGGAGGCGCCATGCCCGGCCAGGTGATGTCCGCCAAGGAAATCACCTCGCTCGCATCGCTTCCATCGCGCGACGAGCTCATCGCCAAGCTGCTCGGCACCATGCAGGCGCCGATCGTCAAGCTCGTGCGCACGATGAACGAAGTGCCGGCCAAGTTCGTCCGGACCCTCGCCGCCGTGCACGAGCAGCGCGAGAAGCAGGCGGCCTGACCCGATTACCGCATTTCATAGAACCCTTACGATCCAGGAGTACGACATGGCAGTTGCCCAAGCAGAAATCCTCGATAAGATCGCGTCGATGACCGTCCTCGAGCTCTCCGAGCTCATCAAGGCGATGGAAGAGAAGTTCGGCGTCTCCGCGGCTGCCGCCGTGGCCGCCGCTGCCCCGACCGCGGCCGCCGCCGCCCCGGTCGAGGAGCAAACCGAGTTCACCGTGATGCTGGCGAGCTTCGGCGAAAACAAGGTCAATGTCATCAAGGCCGTTCGCGAGCTGACGGGCCTCGGTCTCAAGGAAGCCAAGGACCTCGTCGACGGTGCCCCGAAGGCCGTCAAGGAAGGCGTGTCCAAGGCCGACGCCGAAGCCGCGAAGAAGAAGCTCGAAGAAGCCGGCGCGAAGGCTGAAGTCAAGTAGCTGGAGCAGCAGGGCCCGCCCGCAGCTCGGGCGGGGATGGGACTGAAGCGAATCGATGTGCTGGTCAGGAAGGGAGTGAACTTCCTTCCCGATCAGAAGCCGAAGACGAGCGGGCCCGCAACGGCGTCCGCTTCTCTTCGTCTTCTGATGCGACTGCAGGAGACAGGCATGGTCGGGTGGTGCGCAGCACGCGCGCCACCGTCCGCCAGCGGCTGGTAGAGGCCAGCCACCAAGCCGGGGAGTGCAACGCTCCCGGAACAGTCGATGGGCTTAGAACGCCGTCACACGACGCTCCAGAACGTTCCAGGCTGAAGGGCTGACCACGCGCCGCGTGGGGCCCGCCATTCGGAGAGGGTATGACCACCGAAACCACGACCACCCCGCATTATTCGTTCACCGAGAAGAAGCGGATCCGCAAGAGCTTCGCCAAGCGCGCAAGCGTTCTCAAGGTGCCCTTCCTGCTCGAAACGCAGCTTTCGTCCTACCGCGCGTTCCTGCAGGCTGCTGCCGCCCTCGAGAGCCGCAAGAACGAAGGTCTGCAGGCGGCCTTCACCTCGATCTTCCCGATCTCGAGCCATTCGGGGAATGCCCGGCTTGAGTTCGTGGGTTACTCGTTGCTGCCGCCGGCGTTCGACGTGACCGAGTGCCAGCAGCGTGGCCTCACCTATTGCTCGGCGCTGCGCGCCAAGGTGCGGCTCATCATCATGGACCGCGAGGCTGCCAAGGACACGATCAAGGAGGTCAAGGAGCAGGAGGTGTACATGGGCGAGATCCCGCTCATGACCCGGAACGGCTCCTTCGTCATCAACGGCACCGAGCGGGTGATCGTCTCCCAGCTCCACCGTTCGCCGGGGGTGTTCTTCGAGCACGACCGTGGCAAGACCCACAGCTCCGGCAAGCTCCTGTTCTCGGCGCGGGTGATCCCTTACCGCGGCTCGTGGCTCGACTTCGAGTTCGATCCGAAGGACTTCCTGTTCTTCCGCGTCGACCGTCGCCGCAAGATGCCGGTGACGACCCTGCTCAAGGCCATCGGGTTGTCCAACGAGGACATCCTGCGGAAGTTCTTCCAGTTCGATACGTTCCACCTGACGGCCAAGGGGCCGCAGATGGAGTTCGTGCCCGAGCGGCTGCGCGACGAGATGGCGCGCTTCGACATCGTCGGCAAGGACGGCAAGGTGCTCGTCCAGCGCGACAAGCGCATCACCGCCAAACACGTCCGCGAGCTCTCCGAGACCGGCGTCAAGCAGGTCGGCGTGCCGGCCGAATACCTGGTGGGCCGTGCGCTCGCCATCGACGTGGTCGACAAGGAAACCGGCGAGGTGCTCGCCAAGGCAAACGACGAAATCACCGAGGAAGTGCTGCAGAAGCTCGCCGACGCCGGCGTGGCGAAACTGCAGACGATCTACACCAACGACCTGGACGAAGGCGCTTACATCTCGCAAACGCTGCGTTCGGACGACACGCCCGACCAGACCGCCGCGCGGGTTGCGATCTATCGGATGATGCGTCCCGGCGAGCCGCCCACCGAAGACGCCGTCGAGGCACTGTTTCACGGCCTGTTCTTCGCTCCGGAGCGCTACGACCTCTCGGCGGTCGGCCGTATGAAGTTCAATCGGCGCGTGAGTCGCGACGCGCTACACGGCCCGGCGACGCTTACCAACGACGACATCATCGCCGTCATCAAGATCCTGGTCGAGCTACGCAACGGCCGCGGGGAGATCGACGACATCGATCATCTCGGCAATCGCCGGGTGCGCTCGGTCGGCGAGCTTGCCGAGAACCAGTTCCGCTCGGGCCTGGTGCGGGTCGAGCGCGCGGTCAAGGAACGGCTTGGACAGGCGGAAAGCGAGAACCTGCTGCCGCACGACCTCATCAACGCCAAGCCGATCTCGGCTGCCATCAAGGAGTTCTTCGGTTCGTCGCAGCTCTCGCAGTTCATGGACCAGACCAACCCGCTGTCGGAGATCACCCACAAGCGGCGCGTTTCGGCCCTCGGACCAGGTGGTCTCACCCGCGAGCGCGCTGGCTTCGAAGTGCGTGACGTGCATCCGACCCATTACGGCAGGGTGTGTCCGATCGAGACGCCGGAAGGCCCGAACATCGGCCTTATCAACTCGCTCGCGCTGTACGCGCGGACCAACGAGTACGGTTTTCTCGAGACCCCCTATCGCAAGGTCAACGACGGCAAGGTTACCGACGACATCTCGTACCTGTCCGCGATCGAGGAAGGGCAGTACGTGATCGCCCAGGCCAACGCGGCGATCGGCGCCGACGGCAAGCTCTCCGACGAGCTGGTCTCCTGCCGCAGCCGCAACGAGTTCATGCTGTCGACCGCCGACAAGGTCAACTACATGGACGTGGCGCCCGCCCAGATCGTGTCGGTGGCGGCGTCGCTCATCCCATTCCTCGAGCACGACGACGCCAACCGCGCGCTGATGGGCGCGAACATGCAGCGCCAGGCCGTGCCGACGCTGCGCCCGGAGAAGGCGCTGGTCGGCACCGGCGTCGAACGCGTTGCCGCCAAGGACTCGGGCACCGTCGTCGCCGCGCGCCGCGGCGGCGTCG
>JBDSND010000124.1:0-11605 GCA_039915505.1 Casimicrobiaceae bacterium
AGCTCAACCGCGACGGCATCACGGCGCTGGCGATCCACGGCAACAAGAGCCAAGGTGCGCGCACCCGGGCGCTCGCCGAGTTCAAGGACGCCAGCCTGCAGGTGCTGGTGGCGACCGACATCGCCGCACGCGGCATCGACATCGAGGAGCTGCCGCACGTCGTCAACTACGACATGCCCAACGTGCCCGAGGACTACGTGCATCGCATCGGCCGCACCGGTCGGGCCGGGGCGACGGGCGAGGCGGTCTCGCTGGTGTGCGTCGACGAACACGCCTACCTCAGGGACATCGAGAAGCTCATCAAGCGCACCGTGCCGCGAGTGGTGATCGCGGGTTTCGAGCCCGATCCGAACGCGCGCGCCCAGCCCATCCTGCAACGCCAGGGCGGTGGCCAGGGACGCAACGCCTCGTCCAGCGGCGGACGCAATGTCGCTTCGGCCGGCGGTGGTCGCAATGGCGGGCGCGGCGCCGGCCAGGGCGCGCAACATGCTGCCCGCGGTGCCAAGCCGGTGGGCGGGCCAGGCGCATCGCGTTCTGCCGGCGCCAAGGCTGCGCCGCGCGCGAAGGGTGGCGGCAACCCGCGCGGCAACGCCAGCAACGGTACGCCGCGCGCCGCGAACGGCAACGGTACCGCGCACGGCAGCAACGGCCGCGGACACCCAGAGCCGGCGTCGGCCCCCCAGGCGCCGCAGGCGACCGCGCCCAGTTCGGGTGGGCTTTCGAACCGCGCCGGTCTTCCGCCGGCGCGCACCAACGCCCCTCCCGTGCCGGCCAAGGGCCGCGTCATCGCCCGTTTCGGCGGCCGAGGCCGCTAGGCGGTTCTCCAAGCCGGGCAGCGCGCAACACGTCGCGTCCACCCCTTCCAGATCGTCGCGGCGTTCACGCCATCGCACGAGCGATCGGCGCCCCGTCGACCCGCATCCCTTCACGCGCCTGCGGCGCGGAACTTGCTGCACGTCGTCCTGACCGCGCGTCCCGCAACGCGACGCCCGGTGAACCCGCCGTGCGCCTGGTGGCGTCGGGAAAATTTTTCAACGCGCGCGGCTGATTCCTCACGTCACCGATCGGAAGGTCATGACCCACCCAAGCGCGTCCCGTCACGAGCACAACGTCCCTACGGTCAATACGCCGATCGACGTTCGCAGCGTGTCGCTCGCAATTCTAGCGGTCCTCGCAGTCATCTTCACCCTGCGCTGGGCGTCGGCCGTGTTCATTCCCATCTCCATTGCGGTCTTCCTGCGCTACGCGCTGATGCCGATCGTCGACTGGTTGCGGCGCAAGGGTTCCATTCCGCTGCCCATCGGCGCGGCGTTCGCCGTGATCCTGCTGGTTGGCGGGGTGTCATGGGGCGCCGGGTTGCTCTACGAGCAGGCGCTCGAGGTGATCGACATGCTTCCCAAGGCCGCGCGCAAGTTCGAGGCGTCGATGCGCCGGCAAGCCTACGAGCGCCCGGGCGCGATCGAAAAGCTCAAGGAAGCCGCCGCCGAGATCGATAAGGCGGCCAAAACGGCGGCGGCGCCAGCGAATGCGCCGCCACAACCCGCCACGCAACCCAAAGCCGAGGCGGCCGCGACGCCCCAAGTTAGCAATTTCGTATGGATCGGCACCTGGGGCGCGGTGTCCGCGGCCGGCGAGGCCGTGGTGGTGATTGCGCTCGCCTACTTTCTGATGGTCGCCGGCGACACGTTCAAGCGCAAGCTGGTGCACATCAGCGGCGACACCCTCGCCAAGAAACGCATCACCGTGCAGATCCTGCACGACATCGACGATCAGGTGCAGCGCTACCTGCTGGTGCAGGTGTCCACCAGCGCCCTTCTCGGACTTCTTTCCTGGATCGCGTTCTATTTCCTTGGACTGCCGAACGCGGCGTTCTGGGGTGTCGGCGCCGGCGTGCTCCATCTCGTCCCGTACGTCGGACCGACGGTGGCCATCGCCCTGACCGGAATCGTGGCGTACCTCGAGTTTCCGGATTTTGCCCGCGTCATGGCCGTGGTCGGCACGGCGCTGGTGCTTACGGGCGTGATCGGACTGCTCCTGGTGCCATGGCTCACCGAGCGGGTCAGCCGGATCCACGCCGTCGCCGTGTTCGTCGCCCTTTTGTTCTGGGGTTGGCTTTGGGGTTTCTGGGGCCTGCTGCTCGGCGTACCGATCGTGATGGCGCTCAAAGCCGTGTGCGAGCATGTCGAGGACCTGCAACCCATCGCCGAGCTGCTCGACGGCAGCTCGAAGAAACAGCAAATGACCGAGGAAGCGCCCTCGCACGCCACGTAGCGGCACCACGCGACGCCGCGATGCGTTCCCGCCATGCGCTGCGAGCGAGCGGGCCGGCGCCGCCTCTGAGCGCCGACTGCGAGCCCAAACCAGAGGCCGCTAAAGGCGCCGCTTCTGGCTACTGCTCCGGGGTGCCGGCGCCGGGACCGGCGGGGGCCAGAGCGATGCCGCGTTCCGTCAGCACCTCGCGGGCGACCCGGAAGCTGTCGAGCGCTGCGGGCGCGCCGCAGTAGATGCCGGCCTGCAGCAGCACTTCCATGATCTCCTCCTTGGTCACGCCGTTGTTGAGGGCGCCGCGCACGTGCACCTTGAGCTCATGGGGACGATTCAGCGCGGTGATCATGGCAAGATTGATCAGGCTGCGCTCGCGCAAGCCGAGCCCGGGCCGCGTCCACACAGCACCCCAGCAATATTCGGTGACAAGCTGCTGGATCGGCCACGTGAACTCGTCTGCACCTTTGAGCGAGGCATCGACGTGGTCCGTGCCCAGCACCTTGCGGCGGACGGCGAGTCCGTCCTCGAATGCGGTACTCTTGTTCGGTCCAGAATTCACCTTGACCTCCCTTTTTAAGTGACGACGATGGCGCGCGCGGTAGGGCTCGAAATGTCACGATAAGACCCGTTGATCCGACGCCCGATGCCCGCGGAGCCCGGCAATCGCGTCGCCAACTCTACGTCCGCGCCCGCCATTGGAGCGATTCCGCGTGTCGATCAGGGCGCACCGTACCCCTGCGCCATCGCGGCGACGACGCGCATTGCCTGCGCGCGAGCTCGCACGGGTTGCCGATAGCGGGCGGCAGGGGGACTTCTGTGATGGCTTGGCCGACATCGAGACGCTGCCGGGGCATCGCCATCGGGCAGCACACTTCGGGCACCACAGTATCGCTGGCCGGGCTCGTCGCTCGCGACCCGTGGTGCGCGGGGCGTGAGCCGCTCCCGTAATGACCCCTTGAAGCTGAAAAGCCCGGATCGCCCGGGCTTTTCAATACCATTCGCGCGCGAATGGTCAGTCGAGCGTGACGATGTTCACCGCCTGCTCGCCCTTGGCGCCTTGCGCGACTTCGTAGGAGACCTTCTGCGTTTCGCGCAGGGTCTTATGTGTGCCGCCACCCTGGATGGCGGAGAAGTGGGCAAACAGATCCTTGCCGCCCGTATCGGGGGTGATGAAACCGAAGCCCTTGCTATCGTTGAACCACTTGACTGTGCCTGTGTTCATGCCTTGCTCCTGAAATATGAATTGCGCGCGCGACCTGGCGCCCGCAAGCGGGACCTTCAAGAGTAGGGGAAAGACCAGACGAGAGCCGCGCGAGGCGGCGGAAGACGGGACCGACAACTGCCACTTGAGAGCCTGCTTGGGCATTGTACAGGGCGCAGACCATCTTCACAATCGAATACATGGTTCGCCGCCTGCCACCGCTCCTGCGGACGGTCGCCACCCAGCGTCGTGATGGCGCAGGTCCGAACCCGCGCGACCACGCTCCGTCAAGCGCCGCATGCGGGACCATTAGCCGCACTCGTAATAGGCGGGCAGTCCAGCGGCAGTCCAGCGCTTGCCCGGCCGTGCGCAAGGGCGTACAACAAAGTGTCACGCACCTTCACGCCTAAGCCGATGCCCCATGAGTGATTCCCACGACTCCACCTCCGACCGCCCCGCGCAAACCGGTACCCGCGGAGCGCGCATCGCCGGCCTCGCCGTGGTCGAGCCGGATGCGCATCGGCCGTCGGGCTACGTCGAGCGTCACGGCGTCTCGGTGCAGCACTTCATCAACCGCTACATCCGCACCCGCCGCCGCCCGGTCAATCGAGAGAACCGCCACATCGTGGAGGAGGCCATCGGGCAGTACCGCGGTAGCTACCCGGCGCGCTGCGCCGAGCTCGAGGCATTCCTGGACAACCTCCTCGCGCTGGACAAGACGCCGTAGCACGCACCATGGGCCCGTAATGGGGTCGGTGTAAGTTATCAACACGATTCGGCCGCGCTCGTTTGCGCCGGGCGGATGACAACTTACACCGACCCCATTAGTTCATTAGTTCATGGCAGCGTGTACGTGGTCTTGACGGTGGTGAAGAACTCCGCCGCGTAGCGTCCCTGCTCGCGGGGACCATAGCTCGACCCCTTGCGGCCCCCGAACGGCACGTGATAGTCCACCCCTGCCGTGGGCAGGTTGACCATGACCATCCCGGCTTCAGCGTTGCGCTTGAAATGGCTCGCATGCTTGAGGCTGGTGGTGCAGATTCCCGCGGCGAGGCCATAAGGCGTGTCGTTGGCGATGGCGAGCGCTGCCTCGTAGTCCCGCGCCCGCACCACCGCCGCCACCGGACCAAAGATCTCCTCCTGTGCGATGCGCATGTCGTTGCTGACCTCGGTGAACAGCGCCGGTGAGACGTAATAGCCGGGCGCGTCGCGCGTGATCGCCTCGCCTCCAAACGCCAGCTTCGCCCCCTCCTTCCGACCGACGTCGATGTACGACAGATCCTGCTCGTACTGGCTCTTGTCGACCGCGGGGCCGATGTGCGTGCCCTGCGCGAGCGCGTCGCCGATCACCAGGGTCTTCATCCTCTCGACCACCGCCTGCACAAAGCGGTCGTGAATGCCATCGGTGACGACCAGCCGCGACGACGCGGTGCAGCGCTGTCCCGTCGAGAAGAATGCGCCGTTCACGGCGCATTCGACGGCGACCTTGAGGTCGGCGTCGTCGAGCACGACCAGCGGGTTCTTGCCGCCCATCTCGAGCTGGAACTTCTTCAGGCGCGTCGTACAGGCGGCCGCGACCTTCTGGCCCGTCTCCACCGACCCGGTAAAGGTGATCGCATGCACGTCGCGATGCTTGAGGAGCGCATCGCCGACCACTGAACCGCGCCCCATCACTAGGTTGAACACACCCGCGGGCAGCCCCGCCTTGGCAATGATCTGAGCGAGGAGGTGCGCGGTACCCGGCACGAGGTCAGCGGGCTTGAACACGACGCAGTTGCCATAGGCGAGCGCCGGCGCGATCTTCCACGCAGGAATCGCGATCGGGAAATTCCAGGGCGTGATAATGCCGATCACGCCGACCGGCTCGCGGGTGATATCGATGTCGATGCCCGGACGCACTGAAGCGAGCTTCTCGCCGGAGAGCCGCAGGCATTCGCCCGCGAAAAACAGGAAGATCTGCCCTGCTCGCGCCGTTTCGCCGATCGCCTCGGGAAGGGTCTTGCCTTCTTCGCGCGCCAGCATGCGGCCGAGTTCGTCCTTGCGGGCGAGGATCTCGTCGCCCACGCGCTTCAGGATGTCGTGACGCTCCTGGATGGACGATCGCGACCATGCCGGGAAGGCCTGCTTCGCCGCAGCGATCGCCCGCTCGGCTTCGGCCGTGCTCGCACGCGCATAAAGACCGACGACGTCCCCGGTGTTCGACGGGTTCACATCCTCGGCGCCGTCAGTCGCGTCGAGCCATTCACCGCCGATGAAATTGCCTGCCGTGGTCATGCATGCCTCCTGGGTCGCAGCCGCACGCCCGCGGCGGCCAACCATCGTTGTACTCCCGACGCCGCGTTGGTGGTCGGGCCGGGTTGACAGCGGCCGACGCCCCGGTTCCGCGCACCGACATCGCCCACCTGGATCCGTCGACGAGTAATGGAGACCGGCTCGTGCTAGAGGTTCCGACCGACGCGACCGGCGGGCGTGACGGCCTAGCGCATCATTGCGGGAACTGCACGTACGGACCCGAGGGCGTCTGGTTCGGCGGCACGTACGCGGGAGCCGGCGAGCCGGCAGGACCGAGCGAGCGCACATAGGCATGGATGGCGGTCAAGTCCTGATTGGTCATCTTCCGCACGTTGAACCACGGCATCGGCGGGCGCGGCTGCATGCTCCGGGCGTGCTTCAGCCACTGCTCCCTGCTCATATTGTTCATGAACATCCGCAGGTTGGTCGCGTATGTCGTTCCCCAGGGGCCGCGCCAGCCGAGGGCGTCCCCGGTCAGCCAGTCCTTTTCCGGGGTCTTGCCGCCGGACTCCGCATAGCCGGCAGTGTGGCAATCGTTGCAGCCCGCGATTTCGACGAGGTACTTGCCCCGCGCGACCGTGCGCGTATCAACGGCTTTGTCCGGCGCCGCCTCGGCGGACTGGGCTGCGATTGCGAGCAGAACCGCGGCGAACAGGGTGCGTTGCATTCGGTGAACCATGATCTTCTCCTGGGTCGATGCCCGCCGCCGGATGACGGGGGCTTGCACTGGCTGATGAAA
The DNA here is from genome assembly GCA_039915505.1 of Casimicrobiaceae bacterium. Taxonomy (GTDB): domain Bacteria; phylum Pseudomonadota; class Gammaproteobacteria; order Burkholderiales; family Casimicrobiaceae; genus CAIWHR01. The sequence goes on from JBDSND010000124.1 coordinate 6,498, forward strand.
TCGCAGTGTGCGGCCGGCACACTAACGGGTCGCTTACTGATGGACCGGGCACGGCCCTTTCCACTGAACCCATCCCTCTTCAGGGCACCACCCGCCCCAGGAAATCACGGATGCGCCGTGCGTTCGCGCCCAGATCGCTCCTGCCCACCCGAGAGTGGGAGCGCATGTCGATGCGGCTCGCCCTGTCGGCGGGGGTGATGCGGATGACCACGTCGTCTTTGAAGCCGAACCATGGCGTCGTCGCCGTCGCCTCGATACGCCCCGCCGCGGGATCGCTCGCGACTACCTCCCACCCCATCGTTCCGACGAGGGCGAGGACTGCGTCGAACGCTGCGCGCGGCTCCTTGGCGAGGATCACCGGACGCACCTCGGGATAGGCCTGGCGCTGGGCCTCGGCCGCTTGGTCGCCGGCGTACCCGGCAGGAACCGGTGCATCGGCTCGTAGCGGAAGGATGGCCACGAACGCCGGCGGGTGGGAGGTATCGGTGCTGACATCGTTGATGATCGGCAAGCGGCTCGCCTCGCGCAACAGGTAGATCGGGGGCGCGATGGCGCACGCCGCCAGAACGAGTGCCAGGGCAAGGCGGACGCGGTGCTCGCGGCGCAACCGGGGGAGGAAGAGCGCCACGAGGGCGACGATGGCAGTCGCGATGCCGGCGTAAGTCGCCCAGCGCAGGATCCGGAATCCGGTTGTATAGGTCCACCAGTCCCAGCGCACGCCGAGCCCCGATGCGACGACCGCCACGCCGACCAGGGCCGCGAAGAGCAGCAGGAGCGTCATGGACCTCATCGGCCGCTCACTTACGCTCGACGTCATCAGCGTGCTGCTCCAGGAAGGCGTGGCGCTCCGCCATGCGCGATTACCGGGTGCGGCGCGGACGCGACGCTCACCGCGCGCGCCGCCGGCCACGTCACGGGCGAGCCACCATCGTTCGGCGTCCGGCGATGTGGCGATGATGTGTGGCGATGATGTGTGGCGATGATGTGTGGCGATAAAGTGGCGATGCCGGGAATGCTGCGAGGCGACCCGCCCGCATGGGTGCCCACGTGTCACACCAGCCGAACGACAATCTTGCCCCGGCCGTGGCCGGTGGCCATGGCGCGCTGCGCCTCGGCCACGTCCTCGAGACCGATGATGCGCGTGACCTGCGGCACGAGCGCCCCGGCGCGCACGCACGCCAGCAGCCGTCGCCACAGCGGCTGGCCGCTCTTCACGACCATCAGTACCGCGCGCTGTCGCGAGGTCAGCCGCGCCATCAGCCCGCTGCGTAACGTCGCCACCACGCTGGCAGCATCACCGCCGGTGTTGAGGTAGCAGCCCAACGGCGCCAGGACACGCCGGCTGCCGGCAAAGCTCGACACCCCGGCCGCGTCCAGCACGACGTCGAACCGATCGGTACGCTCGGTGAAATCCTCCGTGGTGTAGTCGATCACCTCGTCGGCGCCGAGTTCGCGCACGAAGGTCGCATTGTCGGCGCTGCAGACCCCGACCACGTAGGCCCCGAGGTGCTTGCCGATCTGCACGGCGAAATGGCCCACGCCCCCAGCCGCGCCGGTCACGAGCACGCGCTGCCCCGGTGTCACGCACGCGTCGTCGGCGAGTGCCTGGAGTGCTGTGCCCGCCGCGATCGGCAGTGCCGCGGCAGGGACGACGTCGAGGTCATCTGGAATCGGCAGCATGCGCGCATACGGTGTGACCAGCATGTCAGCCAACGCGCCATCGCGTCCGAACGGCATGATCGAGCCGAACACCCGTTCCCCGACATGACGCTCGGTTGCGCCGCCACCGACCGCGACGATCTCGCCGGCGAAATCGCAACCGAGCCCCCTCGGCGGCGCCTTAAAGACCGGAAGCAGGCGCAAGTGCCCCGCGCGAAGCTTCCAGTCGAGCGGATTGAGACTCACCGCGTGCACGCGCACCTGAGCATGGCCGAGCGGCACCTCGCCTTTCGGAACCTCCTCGATCCGCAGCTCTTCGGGCCCTCCGAATCGCGCAAAGCGCAGCGCACGCATGGGCATCAGTGCGCGTCGAGCGCGTGCTCCTTGAGGGCGTCGAGCGGAATGACGGCGAGGGTCTCCTCGTGGGTGGCGGCAAGCACGACCGGGGGTGCGACACCGGCCTCGTAGGCCTGACGCCAGGTAGCGGCGCACACGCACCAGCGATCCCCGGGCTTCAATCCGGGAAATGCGAACTCCGGGACCGGGGTGACGAGATCGTTGCCCTGCCGTTGGGCAAACTCGAGGAAGGCACGCGTGACCTGGGCACACACGATGTGCAAGCCGTGATCCTCGGCACCCGTGTTGCAGCAACCGTCCCGGTAAAAGCCGGTGCGTGGCTCCAGGGAGCACGGCGCGAGGCGCCCGCCTAGGACGTTGCGATCTTCACTGGGCATGGGTTTGAGGTAATAAGCCTTCGACAGGGTTCACAATTTAACACCAATGCAACGCCGCCGCAGGGGGGGCGAACCCGGTGGCAGAGGCGCACCCCGACGCCAAGGGCAACCGCGGCGACGCATCGGTCCGCGCTATCCTCGAAAGGCACGCCAATCATTCCGAAACCACGGTGATCGGCGAGTTCGAGGAGTCGGATTGAAGGGCCGTCCCGGAAGGACCGATGCCCGGCTGATCGCGATGAAGTCCCGACACAACCCGAGTTGCACGACCCGTCGTGACGATGCAACCCGAGCTGCCTTCAGCTGTCCAAGCCCGAACTTGCCCACCCCGGGCCCAGCACCGTACGAGGAGTGACGGCACGATGGACCGGGAACTCGCGCGACCGGAGCCGGCGCGGAATGCCGTCGACGCTTTGCCCGGAGGCACGGTCCTCGAATTCGGCACGGCGTGGTGCGGATTCTGCCGAGACGCGCAGCCGCTCATCGCGCAGGCTCTCGCTGCGCATCCGGACCTGCGCCACCTGCGGATCGAAGACGGCAGCGGCCGGCGTCTCGGGCGATCGTTCGGCGTGAAGCTCTGGCCCACGCTGGTCTTTTTGCGTGATGGCCAGGAGCGGGCGCGGCTGGTGCGGCCGCGCGACGCGGCCGCCATTGCCGCAGCCATGGCGACGATCGAGGGATAGCGAGGCCGGCGATTCCGTCAGATCAGGTCCCGCGTGCGGCGCATGTACAGCGCCGATGCCACCAGTCCGAGCGCACAGGCTGCGACCGGCAGGAATGCCAAGGCCGGCCAGCCGCTCACGTCCCACGCCACGCCGCTCACAACCGCGACCACGACGGCGCCGCCGTAGCTAATCGTGAACGTGCCGGCCGCGGTGCGCGCCACGTCTTCCTGGCGGCATAGCAGCGCCGGCAGCGTCAGGCCGACGATCAACGCCGCGGCATCGGAAAACCCGATGAGTGCCGCCCAGAGCACCGTCAGCGGCCCGATGTCGAACACCAGGCCAACGATGCCGACGAACGATAGAGCCCCGGACGCGACGTAGAGCCACGCGCGCCGCTCGAGCTTGTCGGCGACACCGAGCAGCAGCAGCGATGCCGGGATCTGGCCGACGTTGAGCGCGGTGAGCGCACTGCCGATGAGGTCGGGTCGTCCGGCACTCTTGAGATAGATCGGTATGAATGTATTGGCACTGAAGTAGATCGCATTCACCGACAGGAACAGGATGCCCAGTCGCCAGACCAGACCACGGTGCCAATCCGGCAGCCACTTCAACGGCGCGACTTGTGCCACGCGGGCGCTGCGCGGCGCGAAGGCCATGACCGCGATGGCGATGAGCAGGATCGGCAGCGACCATGCGACGAGTGCCAGCCGCCATTGACCGCCGAGCAGCGGCAACACCAGCGGCAGGGTAAGCCATACCGGCAGCACTTCGCCGACCAGCAGGCCGTTGGTGTAAACCGCGGTGCCGAGGCCCATGCGCCGTGGCAGCCACTGCCGCACGGCCGTCGGCATAATGGGTTGCATTACCGCGACGCCGGCGGCCATTATGACCGAGGTGATGAACAGCGTCGTGTAGCTGTCGCTCGCCCCGCGCAGCGCCGAGCCCGCTGCAACGATCAGCAGTCCCCCGACGAGGGCTCCCTTGACGCCGAGTCGCGCTACGAGCAGCGAGCCTGCCAGCGCGGCGATGGCGAAAAGCGCTGGGGCGATGCTGCCCAGCAGTCCCACCTGGGTCGCGTTCAACGCGAACTCGTCGCGGATCAGCGCAATCACCGGCGGCACAGCCAGGATGGTGAGCCGCAGCGCGTTGCCGGAAAGCCATAGCAGCACGGTCGGCATCCACAGGCGTTCCCCGATCGAATCGTCGTTCACGAGTGACACCGCGGCGTGTAGGCGCGACGCGCCGGCCGGGATAGGCGCAATTCGTCGCCGCAGGGTGACAGGCCGGCACGATTTGAGTTCAGCAACACGCCGGCTGGCGTTACCATGCCGCTGCATTGCTTGCGCAGGGTGCCTTCAGCGGCCCCGCGCTCCCGTTCCGGACACGGCTCGCCACCACGGTGCGCAGCACCCGCGGCCCCGCACTGCGGGTCGCGAGTCGCCGGACATTGCCCATCTCCTGGAGTTGCCATGCGCTACACATCCTTCGCGGGAAGCCTCGTCGCCACGACTGCCCTCATGGCCAACATCGCCCATGCGGATCTCGCGTCTTGCGCGCGCATTGTCGCTGATTCGCAGCGGCTCGCCTGCTACGACGCGTTGGCAGAGCCCCAAGCGGGCGGGTCAGCGTCCCCTCCCGCGGCGGCGATCCCCAGGACCGCGGACGTCGCCACGAGCGCCGCGACAGTACCCGCAACGGGAACGGCAACGGCAACGGCAGCGGCAGCGGCAGCGGCGGCAGTGACGCCGCGCGCGGAAACCACCGCGGATTCCGAGGCAGCGCGGCTCCGCGCACTGTGGGAGCTCGATCCGTATGCCCAAGGCGGCACATTCCGGCTGCTGCCGCATCGGCCGCTCTACGCCTTGCTGCACGCGACCAGCCGGGTGAACAGCAACCCGCAGTCGCCGACCAGGACGAGCGACTCCGCATCGCTGATCGAGCTGCAGCACGTCGACACCAAGCTTCAGCTCAGCTTCAAGACCAAGCTCGCCCAGGACATCCTCGGCAGCGCCAGCGACCTCTGGTTCGGCTACACCCAGCAGTCGTACTG
>JBDSND010000126.1:0-7787 GCA_039915505.1 Casimicrobiaceae bacterium
CGCCAAGGGGGCGCTGATCATGCCGATACGTTCCGTACGCTCCGTCGTGTCCGGACAATCGCCGCTTACCGCGGCCGGGACGGCTACAGTCTTCGAGGCGGCCACCGCCATGAAGCAGCAAGGCAAAGGCGCGATGCTGGTTCTCGAGGGCACGCGTCTGATCGGGATCGTGACCGAGCGCGACATCGTGTTCCGGGTGGTTGCGCTCGGCCGCAATGCACGCGATACGCGGCTTGCCGAGGTCATGACGCCGCAACCGCAGACCATCCACCCCGACAAACCCTTCGTACACGCCCTGCGGATGATGCACGAGGGCGGCTTCCGCCACCTGCCGGTCATCGAGGACGAACGTCCGCTCGGTGTGCTATCCGCCCGCGACGCCCTCGACGACGATTTTTACGAGCTGCGCGCCGAACTCGCCCATCGGGGCGACGAGCAGGACTGACGGAGTTCCGGCCGGCTCCGCTCCGGTAGACGCCCCCGGGGCCGTTGCGACAACGGCGACCTGCAGCCGTCGCGCCGCCTGCGCTGTCGGGCGAGGCGCAGTCGGCATCCCCGCCGCCGCGGCCGCCGCACCCTCGACCGGCATCAATTCCGGCGCATCTGCCGCCCCCCCGGCCGGCATCGTCCGCGGTCCATCCGCCGCACCCTTCCGCCGCACCTTCCGCTTTCGCAAGAAGCGGCGCACGCCACGCAGGACGGTCAGGCGCCGGTCGCCGGCGAACTGCGCGGCGCGCGTGCGCGGTGCTCGACGTACGCGCGCAGGAACCGGTCGGCATCGGCCCGCGCGGCTTGGGCCTTGTCCAGGGTCGACCACGCGGCCCTGGCCGCCGGCGCGCATTCATATTCGACGTCGATGTCCGTGGGCAGGGCATCGAGGAGCTCGAACAGCGGAAGTTCGCCCTCCCCCGCCGGCAGGCGGCCGGTCCGCGCCTCGGCCTGCAGCTCGGCTTCGGTCATGGGCGTGGTGATCCGGCGGGCGTCGCACAGCTGCACGTACGCGATCCGGCGCGGATCGAGGTTGCGCACGTCGCTTGGCTGACCACCGGAGCGAAACAGGTGCAGCACGTCGATCAGCACCCCGGCATTGGTGGCGCCGCTGCGCGCAATGAGGTCGAGCGCCCCGGCGAGGTCACGGACGCGGCTGTAGGGCAGAAATTCCAGGGCGATGCGGATGTCCGCAGTGCGGGCTGCCTCGCAGTAGCGGGCGAAGATATCGAGGAAGCGGGCCTCGTCGGGATCGAAGCTGTAGGCGACGATCACCGGCACGCCGAGGGCGTGGGTGGTGGCGATGACGGGTTGCACGTCATCCCAGCGCGTGTCGGGGTAGAACTGGTAGGCCTGCACGTTGGCGATCGTGACCCCGGCGTCGCGCGCTTGCTCGCGAATCGCCCGGATGCGATCGGGCGCGCCGATGATGGGCGTCGCGAAGGGTTCCTGCGGCCGGCGGGCGGCGATGCGGATGCCGAGCGCCGCGAACCCTGCCGCGCGCGCCGCGTCGATCGATTCCGCGGGCGGTGCACCGAGGGTGAGATGCGCCAGGCCGAAGGGCTTCACGACGCCACGGCCTGGCCGAGCTTGGCGCGGAAATGATCCCAGGCACGCTGGAATAGGGCCGTGTTCCATAGCTTGCCGCGGCAAAGCCGCATTTCCTCGTCGGTGAAGACGTAAGGCTTGCCGATCTGCAGCGCCATGTACTGCCGCGAGGCATTCTCTTCCATGTAGTTGAACAGCACGAACGCCTCGACGATGTCCTTGCCCACGCTCACCGCGCCGTGCGACTTGAGCAGGGCCGTCGGCCGGTCGCCGAGTGTGGCCGCCAGCCGGTCGGCCATCGGCCGGTTGTTGATCGAGTTCGGCGAATCCAGCACCGGCACCGGATGGACCAGCGAGCCCTGCGCATACACCGGCCGGTAGGGCTCGCCGACCATGGTGAGGTAGGTCGACCACCGCGGATGCGAGTGGATGACGGCCCTCACGTCGGGGCGCACGCGATAGATGCCGCAATGCAGATGCCGTTCGAGCGGGGCGTTGTCCTTGCCCGATAGCTGGTTGGCGTCGAGGTCGATGCTGCAGATGTCCTCGACCGTGAGCTGGCTGCGCTGGCATGCGCCGCTATTGATCAGGATGCTACCGTCGTCGAGCCGGATGCTCGCGTGGCCGTTGTAGTCCATGATGCCGCTCTGCTCCAGCATGCGGATGCAATCGACCAGCTGCTGTTTCAACGTATCGACGGCGGCGTCCGGGACGGTCGGCTGGAGCGTGGTGGATGGCATGGCGATTCCTTGGATCTCAGATCACGACCTTGGTCATGATGCCCGCCGGAAAGATTTCCTCGGGCTTGAATTGGCGATGGGCGATGCCCTGCTGGAAGGTGTAGAGCGCCATCTGCTCCCAGGTCGGGCGGTTTTCCTCGATGCCGTACGGAAACGGGTCGCCGTCGAAGAGGTCGCGCATCTTGCGCGCGTACGCGGCCAGCCAGGGCAGGGGATAGCGCGACACCGCCGGGTCAAGCAGGCGCTCGAGGCTGCGCCGCTTGGATTCCTGGAAGGCGTTCAACAGGTTGCGCGCGACCCACGGATGCTCGTCGACAATGCGCTTGCGCATCGCGATGATGTGCATGATCGGGTAGACTTTGGTCTGCCGGTAGTACGCTTCTTCCATCTCCAGATGGTCCGGGAAGAGTCGCACGACGTCGGGATGGCCTTCCAGGAAACACGTCGGCGGGCGGGCGATGATGGCGCAGTCGATCTCGTTGGCGGCGAGGAGCTGGCTCAGCGACTTGTCCGCGACTCGGGTGAGCTTGAGCCCCGCTGGCAGGTTGAGCTCGACCTTTTCCTCGCGCCCCGGGGCATTGGCACCGGCCTGGTACCAGTGCACGTCGGTGAGCTTCACCCCCATGTCGTTGTGCATCCAGCCGCGCATGTAGACCGCGGCTGAATGCGCCCATTCGGGCGAGCCAACCTTCTTGCCCTTGAGATCGTCGATGGTCTTGATCGCGCTCTTCCGGTTCACGTAAAACGAGCTGAAGCGGAACAGCCGCGAGCAGATCACCGGCAGGCCGATGATGTCGCTGTCCGGGCGGGTGACCTGCGTCGCGAACTTGGCGAACGACAGCTCGGACAGGTCGAACTCGCGATTGGCCGTGAAGCGCGCGAAGCACTCGTGGTGGCCCAGGTTGAGCCAGGTGAGCTCGATGCCCTCGGCCTTCACGGTGCCCAGCCGGAAGTCGCGGAAATGATCGTAGTCGGTAGTGGCGATGGAAAGATTGAGCTGCGCCATGCGTGTCCTTGGGAGAGGGGAAACTGCGCCTGCTGCGATCATAGCGGATGCGAGGCGCGAGGCTCGGGCAGCTTCCACGCGATACCGTCGGGGCGATGTCGAGCGGTGCGGTTCGCGCGCTTTCGCGCGCGTTGCGCGCTGGTGGCGGCGGTGATCGTCACCGGATGTCGCCTTGATGTTGGCGGGTTCGACGATACACGCGGCGTCGGGCGTCCGCATAGCGGAACGTTTGTGTCGATCGGCCTCGAGGGCGGCCCTGACCGACCGGCGAGCGGGACGCATCATTTCAGATTTGGCTGATGGCGCCGGTCGCGTTGCCCGGGATCGGTCGCCGCACCGTGCCTTCGGGCTCGCCATCGCGTGCGGTCTTGCGATCACCCACGGTCTTCGCGATCACGCGCGGTCTTCGAACGCGCCAACCCACGGCCCCGGCTGGCCGTCACCTTGCAAGGGTCGATCCCGCTTTGAGCGACGTAGCGCTTCAGCTTAGCGTGGCGCCTATGAGGCTCGGCACGATTGACCAGCACGGGCGCGGCTTTTCGGCCGCCCGTGTGCACGGTGTGTGCAATTGAAATCACTGTGCGTCGAGGCTCGGCAAGGGGACGGGCCAATCGCTCTGCAGTGGGCGTCGCGCACACTCCCATCGTGAAGTTGCCTTCCTGAAGTAGCACAGATGTGCTACATTGCACTTTTTACATGGAGCGTCGCATGTCCACAACCACCATTCGCTTGCCTCAGGATCTCAAGGAGCGAATCGCGCGTGCAGCAGAGCGCGCGGGTACCACCGCACACAGTTTCATGCTGGAAGCGATTGCAGAAAAGGCTGAACAGGACGAACGCCGGGGCGAGTTCCAGGAAACGGCCGAGGGGCGGTACGCCGGGATTGTCGCCTCCGGCAAGACAGTGCCATGGAGTGAGATGCGTCGCCATCTCGAGCGGCGGCTATCCCGTGAAAAGTCTGCCAGACCGAAGCCGCGAGCGCTTGCGCGGTAGTCATGCCGCTCATCGAGCTCGCACCGGAGGTTGGGGATGATTTCGATCGGATCCTGGAACACCTCCTTGTACATGAAGGGACGGACGCGCCATCACACATTGAAGACATCATCAAGGCTATCGATGTACTGGAGCGAAATCCTCTCATCGGTCGGCCAGCCCGGGCGGACTTAAGAGAACTGGTGATCGGGCGCCGAGCGCGTGGCTACGTGGCGCTGTATCGATACGTTGCAGAACTTGATACGGTGTTTGTGCTCGCCATCCGGGCTCAGAAAGAGGCGGGGTACACATAAAGCCAGGCTTGAGCGGAAAGGCAGCAATCAAGTCGGATGACGCGCATCGGCCAGAACGGCCGTTGTGTGTGAATCTGCGGTGCGATAAGAGTTCGCCGGGGGCCCGGAGCTAAAATCAAAAAACAACGGACCAGAGGACCAAATATGCAATGGCCGACCATCGAAGAAACTATCAACTGCGCGGGCGCTGTTCTTGGTATTGTTGCCAAGTCCACCTGAACCGATGTCACAGCCTGTAGCGGAGGGCGGAGCATGAATAGAGCCGCTCAACCGTAGTGATTCTCATCAGTTCGCGCAATTGAATCTGCGAACTGAAAACCGGAATATGCCCTTGGAAGTGTTCGCCAGCGCACCGGCGCCTGACCCTTCCATGAACTACAGCAGGTTGCGCTTGCTTCCACATGCCGAGCATGCCGAAAGTTAAGGGATCGCGAAAGACTGCTTTGCAGCTTCTCGCTACTGCTTGGCGACGATAGCATCGTCCCTCGATTGCGTGCGTTACCGAGCGCCCAATGTTCAGACACACAAGGCGGACGCTACAGAGGATGTATCGTGTCGGTTGAATGACTCCTTCATCGCATCGATTCTGCACGGCGCCGATGATGGCCTGGACCGACCGGCATTGCCGGTACCTCCTGCGACTCATCTCGCGGCGCGTGCGGCTCTATACCGAGATGATCACCACCGCGGCGCTGGCGCACGGCGACGTGCCGTATCACCTCGACTTCGATCCGGCGGAGCATCCCCTCGCATTGCAGCTCGGCGGCAGCGACCCCGCCGGGCTCGCGCATGCCGCGAAGCTCGGAGCCCGGTGGGGCTACGACGAGATCAATCTCAACGTCGGCTGCCCCTCCGAGCGAGTGCAGACCGGCAGCTTCGGGGCGTGTCTCATGGCCGATCCGGCGCTGGTCGCCGATTGCGTGCGCGCGATGCGCGACGCGGTGCCGGTGCCGGTGACCGTCAAGCACCGCATCGGCCTTGATGCCAACGAAGACTACGGCTTCGTACGCGACTTCGTTGGCACGGTGAGTGCTGCAGGTTGCACGGTGTTCATCGTGCACGCCCGCAACGCCGTGCTGAAGGGACTCTCGCCCAAGGAGAACCGTGAGATCCCGCCGCTCCGTTATGAGGTGGTGCATCGCCTGAAGCGGGAGTTTCCGGAACTGGCGTTCGTGATCAACGGCGGCATCACCGATTGGGACGTGGTGGATCGCGAGCTGCGCACGGTGGATGGGGTCATGCTGGGTCGCGTCGCGTACCACGATCCCTATGTCCTCGCCGAGGCGGACGCTCGCATCTTCGCCGACTACCATCCGGTGCGCTCACGCGCCCAGGTGGTCGAGGCCTTCATCCCCTACGCAGCCGAGCAGGTGCGCCGCGGCACGCCGTTGCGGGCCATGGCTCGCCACGTGCTCGGCGTCTACCACGGGCGCTCCGGCGGCCGGCGCTTTCGCCAGTTGCTGTCGGACAACGCGCGGCTCGCGCAGAACGATGTCGCCCTGTTCGAACACGCTCTCGACGCCGTCGAGCGGGTACCGGCATGACGCGCGGCGCACGGAGCGTCCGGATGCGCGGGCCGTTGCGATGATGCGTCGAGCGCACCGGCCGTCGCGCGCACCCCGTCGTCGCGCCGGCGGCCGGCCCGCCCTGGTGGACGATGGATCCTCCGCCATGTCGCCGTTGTGCTGAGCCATCGCCACGCCCACCCCGTCGTCGCGCCGGCGCCCGGCCCCACCCTGCTGAGCGATGGATCCTCCGCCATGTCGCCGCCGTGCTGAGCTATCGCCACGCCTTTCACGTCGGCAATCACGCCGATGTGCTGAAGCACGTGGTGCTGGTGCAGCTCCTGCGCCACCTGACCCGCAAGGACAAGCCGCTGCTGTTCGCCGACACCCACGCCGGCGCCGGGATGTACTCCCTGGAACACGGCTATGCCGCCCGCAATGCGGAGTTCGCCTCGGGCATCGGCCGGCTCTGGTCGCACCCTGCGCTGCCGGACCTCGTGGCCGATTATGTCGCTGCGGTGCGCATGGTGAACCCGGACGGGGTGTTGCGTCACTACCCGGGTTCGCCGCAGCTCGCCGCACAAGTATTGCGGCCCCAGGATCGCCTGCAGCTCTTCGAGTTACATAGCACCGACAGCGAGATCCTGGCCGCGCATTTTCGCGAGGGTGGCCGGCGCGTGGTGGTCAATGCCGGGGACGGCTTTTCCGGCCTCAAGGCCGTCCTGCCGCCGCCGTCGCGTCGCGGCCTGGTGCTGCTCGATCCTTCCTACGAGCTCGGCGACGATTACCGCGCCGTCGGCTCGGCACTGACCGAGGCCCTGCGGCGCTTCGCGACCGGCACGTACGTAATCTGGTACCCGCAGCTCGCCCGCCGGGAAGCGGTGCAGCTTCCGGCGCGGCTGTTGCGGCTCGCAGCAGCCGGCGACTGGCTGCACGTCGCGTTACGGGTGAAGACGCCCTCGCCGGACGGCTTCGGCCTTCACGGCAGCGGACTGTTCGTGCTCAATCCGCCCTGGAAAGCGGCAGCCGAGCTGGAGGCGGTCATGCCGTTCTTGACCGATGTGCTGGGCCAGGATTCGGGCGCACACTTCCAGCTCGAGTATCGCGAGTCGTGAGCGGGCGACGCCGATGGGGGAGGTCGCTAGAGGCCCGGCAACGCGGTATCGTCCGCACCGAACCTCGACGACCATCGCACTGTCATGACCGGCACCCTTGACCCACAGCCCGCCGTACGCGACCTCGACGACCTGCGCGACCGGCTGCGGGCGTTCGCCGCCGCCCGCGACTGGGATCAGTTCCATTCCCCCAAGAACCTGGCCATGGCGCTCATCGCCGAAGCGGCCGAATTGGTCGAGCATTTCCAGTGGCTGCGCGAGGACCAGAGTCACGATCTCGCGCCTGACCATAGGGCCGAGGTCGCCGCGGAGCTCGCCGACGTGCTCGCCTACCTGGTGCGGCTCGCCGACAAGCTCGATATCGATCTCCTGGCTGCCGTCACCGCGAAGCTCGAATCGAACGAGGCACGTTACCCTGCCACGAAGGTGCGAGGCAGCGCCCGCAAGTACACCGAGTACTGAAGCCGATGTATTGAGGCCGATGCGCTCGCGCCGGCAGGCGGGCCCGCGCCTCGCCGCCACGCGCGGTGGGTTGGCAGGACCAGCGACGCATCACCTCCGCGCACGACCAGCGACGCACGACCAGCGACGCACGACCA
>JBDSND010000144.1:0-4184 GCA_039915505.1 Casimicrobiaceae bacterium
GACCGGGTACGCACCAAGGCGCTCAAGGATTTCGAGGACACCGTCAACGATCCGCAAAAGCTCGGACGGGCCTTGTCGGAGTCCATCGCCAATGGTGACTGGCGGCTGTTCTTCCTGCAGCGCGATCGCTGGAAGACGCTGCGCGCCGAGGACGTGCAGCAGGCTGCGATTGCCTACCTCAAGCCGACCAACGTCACCATCGGCTACTACATACCCGATGCCACCCCGGAGCGCGCGCCGCCGCCGCCGACGGTGGACATCGCCGCGCTGGTGAAGAACTACAAGGGCGAGCCGCCCGTCGCGGCCGGCGAGACCTTCGATCCGTCGCCCGCCAACCTGGAGGCGCGCACCGAGCGCTTCGCGTTGCCGAACGGCGTCAAGGTCGCCTTCCTGCCCAAGAAGACTCGCGGCGAGACGGTGCGCATGCAACTCGCGCTGCACTTCGGCGACCTGCAATCGGTATCGGGGCGTAAGCCGCAGGGCTCGTTGACCGGCGCGATGCTGATGCGCGGCACCCAGAAACACAACCGCCAGGAGATCGAAGACCTGCTCGACCGGCTGCGCGCCAAGCTCGCCGTCGGCGGGAGTGAGACCGGCGCCTCGGCGAGTGTGCAGACGGTGCGCGAGCACCTGGCGGACACGGTTCGGCTCGCGGCGGAGGTGCTCCGCGAGCCCGCATTTCCGCCCGCGGAACTCGAGGAAATCCGTCGTGCGCGGCTCACAGCCCTGGAACAGGCCCGTGCCGATCCGCAGGCGATCGCCTCCCGCACACTGCAGCGGCAGAACAATCCGTACCCGCCAGGCGACCCGCGCTACGCGCCGACCTTCGACGAGGAGATCGCCGCTCTGAAGGCGGTGAAGATCGACGACCTGCAGCGTTTCTACAGCCAGTTCTATGGCCCGGCAAAGGGCGAGATTGCAATCGTTGGCGATTTCGATCCGGCCGCGATGCGCACCCTGCTAACCGAGCTCTTCGGAAGCTGGAAGCCGGCGGCCCCCTTCACCCGGGTGCCGAATCCGTTCATTCCCAACAAGGCAGCGGCGATCCAGGTGGAGACGCCGGACAAGGCCAACGCCGTCCTCCTGGGCGGGCTGTCCCTGCCAGTCAACGACCAGAGCGCGGACTACCCGACGTTGCTGCTCATGAGTTTCATGCTCGGGGATTCCTCGAACTCGCGGCTGCTCAACCGGCTGCGGCAGAAGGAAGGTGTGAGTTATTCGGCAGGCCAGTACCTCTCGGTGAGCTCGTTCGAACTCAACAGCACCCTTGGGGTGTATGCGATCTTCGCGCCGCAGAATCTCGCGCGGGTCCGCAAGGGCATCGAGGAAGAGTTGGCACTTGCCGTCAAGGACGGCTTCACCGAGGCGGAAGTCGAGGAGGCCAAGCGCGGCCTGATGCAGGAACGCCGCCTGCAGCGCGCCCAGGACGGCGCCATCGCCGGCGCACTCACGAGCCAGCTCTACCTGGGTCGCAACTTCGGCCGTACCGCGGAAGTCGATGCGGCGATCCAGGCTGCCACGGCGGAGCAGGTCAACGCGGTGGCGCGCAAGTACCTGAAGCCCGACGAGCTCGCGACGGTGTTCGCGGGCGACTTCGCCAAGGTCAAGTAGGACGGACCCCGGCACCGGGTTCGTCGGGCAGGAAGTAGCAGCCGAAGACAGCAGTCGCTCCGAACGTGGCGCCGGGTGGCGTCGGAGTATTCCCGGCGGGCGCGCGGGCAACGGCGGCAGGCAAGACAAGGCGTTGCGCCGCGCCATCCTGCGGCAGCCGGATCGGGCGCTAACCACCCGGCGATGGCGGCGACGCGATCATCGTCTCGACCGGTGCGCTCCCCGCCTCGACCTCGAGACAGCTGCCCACGATGGCGGCTAGGCGATCGCTGATCGACGCTGCGGCGGCGACCACCGGCGCCCGCGCGGTAATCCCCACGGGGCCGGGATACGGGCCGACACACCCGCCGGCTTCTTCGACGATCAGGAGGCCAGCCATCACGTCCCACGACGACAATTCCAGTTCGACAAAGGCATCGAGCCGGCCGTCGGCGACATGGACGAGTTGCAACGCGGCCGAGCCGAAGTTGCGAAACGCCGAATGGGTGCCCATCAACGCGCTGCGAATCGCGGTATAGCGCGCGTCGGGGTAGCGATCGTGGTGACCGACCGCGACCAATGCGGCATCCATGCCAGCGGGTTGCGCCGCCTTGATCCGGGTGTCCACGCCGCGGGTATTGCGCCATGCGCCGCCGCCGCGCCGGGCGGTAAAGAGCTCGTCATGCGGCGGATCGTAGACCGCACCGAGGGTGCGCACGCCGTTTTCGACATACGCGATCGACACGCCCCAGTACGCGATCCCGCGCAAGAAATTGTGGGTGCCGTCGATTGGGTCGACGATCCACAGATTCGCCTCCCCGCCGTACTGCGCCGCCGTTTCCTCGCCAAGGAAGCCGTCGTGCGGGAAGGCCGTGGCGATCTCGCGGCGGATCAGCGCCTCGACGTCGCGGTCGGCGTGGCTCACGAAATCCCGGGGTCCCTTGAGCTCGATGGTGAGCCGCTCGCGGTCGTGCCAATAGTCGAGCGCGAGCAATCCCGCCTTCCGGGCTATGCGTTGGATCAGGTCGAAGCGGGCGTCGAGTGACATGGATATCCTGGCAGGTTGACGACTATGACGCGCGGGAGTTCCGGGGTCGCGGCGTGGCGGCGGATGCGCGGCGGGATAGCGGCAACGACTGGCGCGATGCTGCGGTGCGACCTGGGACGGTATCATGCGCGATCACCTCCCCTTTGCAGCGCAACGCTAAACCGGCTGCTCGGCGCCGACTATAAGCCGGGGAATGCCGCCACCGAGTCGCGATTGAACAACAAAACCTTCCTGTGCATCCGCCACGCCGAGTCCACGTTCAATGCCGCTTGGCGCGACACCGAAGTCGATCCACTTCATTTCGACGCACCACTCAGCGCAATTGGTATGGAGCAGGTCGCGCAAGCGCGATCGACGCTCGTGCATTTGCCGGTCGAGTTGGTGATTACTTCACCGTTGAGCCGAGCACTTCAGACAACCGCGGGATTGTTCGCGGACCATCCATCGTCTCCGGAAATGCTGGTGGTACCGTTGTCGCGGGAGCGCGTCGAAAATAGCTGCGATGTCGGAAGATCGCCAGCGGAGCTTGCGACCCGTTTCGCCGCATTCGATTTCGGACATCTCAGCGACATATGGTGGCATGTCGACGAAGCGCCGGACGTTCGCGGGGTTTGTGTCGAGCCGCTGGAGGCCGTCGCAGCGCGTGCGGCGGAATTCAAGACCTTGCTGCTCTCGCGGCCCGAGCGGTTCATCGCGGTCGTGAGCCACGGCACTTTTCTGTTTTATCTCACCGGCCGACGATTCGCCAACTGCGAGGCCGTTGAACTAACGCTCAGTTGAGAACACTCGCTCGAGCTTGGCAGTGGTGGGAACGAGCGGAATTTGCGTGCCGGCTCGCGGTGCCGAGTCGGCACCTATTGCTCACGGGCGTTGCGCGTTCACTCTGGCGATGAAGCGTTGATCCTCAGATTCGTGCTCCCGCACAGCTAACCTTTCGCGGCCGGTTCCGGGATTCCACAGGCACGCCCAGGATGCCGTGCTGAGCGGCGAAGAGTTCCCGCCGGCGCGCCGGACCACGGCGAAGCCGCAGCACGGGCGACGTCAATCTGCTCGTAGGCGCGAATGGCGTCCTCCAGCGGCACGTAAGGCTCGAAGTCGATCCGCTCGATCGGCAGGCCCATGGACTGCCATCGCTCGCGTGTCCAGCGTACGGTACCCTAGGATAGCTCGCTTGCGACCGTACGCTCAGCGGTGCGCCGACTCGTTCAGAGCAGTCTCTTTTCACGCTAGAGGTCGACCGATTGGCGGGTGCGCACCGACTCCTGGATGGCGATGCCGATCCGCGTCGCCTCGGTCGCGTCCGCCAGGGTGAGCGGCAGCGGCGCGTCGTGCAGCACTGCAGCGGCGAAGGCGCCGAGCTCGGCCAGGAACGCCTCCTCGAACCGCTCGTAGAAGGTCGGGGTGCAGTCGTTACGGACGCCGTGGCCGTCGGCGATCTCGACCCGCGTCAGCCGCGGATTGGCGCCGATGGTCAGCCGGCCGTCGGTGCCGACCACCTCGGTCATGGTCTCGTGACCGTGCGCCATGGTTCGCGAGGCCTGGAAGC
>JBDSND010000180.1:0-28622 GCA_039915505.1 Casimicrobiaceae bacterium
GCCCTAGCCCTAGCGGACCGCCTCCGCAGTCGCCGCCGCGACGCGGTTGCGCCCCGCCGCCTTGGCGTCGTAGAGCGCCCGATCAGCCCGGGCCAGGGCGTGGTCGATGCTGCTGTCGCCGGTTTCCATGGATGCGACCCCGACACTTACCGTGACCACGGTTCCCGCAGGCAGGAAGGGAAACGTCGTCTCGGCACAGGCGGTGCGCACGCGGTCGGCGAGCTCGCGGGCATGGACCGCGTCGGTCTCCGGCAGCAGGATCGCGAACTCCTCACCGCCCATCCGCCCCAGCCGGTCGGTTCCCCGTAATAGCGCCTGCCACGCCGCAGCGAACTGCTGGAGCACGGCATCACCCGCCTCGTGGCCGTGCGCATCGTTGATGGCCTTGAAGTGGTCGATATCGACCGCCAGGACTGATAGCGGGCGCTCGTAGCGCGCCGCGCGGGTGAACTCCTGGCCTGCAGCGCCCATGAATCCGCGTCGATTGAGAGTCCCCGTGACGAGATCGGTGGTGGCGAGGCGGGCGAGCTCGAACTCCGAGGTGCGCACACTGCCCAGCGCAATGAACAGGATCGCGCCGATCAGGATGATTAGCAGCGACAGCACCAATGCCAGTCCGAACATGAGGGTGCGGGTACCCTCGAGGTCGCTATTGCCACGCGAGGACCACAACGCCACCCCCACCCACTGGTCGACCAGGGCGACGGCGATCAGCACCAGCACCAGATAGCGGTGGCGTTGGGTGACGAGCGAAAGGTGGCGGAGGGCGCTATTCATGGCGTTTGTGCGCAGGCTCCGGCCCATGGGGCTGGAGCGGGTGAAGGGAATCGAACCCTCGTCGTAAGCTTGGGAAGCTTCTGCTCTACCATTGAGCTACACCCGCACAATCAAGAGTTTACAACAGGTCGACGCAGCCCTTGCGCGCGGATCCGCGAAAGGCCGCTGCATGAACGGCGACCACCCAGCAAGGTTCGACGGAGCGCCCGTGCTGCCAACCCGAAGACCGGTGCGTCGGTTGGCTTCGTTCGACACGTCGTTTCGAGGTGCGCGCAATCGACTATTCGACGCAGACGGCCACGGGCATCCGCGTCAGGGCGGCGGTGTATCATCGGGCACTTCGCGCAACACCCGACGTCACGCACGCGGGGAGTTTCCAGCGCAGCAATCCCTCATCACCAGCCTTGGCCCGATGGTGCTCGCGCCCCGCTCCGTTGCGCCCGCCGGCGTACATCCATTGCCTGCGACGGCGGCCGGCGCGCCCGCGGTCTGGCTGCTTTCCTATCCCAAGGCCGGCCGCACCTGGCTGCGCGCACTCATCGGCAAGGCGCTCGGGGCGCACTACGGCCTGCCCGAGGCGACCCTGCTCGACACGCCGGGACTCACCTTCGCTGCCGGCCTGCCGATCGCCGCGTTCGACCACGACCAAAGCGCCCTGATGACCGGCCTGCGCTGGCAGGACCTGCCGACCGACCGCAGCGCGTATCGCGGCAAGCGCGTGCTACTGCTCGGTCGCGACGTGCGCGACAATCTGGTCTCGGCGTACTTCCAGGCAACGCGGCGGATCCATGTATTCGACGGTCCGCTGGCCGATTTCATCCGCCACGAGCGCTATGGCGTCGACAAGATCCTCGCGTTCTATCGCATCTGGGCGAGGAGTCGCCACGTCCCCGATGCGTTCGTGTTCGTGCGCTACGAGGAGCTGCACCGCGATGCCGCCGGTACGCTCGCCCGGGTCCTGGACTTCATGGGCGCCGACGCGTCGCCCGCCGCGATCGATGCGGCCGTCGACTTCTGTCGCTTCGAGAACCTGCAGAAGGCCGAGCGCGAGGATCGTTTCCAGCACGATGCGCTGCGGCCCGGCGATCGCGCCGATCCGGAGACGTTCAAGGTACGCAAGGGCAAGGTGGGCAATTTCGTGGAATACATGTCGGCCGAGGACATCGCGTTCGTCGATGCAGCGATCGCTGCGCGCGGCTGCGAGTTCACCGTCGCCCCGGGCTGAAGTCTTCGGCGCGACTGCATTGCCGCGGGCTCCGCGGCGCTTGCTCCCTGGAACCTATGGCAACGACCCCCCTGGTTTTCGTGTTAGGCACAGGCCGGTGCGGCACCCACACCACCTGGAAGATCTTCGAGTCCCTGCCACGCACCTTGAGCCTCCACGAGGGCACCGGGGTGGTGCGGCAGGGCCCCCCGGAGACCGTCGGCAGGAAGATCGTGCTGGGCTGCATGCCGGAGGTGAACGCCTACCTCTATCACGCCGGCAACGAGGGCGTGTTCCACCGGACCTTCGATCCGGATCCCGAAATGATGGGAATGCTGGGCCGCTCGTTCGGCGAGCGGCGCAAGCTCGTCGAATGGTGCGAGAAGCACGGCGTTGCCCTCTGCCTTTCCAACCCGTTCGCCTACAACCTGGCGACGTACCTGCATCGCACGTATCCGCATGCCAAGTTCATCCACCTGGTGCGGGACGGTTACGCGTGCGTGCGTTCGTGGTCGCGGCGCCAGTCGACCTATCCCGATCGCCTTCCCGATCTCGATGCCGTCGGGTGGATCCTGGCGAAGCCGGTCCCATTCGCCTCCGACCCCTTCCACGCGGTATGGGCGAACTTCACTCGGGTCGAGCGGATCAGCTGGTTCTGGGCCCATGTCAACGCCAACATCCTGGATCGCTTCGCGACGATTCCGGAGGAGAGCAGGCGCGTGGTGCGCATCGAGGACCTCAACGCGGCCACCCTGCCCGATCTCCTGGCGTTTTGCGGACTGCCGGCCGCCTTCGCCGCCGACGCGCTTCGCGCCCACGACCCCTCGGCCGGCCCGGCGATCGAATGGACCGACGAGAATGTCGCCCGATTCAACGCGATCGCAGGACCGATGATGGAGCGATTGGGCTATCCCGTCCGCCGCGCGCCGCAATCCGGGGCATGGGCCGCGTGAACCTGGATTGCGACCTCTCGACGGTGCTGTAAACTCCCCCTTTGCGCTAGGGGTCCTGGCGGCAGCGGCAGGTGTGCGGTCCACCGGAGTGGCGCGCGCCGCCGACCAAGCCGCCGGGTGAGATCACACCCTTGGTACCTGTGCGGATAATGCCGGCTCAGGGAAGCGTGCAGCACCCACTTCCCGCCCGCTCTCCGCATGCCGCTTTTGCTGGAGAGCCTATGAACGCCAACGACCAGTTCTTCGCCCGCGACGCGCACGTCGACGCCGCCGCGGTCGCCCCGCTGCCCAATTCGCGCAAGATCCACGTCGAGGGCTCGCGTCCCGACGTGCGGGTGCCGATGCGCGAGATTGCCCAGGCCGACACGCCGGCATCGATGGGGGCGGAGCAGAACCCGGCGATCGTCGTCTACGACACTTCCGGGCCGTACACCGACCCAACCGTGACTGTCGACATCCGCAAGGGACTCGCTCCGTTGCGGGCCCGCTGGATCGCCGAGCGCGACGACATCGTCGAGCTCGACGGCCCGACCTCCGCCTATGGCCGCGAGCGCCTCGCCGACCCAGCGCTCTCCGGCATGCGCTTCGACCTGCTGCGCCGGCCCCGGCGCGCCAGGGGCAGTGCCAACGTCACCCAGATGCACTACGCCCGTCGGGGCATCGTCACCCCGGAGATGGAGTTCGTCGCCATCCGCGAGAACCTGCTGCGCGAAAAGATGCTCGCGACCCTGCCCGAGATCGTCACCCGGCAGCATCCGGGCCAGAGCTTCGGGGCAGCCATCCCGCAGGTCATCACCCCTGAGTTCGTGCGTGACGAGATCGCCCGCGGCCGCGCCATCCTGCCCAACAACATCAACCACCCCGAGACCGAGCCGATGATCATCGGCCGCAACTTTCTGGTGAAGATCAACGCCAACATCGGCAATTCCGCGGTGTCGTCGTCGATCCAGGAAGAGGTCGAGAAGATGACGTGGGCGACGCGCTGGGGCGCCGACACGGTGATGGACCTCTCCACCGGCAAGAACATCCATGAGACCCGGGAGTGGATCATCCGCAACTCGCCGGTGCCGATCGGCACGGTGCCGATCTACCAGGCGCTGGAGAAGGTCGACGGCAAGGCCGAGGAACTCACCTGGGAGATGTTCCGCGACACCCTGATCGAGCAGGCCGAGCAGGGCGTGGACTATTTCACCATCCACGCCGGCGTGCTGTTGCGCTACATCCCGATGACCGCCAAGCGCATGACCGGCATCGTGTCGCGCGGCGGCTCGATCATGGCCAAGTGGTGCCTCGCGCATCACAAGGAGTCGTTCCTCTACACCCACTTCGAGGACATCTGCGCGATCATGAAGGCCTACGATGTGGCCTTCTCCCTCGGCGATGGCCTGCGTCCCGGGTCGGGCTTCGACGCCAACGACGAGGCGCAGATGGCCGAGCTCGCAACCCTGGGTGAGCTCACCCAGGTGGCGTGGCAGCACGACGTCCAGGTGATGATCGAAGGGCCTGGCCATGTGCCGATGCATCTCATCAAGCACAACATGGACGAGCAGCTGCGGCTGTGCGGCGAGGCGCCGTTCTACACCCTCGGCCCGCTCACCACCGACATCGCACCGGGCTACGACCACATCACCAGCGCGATCGGCGCGGCGATGATCGGCTGGTACGGCACCGCCATGCTCTGCTACGTGACGCCCAAGGAGCACCTCGGGCTGCCGAACAAGGCGGACGTCAAGGACGGCATCATGGCGTACAAGGTCGCCGCCCATGCAGCGGACCTCGCCAAGGGCCACCCCGGCGCGCAGATTCGCGATAACGCGTTGTCCAAGGCGCGCTTCGAGTTTCGCTGGGAGGACCAGTTCAACCTCGGGCTGGATCCGGACAAGGCACGCGAGTTCCACGACGAGACCCTGCCGCAGCATGGCGCCAAGCTCGCCCACTTCTGCTCGATGTGCGGGCCGCACTTCTGCTCGATGAAGATCACCCAGGACGTGCGCGACTACGCCGCCAAGCAGGGGCTCTCTAACGACGAGGCCCTCAAGAAGGGCATGGAGGTCAAGGCCGTGGAATTCGTGAAGCAGGGTGCCGAGATCTACACCAAGGCCTAGTCCTAGTGTCGGAGCGTCGCGTAGCGAGGCCTGAGCGATTGGTCCGGGTTATGCCGCGACGCTCAACACGCATCTTGCAGGATGCCAACGGATCGCACGCTTGCCGCGGGTGCGCGCACCAATCGTCGAAAGACTCCTGCCCCGGCGACGCGTAGGGCTCGCCTTCGATGCCCACGCCCTTGCCGGGAACGCCTCGATGTTGACGCCCGAAATATCGTCGGCCGGGCAGCCGCGTCCATGAGCGCCACCAACGTCTTTCCCCCAGAGCGGGCGCGCGTAGCCGCGACGGAATTCGACCTCGCGCACCTGCCAGCGGACTTCCACGCTAACCCTTATCGGTACTACCACGCCCTGCGGGACCACTGCCCGGTCAAGGCGATGCCGGACGGCTCGTGGTTCCTCACCCGATACGACGACATCCTGCCGGTCTATCGCGACCCGAAGAGGTTCTCGTCCGACAAGAAGCTGGAGTTCGGGCCAAAGTACGGGCCGACGCCGCTTTTCGAGCACCACACCACCAGCCTGGTGTTCAACGATCCACCGTTGCACACCCGCGTGCGGCGGGCGATCGTCGGTGCGCTTTCCCAGCGCCACATCGCGGCGATGGAGCCCGGACTGGTGACGCTGGTGGACCGCCTGCTCGACGACCTCGAAGGGAATGACGACGTCGATTTGATCGACGGCTTCGCGGGGGCGGTCCCGGTGCAAATCATCGGCAATCTTCTTGGCGTGCCGCACCAAGATCGCGGCCCGCTGCGCGGCTGGTCGCTTGCGATCCTGGGCGCGCTGGAGCCAGTCGTGTCGCCGGAGCGCGCCGCCGCCGGCAATCGCGCCGTGACCGAGTTCCTGGCGTACCTGCGCGAACTGGTGGCGGATCGTCGCAACCGCCCAGGCGATCCAGCCGCCGACGTGCTCACCCGACTCATCCAGGGCGAAACGGGCGAGCCGCCGCTCTCCGAAATCGAGCTCCTGCACCAGTGCGTGTTCCTGCTCAATGCCGGCCACGAGACCACCACCAATCTCATCGGCAACGCAGCGCATGCCTTGACCGAGTGGCCAGGCGAGCGCGCCCGCCTCGTCGCCCAACCGGCGCTGATCGAGTCCGCCGTCGAGGAGTTCCTGCGTTTCGAAAGCAGCAACCAGCTGGGCAATCGCATCACGACATGTCCGGTCGCGATCGGCGCGACCGAGCTCCCGGCACACGCCCGCATCACACTGTGCATCGGTGCCGCCAATCGCGATCCGCAACAGTTTCCCGATCCCGATCGGCTGGACCTCGGCCGCACGCCGAATCGCCATGTCGCCTTCGGCTTCGGTATCCACACCTGTGCCGGGCTCAACCTCGCGCGCTTGGAAGGCAGGATTGCCATCGGCGCGCTGCTCGCACGCTTTCCCGACTATGCCCTTGCGGGAACCCCGGTGCGTGGTGGACGGGCCCGCTTCCGCGGCTTTGCCCATCTGCCCGTCAAGCTCGCGCCCTGACGTAGAATCGGCCGCTCGTGGCGTAATCGAGCGCCTACCCTGCAACGATTCAGGAGGACGACGATGAAGGGTTTGCTGACTGCCGCATGCGCGGCCGGGTTGATGTGGGCGACGGCTCCCGCGGTCGCGCAAGTGAAGATCGGCGTCACCGTGTCGGCGACCGGTCCCGCCGCGTCCCTTGGCATTCCGGAGCGCAACACGATTCCGCTATGCCCCAAGAATGCCGGCAACACCACGATCGAGTACCTAGTGCTCGACGATGCCTCCGATACCACCGCGGCGGTGCAGAACACCCGCAAGCTCATTAGCGAGAGCAAGGTCGACGCCCTGATCGGCTCCACGACCACGCCCAACTCCCTCGCCATGATCGAGGTATTCGGCGAAGCGGAAACGCCGGCGATCTCGCTCGCGTCGTCGGTGCGGATCATCGAGCCGGTCGACGGCAAGCGGGTATGGTCGTTCAAGACGCCCCAGACCGATGTGATGATGGCCGCGGCGATCCTGGAGCACGCTTCGGCGCACGGCGTGAAATCGCTCGGCTACGTCGGCTTTTCCGATGCGCTCGGGGAGGCGTTCTTCGCCGAGGTCGAGAAGGCCGCCAAGGCGCGCAACATTCCACTGGTCGCCAACGAGCGCTTCGCGCCCAAGGACACCAGTGTCACCGGCCAGGCGCTCAAGCTGATCGCGGCCAAGCCCGATGCAGTGATCATCGGCGCATCCGGAACGCCGGCTGCGCTGCCTGCCGCCACCCTTGCGCAGAACGGCTTCAAGGGCAAGCTCTACTTCAACCACGGTGTCGCCAACAACGATTTCCTGCGAGTCGGCGGCAAGGACGTAGAAGGCGCCTTCGTGCCGGCGAGCCCGGTGATCGTCGCCGGCCAGCTACCCGACGGCCATCCCGCCAAGAAGCGGGCGATCGAATACACCCGCCTGTACGAGTCGGCGCAAGGCACCGGCACGGTGTCGGCATTCGGCTCCTACACCTGGGACGCGTGCCTCATCCTCGTCAACGCCATTCCCACGGCGCTCAAGTCGGGCAAGCCGGGGACGGCCGAGTTTCGCCGCGCGCTGCGCGATGCCATCGAGGGCACCAGGAATCTCGAGGTCAGCAATGGCGCGGTCAACATGTCCAAGACCGATCACCTCGGCCTCGATGCCCGGGCGCGGGTCATGACCCAGGTCCAGGGCGGCAAGTGGGTCCTGCAGCCCTGAGCGACTGAACGCGGCGTTGCGGTGGATCGCGTATGCGCCCGGCGGTGGCCGTATCGCCCGAAGCGGGGCATCATGGTCTCGCGGTCTGCGCTCAACTCGCTCAGGCGCTGCGCGCACCACATCCCCGTCCTGCACGACCTGCCTGCGCCTAACCCCGCATCCCTGCCGCACAACGACGAGGAAACGCCCCCATGAAACGTCTTTTTCCCCTGCTCGCAGCTGCCGTCCTCGCCACGTCCGCGCGCGCCGCGGGGCCTTTCGGCCTGACCAGCAAGGAGGTGACGCACAAAGGCACCGTTCGCGAGCAACAGGTGTACGACGGTTTCGGTTGCGCGGGCGCGAACATTTCACCGTCGCTCGCGTGGAGCAACCCACCGGCCGGCGCGAAGAGCTTTGCGATCACCGTGTTCGACCCGGACGCGCCATCGGGCAGCGGCTGGTGGCACTGGGTCGTGTTCAACATTCCGGCAAGCACCCGTTCGCTCCCCGCCGGAGCCGGTGATCCGGCGAGTGGCAAGGTCCCTGCCGAGGCCATCCAGTCCCGCACCGACTTCGGCAAGCCCGGATATGGCGGCCCTTGCCCGCCGCAAGGCGACCGGCCGCATCGCTACACCTTCACCGTGCACGCCCTCAAGGTCGAACGGCTGGACGGCGTCGACGAGAACGCGTCCGGGGCGATGCTGGGGTTCATGATCAATGCAAACCAGATCGGCAAGGCGAGCATCCAGGCCACGTACGGCCGCAAGTAGGTCTACGCTTTCCGCCACGGCGCGATGAGCGATACCGACGCTCGCGATCTTCCTACCTGCACGGCGCCACGCTGCTCGCCCTCGGGTCGCGCGACCTGCCGCCCCTCGGGGCGATCCCGACCGGAGCAAGACAGCCGTGCGTGTCGCCGCACGGCGCGCGAGGTATCAGTCCGCAGCCTCGAACTTGTGATGGTGGCTGTTTGCTTGCTCCACCGGCAAAAGTCAGGTGGTATGGCTCACGACATGAGCCACCACCCCAGGTAAGCTTCCGTAATGGATCGCATCGGCTGGGCCGTGACGTCCTGACTTCCCCACGGACGCCCAAGCGATGGCCCTGCACCTCACGTTTTCCAATCGGTTCGAAAGCCTGCTCGAGGCTCTGCTCGTAGGCCTTGCGGAACCGCGCGCCTCGGCGTTCGTGCCTGACCACCTCATCGTCCCGAGCGTGGGCATGCAGCGCCGGATCGAGCTCGCCACCGCGGACGCCTTTGGGATCTGCGCCAACGTCGAGTTCTCCTTCCTGGCGCAGTGGCTGTGGCGGGAGATCGCCGCGGTCGTGCCGGTGGGCGAAACCTCGCCGTTCGCCCCGTCGCGGCTCGCGTGGCGGATCTTCCGCATACTCGGCGAGCGTGGCTTCGTGCAGCCGCATGCTGCCCTCGCCGCCTATCTCGGGGGCGCCGACGCGCCGATGCGGCACGATCTCGCCCAGCGCGTCGCCAAGCTCTTCGATCACTACATCACCTACCGGCCAGACTGGCTTGCCGCCTGGAGCGATGGCCGGTCCATCCCGGCAACACGCCAAGATGATCCCTCCTTCGTGCACCAGTCCTGGCAGGCTTCGCTGTGGCGGCGCGTCGCCGCGGAGCTCGGTACCGCGCGGCAGCACCCGTCCGTAGCGTTCTTCGACGCACTCGCGGCCGGCGGCGCCGGCGCGAGCGCGGACGCAGCCGACGATCCCGTGCACGTGTTCTGCCTGCCGTCGATCCCGCCGCTGTATCTGCGCATGCTCGACGCGCTCGGCAACCGGCGGTCCCTCCATCTCTACGTCCTGAACCCATCGCACGCCTACTGGTTCGACATCGTCGATCCACGTCGGCTTGCCTACCTTCAGGTGACCGGCCAGGCGGATCACCATGAGGTCGCCAACACGCTGCTGGCGCAGTGGGGCAAGCAGACCCAGGCCCACATCGATCTCCTGCTCACCACCTGCGCCGACACCGCCACGGAAGCTGCCGCATTCGTGCCGGCGGAAGGCGATCACCTGCTGGCGCGGGTGCAGCGTTCCATCCTCGAGCTCGACCCCATCGTGCCGGGTGCCTTCGCGACACTCGCCGACGGCGATCGCAGCATCGAGGTGCACGTCGGCCACTCCCTGGCACGTCAGCTCGAGGTGCTGCACGACCAGCTCCTGGCAATGCTCGTCGCCGACCCGTCGCTGCGGCCGGCCAACGTCCTGGTGGTCGTGCCACAACTCGAGGAGGCTGCGCCGCTGATCGACGCCGTCTTCGGCAATGCGCCCCCGCGGCGGCATCTTCCCTACGCGATCACCGGGCGCGCGCGCAGCAAGGTCAATCCCGCAGCGCGGGCGCTGCTCGACCTGCTGGGATTCGCGACCTCACGATTCGAGGCGAGCACTTTTTTCGAGGTGCTGCAGCAACCTCTGGTTGCGCGCCGCTTCGGACTCGACACCGCCGGTCTCGACGTCGTTCGGCGCTGGATGGGCGACGCCGGGATCCGCTGGGGTCTCGATGCCGACCATCGCATCGCCCTGGCATTGCCCGGCATGGCACGGTACAGCTTCGAGGACGGCATGCACCGGCTGTTCCTGGGCTATGCCCTGCCATCGGCCGGCAGCAGGAACGAATGGATCACGCCGGTCGATGCACGTCTGCCAGCGGGTGCGGCGGAGGGCCGCGAGGCACTCGCGCTCGGCGCACTATGGCGGGTGCTGCAGGCCCTGGCGGCGCTTCGCCGCGAGCTAGCGGAGCCGCGCTCGGGTGGGGCGTGGTTCGACACGCTGAAGCGCGCGGTGGACACGTTCCTGGAGCCGGACGACGATGCGCTCGAAGCGATGCGCGAGCTCGAGGGCGACCTGCGCGACCTGCGCGACGCCATCAGCGCCGGTGCCGACGCGGCGCCGATCACCGTCGACGTGATCCGCGTGGCGCTTGCCGAGGTACTGGACGACCCGGCGCGCGGGGGCGTGCCCGGCGGCGGGGTCACGTTCGCCGCCATGACCAGCTTGCGCAACCTGCCGTATCGCGTGATCTGCGCCATCGGCCTCGACGACGGTGCGTTCCCAGCCATCGACCGCCCATTGGAGTTCGACCTGATCGCCGCGGTGCCACGTCGTGGCGATCGCCAGCGGCGGACCGAGGACCGCACGGTGTTCCTCGATCTCCTGCTCGCCGCGCGCGAGCGCTTCTATCTCGCCTACACCGGCCGCGATATTCGCGACCACGCGGTGCTGCCGCCATCGGTGCTGATCGCCGACCTGCTCGACGTGCTGATACCCGCTATCGCCCGCGATCCCGAGTCTCCCGATGCTCTGAACGCCGCCCGCGGCCGGCTGGTCATCGAGCATCCGCTGCAGGCCTTTTCGAGCGCGGGGTTCCGCCGCGACGGCGATCCTCGTTTGCGCAGCTTCAACGAAGAGTACTGCGACGCGCTGCTGGCGCGGGTGACGACCCCGGTCGAGATCGAGACCCACGAGGTGGCTCCGGCCGACGAGGCCGCCGAGGCGACGATCGAAAGCCGCGCCCTGGCCTTTTTCGCGATGCCCCTCGATCCGCCCGAGGACGCGTGGCGGAATCTCACCCTCCCCCGGCTGCTGCGGTTCTACCGCAATCCCTCTCGATATCTGCTCGGCGAGCGGCTCGGCCTGCAACTCGCCGAAGCGGAAGACGAGCTCGAGGACAGCGAGCCCTTCCTGGCCGATCTCGAGGCGCGCTCCGAGCTTGCCAAGCGTCTGCTGCCGGCGATGCTCGCGGGCGAGGATCCCACGACCATTCGCGCCATGGCCCGGGCCGGAGTCGAGTACCCGCCGGGCCTATACGGCCATCACCTGCTCGACGGGGAGTTGGCCGCGCTCCACCTGTTCGCTCAAGGTCTGCGGACCGAGCTCGCGCCTGCGGTCCTTCCAGCACGATCCGCAGAAGTGGAGTTCGAGATCGATGGCAAGGCGTGGCGACTGGAAGGTGCGTTCGGTGACATTCGGCCGACCGGACGGGTGCGCCATCGCTATGACGACGTGCGTCCGTTCGACTACCTGCAAGGCTGGATCGAGCATCTCTTCCTGAACGTGATGCAGGCGGAAGGCGCGACGGCGGCGACCCGATGGCACTCGCGCAACGGCTGTTACACCCTGCAGCCGGTGGTGGAGGCGCGGGCACACCTGCAGGGGCTGGTCGAGCTCTATGCACGCGGCTTGCGCGCACCGCTGCATTTCTTTCCCAAGTCCGCGTGGAAGTACGTGAGCGACAGTATGGCCGCCGCGCGCAAGGCGTGGACACGCACGTACGGCCGCTGGCCGGGCGAGGATCATCATCCGGCCTATCGCCTATGCCTGCGCGGGGTCGACGACCCGCTCAACGACGCGTTCGTGGACAACGCCAGGCGGATCTTCGAGCCGTTGCTGGAATGCATCGACGATCCGAGGCTGCCATGAATATGACCATCGTCGCCTGCGGGCACCATCAGCAGACCGCCGCCGGTATGACCACGGGTTTCGACGTCTTCGGCTGCGATCTCGCCGGCATCAACCTGATCGAGGCCTCGGCCGGTACGGGCAAGACCTGGAACATCTGCGCGCTGTATTTGCGCCTGCTGCTAGAGCGCGGGCTCTCCGTGCGTGACGTCCTGGTGGTGACCTTTACCAATGCCGCGACGGCGGAGCTGCGCGAGCGTGTGCGCCGGGCGGTGGCCGACACCTTGGATCATGTGCTGGCACGCGGGGCACGCGGCACGCAACCGATGGCGACGGCGCTCGTCGTCGCCGCCGAGCGCGCCGGCGTGCCCACGCGGGTCATGGTCGAGCGTCTCGAGCTCGCCCTGCACGCCTTCGACGAAGCATCGATCCTGACGATCCACGGTTTCTGCCAGCGCGCGCTCGCCGACGCCCCGTTCACCGCAGGCGTGCCCTTCACCCTCGACCTCCTCCCCGACGACCGCGCGATGCACGTCGAGGTCACGCGCGATTTCTGGCGCCGGCACGTAGCGGCGGGCGATCTCGATCCCGCGCTGGCCCGTTATCTCGTTCGGATGCAGGACGACCCGGACAAGTGGGCCATGATGCTGCGCAAGCGTGCCGGCAAGCCGCTCGCGCGGCTGGTGTGGCCCGACGACATCGATGCACCCGTGGCATTCGATGCTGGCCCGGTGGTCTCGGCCTACGCCGAGGCGAAGGCTGCCTGGCAGGAGGCACGCGCCGAGGTGGTGGACCTTTTGCACGCGTCGGCCCTGACGGTGCTGAACAAGAACACCTACAAGCCGGCGTCGCTCGACGCGGCGTTCACGGAATGGGACGGTTACTTCCGCGAGGACGATCCCTTCGCCCGGCTCGGCGGTCAGGATTCGAAAGCCGATCTCTGCCGCCGCTCGCGCCTGGCCGATGCCGTCCACAAGGGCAAGACCGCCCCGGCGCACCGGTTCTGCGAGCACGTCGAAGCCCTGTATGCGGCCCGCGAGGCGCTGGACGGCAACCTCGCCCGGGCCCGGCTCCAACTCGTTCGCAAGCTCCTCGCCGAAGGGCCGGAGGTGCTGCGCGAGCGGAAGCGCCAGAAGCGGGTGCTGGCCTACGACGATATCCTGAACGACCTGTACCGGGCCTTGCAGCGAGGCGAGGAGGGCCCGCGCCTGGCCGCGACGTTACGCGAGCGCTTTCCCGCCGCGCTGATCGACGAGTTCCAGGATACCGACCCAGTCCAGTTCGGCATCTTCGCCTCGATCTACGTCGACAGCGACGCGCCCGTATTCCTGGTGGGCGACCCGAAGCAGGCGATCTACAGCTTCCGCAACGCCGATCTGCATACCTACCTGCGCGCCGGGGTGCTCGCGAACGCGCGGCATTCACTGGACAGCAACCAGCGCTCCACGCCGGATCTCATTGCCGCCGTAAACGCGATCTTCAGCGCCAATCCAAGAGCCTTCATGCTCGAAGGGCTTGCCTATCATCCGGTCGAGGCCGGCGCCAAGCCGCGCTCGATCTTGCACGACGACAGCGTTGTGCCGCGCGCCGACTGCACCGTATGGTGGTTGCCGGACGACGGGGTCGGCCAGCCGCTCTCGAAGGAGCGCGCCCTCGAAGCAACGGTCACCGCCACGGCGGCGGAAATCGCGCGTCTGCTGGTCGCTGGACAGGCGGGGCTGATCCGCCTCGCCGACGTACCGCTCGAGCCGCGCCACGTCGCCGTGCTGGTCCGCAGCCACGCCCAGGGAGCACGGATCGCGGCGGCCCTGAAGGACGTCGGTATCGGCAGTGTGGAGCTCTCGCAGGACAGCGTTTTCGCGACCGCCGATGCCGAGGAAATCGAGCGGGTGCTGATCGCCGTGCTGGCGCCGGCCCGCATGGCCCTGCTCAAGGCAGCGCTCGCGACCGAACTGCTGGGCTACGACGCCGCCCGGCTCGCCGAGCTGGGCGAGGACGAGACCAGGCTCGCCGCGCACATGGAACGCTTCGCGCACTATCGCGAGCTCTGGCTGCAGCAGGGCATCGGCGTCATGTACCGGCGGCTGCTCACGGGTGAAGGCGTGGCCGCACGCATGCTGGCGCGCACCGACGGCGAGCGACGACTGACCAATCTGCTGCACATCGGCGAGCGGCTGCACGAAGCGGCGCGCCTGGATCCGGCGCCGGACGCCCTGCTGCGCTGGCTGCATGCCCAGCGCGGCGAGGAGCGCGCCGACGAGGCCGCCCAGCTGCGCCTGGAATCCGACCGCGACCTGGTGCACATCGTCACCATCCATGCCGCCAAGGGCCTCGAGTACCCGATCGTGTTCTGCCCATTCCTGTGGGACGGTTACCTCAACACCAACAGCGGCTGGGCCGGGGTGCGCCTGTATCACGACGATGGCGGCGATGCGGTCGTCGACTTTCGCAGCCTCGCCGACCTCGGCAAGCAGCGCGATGACGCGATCAGGGAGCGCGTGCGCCTCGAAGCGCTCGCCGAGGCCGTGCGGCTCACCTACGTCGCCCTCACCCGCGCCTCGCATCGCTGCTACCTCGTGGCCGGCTGCTACAGCACCAACGCCGCGTACGGCAACGTGTCGTTGAGCGAAAGCAGGCGCAGTGTCGCGAACTGGCTGGTCGCCGGCGCCGGTCACTCCCCGGCCGAGTGGCAGGAGCAGCGCAGCGCAGTCGGGGTAATCGAGGCGCGCTGGCGCGAGCTCGGCGCGCGCGTCCCTTGCCTGGGGGTCGCCGTGCTGCCGGCCGGCCGTGGCCCGCGGGTCCAGTCGCCTCCGCTCGATCCGGCCGCGCTCGGCGCCGCGCAGCCCCCCGCGCACATCGCACCGCCGTGGCGGATCGGCAGCTACAGTGCGCTGAGTCTCGACGTGGCGAGCGATGCCGCGGCCGTGGACCACGATCTCCGGGTGGGTCCGCCCGCGGATCCCCGCACGCCGCCGCAGGATCTCCCGCCCGACGATATCCTCGCGTTTCCCCGCGGCCCGATGGCCGGGGAATGCCTGCACGCCGTGCTGGAGAACATCGACTTCACGCGCGAGGCCACCTGGCCGGATGCGATTGGCCGGGCCCTGGCGGTCTTTCCCGTGGGCGGCCATGCGGCGCTGCGCACGCAGCGAACCGCGATGATCGGCAATCTGTTGCGCGACCTCCTTGCCACCGACTTGCCGGACGGCATCCGACTCGAACGGGTCGCGGCGACCGAGCGCTTGACGGAGCTCGGCTTTCACCTGCCGTCGCCGCGACTCGCCGCGACGGCGCTGAACGGCGTATTGCGTGACGGAGACTACCCCATGCCGCGACTCGCCTTCCCCGATCTCGCCGGCTACCTCAAGGGTTACATCGACCTCGTGCTCATGCATGCGGGCCGCTTCTACATCGTCGATTGGAAATCAAACCATCTCGGCTACACCCCCGGCGACTATGGGCCGGACGCCATCGCCGCCGCGATGGCGGAGCACGGCTATCACCTCCAGCACCTGCTGTACGCCCTGGCCCTGCATCGCTACCTCGGTCGCCGGATTGCGGGGTACACGTTCGAGCGGCACTTCGGCGGCGTCCTGTACCTGTTCGTGCGCGGCGTACGGCCGCACTGGCGCCTGGCGGACGGTGGGCCCGCGGGCGTGTACTTCCACCGCCTGACGGCGGCGACCCTCGCTGCGCTCGACGACCTGTTTCCGTTCGCCTCCGAGGCGTTCGCCCCTGCAGCGCTCGCGCCATGAGTCGCAGCCGTCGTCCGCGCGCACACCGACCGGACCAGGCGCTCGAGGCCGATCGCCAGGCCACGCTCGGCTTCGATGCACTAGAGCCGGTGCCAGGCGCTGCCTCCGGTGCTGCCTCCGGTGCTGCCTCCGGCGCGGCTCCCAGTGCGGCTCCCAGTGCGACCCTCGGCGCGACTTCCGGCGCGACTTCCGATGCGACATCGCGTGCCACTCCCGGTACGACCCCCGATGTGACCCCCTCCTCCCCGGACCTCGGCCCGCTCGCCGACGCCCTGACCGCGCGGCCGGCCGGATCGTCGACCACGACCGCCTTGACCAGCGCAATCCCCAGCGCGGAGACGACGCGCATTCGCCCGGCGGCGGCACCCGCGGCACCTCCGGCCCCTGCGGCACCGCCAGCGGCCTCGGCACCTCCGGCACCCGCGGAAGGACCCGCGGAATGGCTCGCCCAGGGATTCGCGGACCATCTCGCCGCCTGGGCGCGGGCCGCCGGTTCGCCACCGGACTCGCTGGACGACTTGTGCGCCGCCGGCGCCGCCGTGAGCCGCGCCCTGGCCGCCGGGCACGCCTGTGTTTACCTGGCCGACCTGTTGCCGCCGGGGGCTACTGCGCAAACCCTGCGCCGCACGCTGCTGGCGTCGCCCATGGTCGGCACGCCGGCCGCGCCCGGCGCCTGCCCGCTGGTGCTCGACCACGAGGATCGCCTCTATCTGCACCGCTACTTCGATTACGAGCGCCGCATCGCGGCACGCCTGATCGATCGGCCACCCCCTAGCGTCGACGCCGCCGGTACGCAGCGAGTTGCGGCCGAGCTCGCCGCGCTCTTCGCCGACAACGCAAGCGTGCTCGACGGTGCCGCCGACTGGCAGAAGATCGCCGCGGCCTTGGCCGTGTTGGGCAACCTCACCGTCATCAGCGGCGGCCCCGGCACGGGCAAGACGACCACCGTCGTCAACCTGCTCGCGTGCCTGCTCGCGCTGGATCCCGATATCCGGATCGCGCTGGCCGCGCCCACCGGCAAGGCCGCCGCACGCATGCAGGATGCGCTGCGGCAGCGTGCTGCCCACCTGCCGCTCGCGATCCAGGCGAGGTTGCCGGCGGAAGCTTTCACGATCCATCGTCTGTTGGGATTCATTCCGGGGAAGCACATCTTCCGGCACGGCGCCGATCATCCCTTGGCGATCGACGTGCTGGTCGTCGACGAAGCTTCGATGCTCGATCTCGCCCTCGCTGCCAAGCTGTTCGAGGCAGTGCCGGCGCGCGCACGGATCGTGCTGCTCGGCGACAAGGACCAGCTCGCGGCGGTTGAATCCGGTGCGGTGTTTTCCGAGCTCTCGGCGGATCCGACGCTCGCGCCCGACTGCGTGCAGCGCCTGGCGACCGTCTGCGCGGTACCTCCCGAGAGAATCACGCCGGCGCCACCCGCTCGCCCGACCCCTTTGCACGACAGCGTCGTCTGGTTCGGGCGAAATTTCCGCTTCGCGCCCGACTCCGGCATCGGTCGCCTGGCAGGCAGCATCCGGGCGGGCGACAGTCGCGCGGCATTGGCGGTGCTGGCGGAACTAGGCGCCCGCGACGATGCCTCGGTCGACTGGATCGAGGATGGCGCGCATGCGCTTGCCCCGCCCGTGCTGGCAAAACTCGTCGGCGGCTACGCGCCTTATCTCGAGGCGTTGGCGGCGTGCGCGCAGGACCTCGATGCGGTATTCAACGCGTTTGAGCGCTATCGCATCCTCTGTGCCGAGCGCGAAGGCAGGCGCGGTGTGCGCGAGCTCAACGCCTTCATCGCCGCGCATTGTCGCCAGGCGATCGAGG
This sequence comes from Casimicrobiaceae bacterium, assembly GCA_039915505.1. GTDB lineage: Bacteria > Pseudomonadota > Gammaproteobacteria > Burkholderiales > Casimicrobiaceae > CAIWHR01. The sequence goes on from JBDSND010000180.1 coordinate 17,699, forward strand.
CCTCGTGGCCGACGGCGCCGCGCTCGCCGTGGTATTACGGCCGTCCGGTGATGGTGCTCGCCAACGACTACGTGCTGAAGCTTTACAACGGCGACGTTGGCATCGCACTGCCGGATGCCGAAGGCGATCTCATGGTGCATTTCCGGGAGACCGACGGCAGCCTGCGCCTGGTCGCGCCGGTGCGCCTGCCGGAGCACGAGACCGCGTACGCAACCACCGTGCACAAGGCGCAGGGCTCCGAGTTCGACGCGATCGCGCTGGTGCTGCCCGCCCGCAACTCCCGGGTCGCCACCCGCGAGCTGGTGTACACCGCCGTGACCCGCGCGCGACAGCGGGTGAAGGTCGTCGCGAGTGCAGAGATCCTGGCGGCCGCCATCGACACCCCGACCGTTCGGCACTCGGGGTTGATCGCGCGCCTGCAAGAAGCCGCGGCGGGTGCCACCTCCGACCCCTCGAAGGGCGCATAGCCCGCGTTGTAGCGTGAGGCGCCCTTTGCGCCACGGGGCTTCTCGCCCGCTTCGTTAACAGGGCAATGCTTCTTGATACCGCTACTTTTGGTCACCGGGCCTCGTCTTGGCACCAGTTTGCGCAACCTCTTCGGTGGCCAGGTGAGCAATGGCGTGTATTCCACGCTGGGCGCCACGGGCCGTCCGTCTGGCGCCAGGCCGCCTTCAGGCCGCGACCCGGATCGGCACGCGCCGCCGACCCCAGCGCCCGGGCGCTGCGCCGAACACTCCCGCGATGGCCGTCCCACAATGACCACAGCGTCCCGCGGGCGTCACCCGGTAGTCGAGGATCGCATGCCAGTCGCGCACGATCACGGCTCGCGCGCAGGCCGGACAGAACGTGGTGCCACCTTCGATGTCGTGCACGTTGCCGGTATAGACGTAGTGCAGCCCGGCGCGCAACGCCAGCGCGCGCGCACGGGTGAGCGTCGCCTTCGGCGTGGCGGCGATGTCGGTCATCTTGTAATCCGGATGGAACGCCGTGAAGTGCAGAGGCACGTCGGGGCCGAGCTCGCGCGCGATCCATGTCGACATCGCGGCAAGCTCCTCGTCGCTGTCGTTCTTGCCGGGAATGAGCAGGGTGGTGATCTCGAACCACACGTCGGTCTCGTGCCGGAGATAGACCAGGGTGTCGAGCACGGGCTGCAGATGTGCTCCGCAAAGCTTCACGTAGAACGCGTCGGTGAAGCCCTTGAGGTCGACGTTGGCTGCATCCATCTTGGCGTAGAAGTCGCGACGCGCCTCCGGGCCGATGTAGCCCGCGGTGACGGCGACGGTCTTCACCCCGACGTCGCGGCACGCGTCGGCCACGTCCATCGCATACTCCGCGAAGATCACCGGGTCGTTGTAGGTGAAGGCGACGCTATCGCAGCCGTGCGCACGAGCCGTGGCAGCGATCGCCTCGGGCGACGCCTGGTCCTGCAGGGTGTCCATCTCCCGGGACTTGGAAATGTCCCAGTTCTGGCAGAACTTGCAGGCGAGGTTGCAGCCGGCGGTGCCGAACGAGAACACCGATGAGCCAGGCAGGAAATGGTTGAGCGGTTTCTTTTCGATCGGGTCGATGCAAAAGCCCGACGAGCGTCCGTAGGTGGTGAGCACCATGCGATCGTCGACCCGCTGCCGAACGAAGCAGGCCCCGCGCTGGCCTTCGTGCAGGCGACAGTCGCGCGGACAGAGGTCGCACTGGATGCGGCCGTCATCGAGCCGATGCCACCAGCGTCCCGGGTAGTGGTTCATGGCCATGATCCGGGTGACCGCGTATGCGGGACACCTGCACCGGCCCGCTCGGCAACCGCACCCACGCCGCCCCTATCGCGCTCGCACGCGCCCTCGCTCCACTTGCTCACCGTGTAGCGTTCGACGATCACGTCGTCGTCCCAGGCGTCCGGCGCGAGCCCGGCCTTCCGCTCGAGCTCCCGAACGAACGCACGCGGATCCGGCAGCGCCTCCCAGACCTGCGGCAGGAACGTTCCGCGGTGCGCGCCATGGCGCAGCACCAAGCCATCCACGCCGGGACGCAGTTGCGCGCACAGGTCGTCCACGTCGCGGCACGACAGTGGCACGGTCGCGCTCAAGAGCGAGACCTCGATCACCACGCGGTCGAATTCGTGCGCCGCAAGGGGTGGGAAACGCGGGTCGGCAAAGGCCGCGTCGCGGGCATTGTGCTCGACGTCGGCGCGGAGCAGGCGCACCGGCTCCAGCGTGCCGACGCAACCGCGCAAGTCGTCATCGAGCTTCAGCGTCACGAACGTCGCCCCCGGCGCGTCCAGGCGCGGCACGTCGAAATCCGTCGCGCTGAATGGCCGCCGCAGCTCGCGGGCGATGGCCGCGCGCGCATAACGCAGCAAGGCGCGACCGAGCACCGGATCATCCATGCAGCGTGACCTCGTCGAATGCGAATGCAGCATAGCCCACGACCCGGCTGCGGTCGCCCGCGGTGTCGCCGGAGTTGCGCAGGTCGAGGAGCGTCGGGACGAGACCTCGTGCGGCCACGCAGCGCAACAGGCCGTTGATGGGGGTCGCGCCGCATGCTTGCTCGTGGTCGAGATCGGGGTCGAGTGCGAGCACGGCGTCGGCCGTGCACTGGTCGAGGCGTCGCGCCGCGGCATAGGGGTGGTAGTGGGAAAGATCCGAGCTCACCAGCAACAACGTTTCCGGCCCACCCCACAGCCGGTCCATGACCGTCGCGACTTCCTCGCCGCTGGCAGCGCCGACGGCGAAGGGCACGATGCTGAATTGTCCGAGAATTGCCTGCAGGAACGGCAGCTGCACTTCCAGCGAATGCTCGTCCGCGTGCACAGCCTCGCTCGTGACGACATAGGGGAGATCGGCGAGTGCAGCCAGGGCGTCGGCATCGACCGGGACAGACCCCAGCGGCGTGGCGAACGCCGTTGCCATCGGCACGGCCAGACCGCGTAGGGCGACGCGATGCGCCGGACCGAACAGCACCACCCGTCGCACGTTCCCACGGGCTGGCACGAGCCGGGCGTAGGCCGACGCTGCAATCGGACCCGAGTACACGTAACCGGCGTGCGGGACGATCAGCGCCTTTGGCCATGGCGACAGCGCCGATGCCGGCGCGGGGATCGCAGCGATCGGAGCGGCAACGTCCGCGAGACACGCCTCGACCGCGCGGGTCAATGCGCCGGCGTGGGCCGGATAGAAGGTTCCGGCGACGGCGGCGGGTCGGACGACGGGTCGGACATCAGGCATCGGGCATCCTCCACCCAGGCTACACGAGGGCGCGGCAGGAACCGCTCAAGCGCTGCGGCGTCTCGCCGTTGCGCACGGACCGCGGCCGGGTGACGTTCGGCACGCCCTCGTAGGAACTTGTTGGCGACGATCGTATCGGTCGGGTCGTCCTGGTCACTCCCCGCGCCGGGCGGCCGACACCTTGCGTGAGGCCGGCCGCCGCGCCTTGGAGTTCGCTCCGCGTAAGGGCGCCGATTCGGCTCGCCCTCTCCCTCCGCGCCAGGAACCGGGGCCCCGGGTTCGTCGCGCGACTCCTGGCTGCCGCCCGATCCGGTTAGTCGACGCGCTCGGCCATGCGGACCTTGAAGCCGCCGGACTTATCGTCGTGAGTGAGCACGATCAACCCCCGGACTTGCGCTTCCTCGAGCAGCGCATTGAACGACCGGAATCCATAGTACGACTCGTTGAATCCAGGCTGGCGGCGCTTCAGGGTTTGCTTGACCATCGACCCCCAGAGCACGTCCTTGTCGCCGCGCTCGGCAAGGAGCGCCTCGACGGTCTCCAGCACCAGGTCGATCGCCCGCTGCCGACGCTCGTCCTCGACACCTTCATGTCCGGCGCCGTTGCCGTTGCCGGCGTGGCCATTCGCCTGGAACTCGCCATGACCTTGCTCGTGGGCCGCCTGGGCGTCCTCGTCGGCAGCCTCGGCAGCGAGCGCCCCCGGCTGCGGGTCCGCAGCCGTGCCGATGGCGCGTCGCCGGCTGCTGGTCTTGCGTCCGGATTTTTTGGCAGCCGCGGTCGGCACCGACGCGGCGGCCGCCGGCTCGGTCGCCGACGTCTTGGCCACCGACTTGGCCCCGGCCTTCGCCGGCGCTTTCGCTGGCACCTTCGTGGCCATTTTCCGGGCCGGCGCACGACGCCTCTGCTCGCGCACGAGATCGTCGTAAAAGATGAACTCGTCGCAGTTGGCGATCAGCAGATCGGAGGTCGAGTTCTTGACCCCAACGCCGATCACCTTCTTGTCGTTCTCGCGCAGTTTCGACACCAGCGGCGAGAAATCGGAATCGCCGCTGATGATCACGAACGCATCGACGTGGGCCTTGGTGTAGCAGAGGTCGAGCGCATCGACGACCATGCGGATGTCGGCGGAGTTCTTGCCGGACTGGCGCACGTGGGGGATTTCGATCAGCTCGAACGCTGCCTCGTGCATGGCAGCCTTGAACGGCTTGTAGCGGTCCCAGTCGCAGTAGGCTTTCTTCACGACGATGCTGCCCTTGAGCAGCAACCGCTCGAGCACCTTGCGAATGTCGAACTTATCGTATTCGGCGTCACGCACGCCGAGGGCGATGTTCTCGAAGTCGCAGAACACCGCCATGTTGGTCACTTCGGATCGATCGGACATTGGTTCCTGTCGGGCCTTGGAATTGTGGCCAGTCCCGCATGATCGCACGCGGCGCTCTCTGGGGCGAGGCGCCCACGGATCGCGGTCCATCGGGGTGCGTGCGCCGACGGCGTGCAAGGGTTCTCGCCGGGCCACGTCGGGCGCCCCCCGCGCGTCGTCACGCGCCACCGCGCGACCTACTCGCGGCCGGGCCACGTCGGGCGCCCCCCGCACGTCGTCACGCGCCACCGCGCGACCTGCTCGCGCTGGGCTACACTCGACTTTCCGGCATCCTCCGCCCGTTGATGCACGATCGGCCGGGGTGCGGGGTGTCGTATTAGCGACACCGGCACGGCTTGGCGTATTCCCTGGCATCTCCTGCATTGCTGCTTGTCCCTTTCCCAGTGAATCTACCTGCACTCTCCCTCCTCGAAACCCGCGTCCTCGGCGTGCTGGTCGAGAAGCAGCGCACGGTGCCCGACGCCTATCCGATGTCGCTCAATGCGGTCACCACGGGATGCAACCAGAAGACCAGCCGCGACCCGGTGATCACGGCATCGGACGGCGAGGTGCAGGCGACCCTCGATCGCCTGAAGGACCTGTCGCTGGTGATGGAATCCTCGGGCGGCCGGGTGATGCGCTATGCCCACAACACCGAGCGCGTGCTCGGCGTGCCCGCCCAAGCCGCGGCGATCCTCGCGGTACTCATGCTGCGCGGCCCGCAGACCGTGGCGGAGTTGCGGATCAACACCGATCGCCTGCACCGCTTTGCGGACACGTCCGCGGTGGAGGGGTTCCTGCACGAGCTGCACGAGCGTCCGGCGGGGCCGCTGGTGCTGGAACTGCCGCGTCAGGCCGGCGCGCGCGAGCCCCGTTGGATGCATCTCGTCTCTGGGCCCCCCGCGGCCGCTTTCGGGGAGCCCGTTGCGCCCGCAGAAGAGGCCAGCGATCCGATCGCCATCGGCGAGATGCACGCGCTCCGCGCCAACGTACGCGATCTCCAGGCCGAGGTCGCCGCCTTGCGTGCCACCGTGGCACGGCTGTGCAGCGAACTCGGTATCCCCGGGCCCTGAACCGAGGCCGCGCGGCCCAGAATCCGCAAACGCTGGGTTACACTCTGCGGCGTCAGCCCCCCGGCCACGGGGCGGCGCCATCCAGGAGGGCAATCCATGCGTGCATTCAAGTCGCTGCTCGTCATCGCAGCGTGGGTCGGTGTTGGTCTTGGCCTTGCGCACGCGCAAGTTCCCGCGGGCTACCCCGCCGACTACAAGGCGATCGTCGACGCCGCCAAGAAGGAAGGCAAGGTGGTGGTCTACGCGACCACCGACTCCAAACTCATCTCCCCGGTGCTCAGGGACTTCGAGGCCGCCTATCCCGGCGTCAAGATCGAGTACGGTGACATGAACTCGACCGAGGTCTACAACCGCTTCATCAGCGAGAACGCCGCCAATGCGGCTTCCGCCGACGTGGTGTGGAGCTCGGCGATGGACCTGCAGATCAAGCTCGCCAGCGATGGCCTTGCCGCGACGTACAAATCGCCGGAGGCGGGCACGCTGCCGGACTGGGCGAAGTGGAAGGACATGGTCTACGCCACGACCTTCGAGCCCATCGCGATCGTCTACAACAAGCGGCTGGTGCCGGCGGAGGACGTGCCCAAGACCCACGCCGACTTCGTGAAGCTCCTGAACACCAAGGCCGACAAGTACAACAAGAAGGTCACGACCTACGACGCCGAGAAGTCCGGCGTCGGCTTCATGCTGGTCAACCAGGATGCCAAGCTCGATCCGCAGTTCTGGGACACCGTCAAGGCGATGGGCCAGCGCGGCGTGAGCCTGCAGAGCTCGACCGGCACGATGATGGAGCGCATCTCCTCGGGCGAGAACCTGATCGGCTACAACATCCTCGGCTCGTACGCCATCTCGCGGGCAAAAAAAGACCCGTCCATCGGGGTGGTGATCACCACCGACTACAACCTGGTGCTGTCGCGCCTGGTGTTCCTGGGCAAGAATGCGCGCAACCCCAACGCCGGCAAGCTGTTCGTCGACTACCTGTTGTCCAAGCGCGGCCAGACCATCATGGCCGAGCAGGCCGACCTGTACGCGGTGCGCACCGACATCACCGGCAAGGACTCCGGCCAGGGATTGATCGGCCAGTACGGCAACGCCATCAAGCCGATCCCGGTGTCGGCCGAACTCCTGACCGGCCTCGACCAGACCAAGCGGCTCGAGTTCATGAAGCAGTGGCAGACCAGCCTCGGTCGCAAGTAAACGCCTAGCGCTGTCCAGCACAGGCACGGGCAGTGGCCCTGCTCGCCCCGCGATTCCACCCAGCGCGGCTGACGGTCGTTCTCGTCACCGCGCTGGTGATTTTCGCGCCCCTCGGGCTCATTTTCTGGCAGAGCCTCCTCAGCGCGCCCTTCTTCTCGCCGGCCAAGCACGCGAGCTTCGCGGCCTACGCCTTCATCTTCGCGGATTCCGATTTCTGGAATGCGGCGCGTAATTCCCTGGTCATCGCCGCAGGCATGGTCGGCATCGCCCTGCCGCTCGGCGCCGCCCTCGCATTTTTGCTGACCCGCACTGATCTCCCGGCGCAGCGCTGGATCGAGGTACTGGTGCTGGTGCCGGTATTCGTCTCGCCGATGGTGCTCGCGTTCGGCTACGTGGTGGCGATGGGACCGGTGGGGTTCTACTCGCTCTGGGCGAAGTCGCTCTTCGGCGACGTTCCGTGGAACGTGTACTCCCTGACCAGCATCGCGGTGATCGCGGGCCTCACCCACGTGCCGCACGTGTATCTCTATTCCTCGGCGGCCTTGAAAAGCCTCGGCTCCGACGTCGAGGAAGCGGCGCGGGTGGCCGGTGCCAATCCGCTGCGGGTGGCGCTCGACGTCAGCCTGCCGATGACCCTGCCAGCACTTTCCTACGCAGCGGTGCTGGTATTCTTCCTGGGCTTCGAGCTCTTCGGCCTGCCGCTAGTCCTGGGTGATCCGGAAGGGCACCTGGTGCTCGCGACCTACCTCTACAAGCTCACCAACAAGCTCGGCGTGCCGTCGTACCACCTGATGGCCGCAGTAGCGGTGGCCATCGTCGCCATCACCTTCCCGCTGGTGCTCTTTCAGCGATGGCTGCTCAAGTCGGCGGCCAAGTACGTGTCCGTCAAGGGCAAGGCCACGCGCCAGAAGTTGCTGCCGCTGGGCGGCTGGCGCTGGGTGGCATTGGCACTGGTAGGTCTCTGGCTGTTCTTCACCATCGTCGTGCCGATCTCGGGTGTGGTGCTGCGCAGTATCGTCGCGCAGTGGGGCGAGGGGATCGTCCTTTCCGAGGTACTGACGCTCGACAACTACCGCCAGGTGTTGAGCCAGTCGGACGAGGTGCGGGCGATCGTCAACAGCCTCTTGATCGGCACTGTCGGTGGCGCCCTGGCGGTGGTCTTCTATACCGCGATCGGCCTCGCCGGCCACCGTCGTAACGATGGTATCTCGCGCTTCCTCGACTACATCGTGCTGGTCCCCCGCGCCGTGCCGGGCCTGCTCGCCGGTCTCGCCTTCCTCTGGATCTTCCTGTTCGTGCCGGGGCTCGCCGAGTTGCGGAGTTCGATCTTCTCGGTGTGGCTCGCGTATACCGTCGTGTGGCTCGCCTACGGGATGCGGCTCGTATCGAGCGCCCTGCTGCAGATCGGCCCGGAGCTGGAGGAAAGCGCCCGCACCGCCGGAGCGCCCCCCGCACGGGTGCTGCGCGACGTCACCATCCCGCTGATCCGCTTCGGCCTGCTGGCGAGCTGGCTGCTGGTGTTCATGATCTTCGAGCGCGAGTACTCGACTGGCGTCTATCTCCTGTCACAGGGCACCGAGGTGATCGGCTCGATGCTGGTATCGCTCTGGGCGGCGGGCGCCATCGACCAGGTCGCCGCACTCTCGGTCATCAATATCGCGCTGGTCGCCCTAGGACTCGGGGTGGCGCTGCGCTTCGGAGTGCGCCTCCATGAATGAGCTGATCGTCGAAAACCTGCAGCTGAACTATGGCGACAATCCCATCCTGAAAGGCGTCTCGATGCGTTTGGCGCCGGGCGAGGTGGTGGCCCTGCTCGGCGCTTCGGGCAGCGGCAAGACCACGCTGCTGCGCGCCATCGCTGGTCTCGAAGTCCCGCGCCAGGGGCGCATCGCCATCGCCGACACGGTGCTGTTCGACAGCGCCGCCGGCCTCGACTTGCCGGTCGAGAAGCGCAACCTCGGCCTGGTGTTCCAGAGCTATGCGCTGTGGCCGCACAAGACCGTGTTCGACAACGTCGCCTATGGCCTGCGGCTGCGCTCGACCAGCGCCGCCGACGTCCAGGAGCGGGTGAGCAAGGCGCTGGGCAACCTTGGGCTCGGCGAGCTCGCCGCACGCCTGCCGCACCAGCTCTCCGGCGGCCAGCAGCAGCGGGTCGCCATCGCCCGCGCGCTGGTCTACAACCCGCCGGTGGTGCTGATGGACGAGCCGCTTTCCAATCTCGACGCCAAGCTGCGCGAGGAGGCTCGGGCGTGGTTACGCGAGCTCATCGTCCGGCTCGGCCTCTCAGCGGTGGTGGTCACCCACGACCAGACCGAGGCGATGGCCATGTCGGATCGGATTCTGCTGCTCAACGCCGGGCGCATCGAGCAGGAAGGCACGCCGCAGGCTATGTACGACGATCCCCAGACCCAGTTCACCGCCGAGTTCATGGGCAGCAACAATCACCTGCCCGGCGTGGTGCAGGAAGTACGTGACGGCAACGTGCTGCTCGCGGGCGAAGGCTGGCACGCCTGGGGCGCCGCGCGCGGCCAGTTGCAGCCCGGCGCCGCCGCGACTGGCGTCATCCGCCTCGAGCGCACCCGGATCGCCGATGGGCCCGGAGACAACCGGGTGGCGTCGGAGCTCATCACCGACATGTTTCTCGGCGACCGGCGCGAGCATCTCTTCCGGCTCGGTCCGATGCGACTGCGTTGCTACGGCCGGACGCGCCCGGGCGTCGCGCACTACTGGCTCGAGCTCCCGGCGGCCGATCTGTGGGTATTTCCCAGCGCGGCGTGAGGAACATGCGTCCGCGCGAGGCGCTCGACATTCGCCTGCTGCCGCGCGCCCGCGATTCCGCCGCCGCGTAGAATGCCCGCGGCCCGGGGGTAGCCTGAAGTTCTGGCCGGGCGTTCCTGCCACATCACGGCATCGCGGGGTTTTCTGAATGGATGGTCTATTGTTCCTCAAGGCTCTAACGCTCGGCGTCGTCGAGGGCCTCACTGAATTCCTGCCGGTGTCCTCCACCGGTCACCTCATCGTCGCGGGCTCGCTACTGAACTACACGAGCGATACTGCCAAGGTGTTCGAGATCGTGATCCAGGCCGGTGCGATCCTCGCCGTGTGCTGGGAGTACCGCGCGCGTCTGGCGCACGTCGTCACCGGACTCGCGAGCGATGCCCGCGCGCAGCGCTTCGCGGTGAATCTGGCGGTTGCGTTCATACCCGCGGCCGTGCTCGGACTTGCTTTCGGCAAGGCCATCAAGGTGCATCTCTTCTCGCCCGTGCCGGTGGCGACCGCGTTCATCGTCGGTGCGCTCGTGATCCTGTGGGCCGAGCGACGCCGGCAGCGCCGGCCCGGCACGGTCCGGATCGGCGAAGTCGACGACATGCGCTGGCGCGACGCCCTTGCCGTGGGCTTTGCGCAATGTTTCGCCCTCGTCCCGGGAACATCGCGCTCCGGCGCGACCATCATCGGCGGCATGCTGCTGGGACTATCCCGAACGGCGGCCACCGAGTTCTCGTTCTTCCTGGCCATCCCGACCCTCTTTGCCGCCACGGGCTACGAGCTCGTGAAGAATCGCTCTCTGCTCGCGGCCGCCGACCTTCCGGTATTCGCAGTCGGCTTCGTCGCTGCCTTCCTGTCCGCGTTCGCGTGCGTGCGCTGGCTGATCCGCTACGTCAGCCATCACGACTTCGTGCCGTTCGCGTGGTATCGCATTGTCTTCGGGCTGGTGATCCTCGGGACCGCCGCGAGCGGGATGGTGCAGTGGGATTGACGGTGGTGTCGCGTGCCCACGCAACCCGACGTGCATCTGCGTCCTCCGAAATGCCCAGTCACCGGCAGCAATCCCGCCGATCGTTGCCGTTCGCCCACGGCGCCTCGACCGCGGTTGCGCCAACGGCCCGCTAGTTCAGGCGTCGGCTTTCGAGGCTGTCTGGCTACTGTCGCTATCGGCCACGAGCGGTTTTTACCGCAGCGCGCCGGAATGTGCCGGAACCAAACTTTCGCCCCAAGTTCACGACCGCTCAAGACAGTCCGATTCGCACGATCACGTTCGGACTCGGCCGCGTGGTTACTGAATCACCTCGTCTGCTCTC
>JBDSND010000004.1:0-28214 GCA_039915505.1 Casimicrobiaceae bacterium
GTCAGGCACCCTCAAGCAAAAGCCCAACCCCAAGATGGTTGGGCTTTTTGTTTTTGGAGCAGAGTCGGTCCGCGCCGGATCAGCGTCCTGATCGCTGCGCCGCTGCGCCGCTGCACCGACTTTCGGGCCCCGACCTGCAGCGGTTCGCAGTGCCTATCAAAGTCGACTCTGACCCAACTTTTTACCACCCACCAGGATGGGCTTTTGCTATTTGCGCAACTTGTCGCGATAGGCTCCGCATCCTTCGACGCTGCCCTGGGTTTCGAGGCTCTTGATCACCCCGTCGACCGAGGTGAGTGCGGCGACGCGGCACGGCCCCAATCGGAACCACTCGACGAGCTTCTCGTCGCGGACCACCGTGATCTTGTCCGGAGGTCCGAGTGACTCGATGAGATCGTTGGCAGTGCGGCCATCCCAGTCGTGGGATGCTGTGGCGACATCGTAGCGACTGGCACACCCAACGCTGCATAGCGTGGCAAAGCAGAGAACTGCGATCTGGTGCGTCATGCCGTGCTCCTCAGAGGGACGAATGCAGGATCGGCCGTTGCCCAGGCGGCCTTCGAATATCTGCCATGCTCATCGGCCTGGTCCTTCGGACGCTGTGAACGCGTCCACCAGCATATCCGTGACTCGCTCCCACGTAAAATGTTCGCCGACGTATCGGGCCCCCGCAGCGCCGCGGGAGCGCGTGAGATCGGGGTCGGCCGCTGCGGCGCGCATCGTCTCGACCAAATCATCGTAGTCGGGCGCCAGCGCCTCCTCGACGCGGCCATCGGCGCGCGTCGATTGCATGATGCGACTGCTCAGCCGCGCCGCGAACGCGTCGGTCGTGAAATCATCGGTTGGCCCTCCGGCCGTGCAGATCACCGCGGTACCCGAACCGGCGGATTCGAGCACCGGGAGGTTGAAGCCTTCGGCGAGATAGGGCGCCACGTAGCAGTCAGCGGCGCGCAAGAATGCGGCCATGCGTCGTGTCGAGAAGGTGCTGCCGTGATAGACGAGGCGGTTCACGACGGCGTCGCGGGCGCTCGCGGACAGCGTGTCGAGCGCCGCCTTCAGGAAATCGCGCGAGGGGTACAGCGCATCGGCTCCCTTCAGCACCAGGCGGACCGCCGGATGACGTTCGGTTACAGCCGAGAACGCCGCGAGCAGCAGCCCGATGCCTTTGTTTGGCGTCATTGCCCCGATGGACATGAACGCGAAGTCGTCGTCGATGCCAAGCGCGGTGCGAACCGCTCCGCGACTGGCGGGGTCCGGATGCACCAGTGCAGGGTCGATCCCGTGGGGCACGACGTGGATGCGTTCCCTGCCGAAGCCGAAGCGCTCGTACGCCACCGCCGTCCAGTGCGATGGCGTGACGATCTCGATGCTCGGTGCGAGGTCGGAGGCAGCGCCCGCGCCGATGACCGAGGCCGGCGGCAAGACCCGATGCTCGGGAGTTCCGAATACGAACTTACGGCCCGTGGATGGGGGGGAAAAGTCCGGGCGCTCGGGATGCATGCTGAACGTGGTGTCCGGGTCAAAGGCCGACTCGGGCGCGGGAACCCCGGCGAGGCGAGCCTCGTCGTCCCGGTCGAAGAGGCCAATCGTGGGACGCCAGGCGTCCGAGTGATACGGCAGATCGCGGAACCGCAAATCGATCCCGGGGCGACGCAGCAGGCAGAGGCAGTGGGCTTGCGCGATCAATGCATAGGAATGGTGGATCGCGCGCCACCCTTCGACCAGCAGTCGTCGCGTCATGGGCGCGCGCGGAGGCGAGGGCAGCGCGGCATCTGCCTGGCTCGCGGCGCCCGGTGTACGGGGCGCGTAAGCGTGCCGCGCGAAACGCGCCATCTTTCGTTCGTTATCAACGTGATCAAGCGCCCGACGGTGCGTTCACATCAATCACCCCGAAAGCGGACCCGCATGACTTTGCGATCGTATTCCGCTTCGATGGCTGGTGTGATCTCCTTGCCATCGCGGGTGAAAACGCGGCCGCCGGCACGCCGACACATTTCCCGTTGATATTGGCATGGGCCCATTTCCGGGTGCCGACGGCAGAGTTCGAGCACGCGCGGTGGGAACTCGATGGGCGTGTTGCGCGGTTGCGTCCCGCCCCCGACTGTGCACGTGTAGAGCCAATCCGTAGGCGACGTGCCGGCGACTGTCGGCGGGGCGGGCGTTGCGGGCGGGGACAAGCCAGGACCCGGCAAGCGCGGCGGTCCGGAAGGCGTGGACTGGACCGGGGCCGCCGGCTTGGGCGACTCCGGTATCGCCGGTAAGGCACCAGTCGCCGGCGCTGGGACGGCCGGCACCGGAACCGATGGCACCGGAACCGATGGCACCGGAACCGATGGCACCGGAACCGACGGCACCGGAACCGACGGCGCCGGAACCGACGGCGCCGGAACCGACGGTACCGGAACCGACGGCATCGGAACCGACGGCATCGGAACCGACGGCGAGGTCGGCATTTCCTGAGGTGCCGCACAACCGGCGATGAGCACGGCGATACTGAGCGGAACGAACCAGGTCACCTGCCCGAGGCAGCGCCAGAGCGACCGCTTGAACCCGAAGGCTCGCATCCCGCTGCGCCGACCTGCGGCCGCTCCGGTCAACGACGCTTCCCCATGAGCGAGCCCAAAACGCCCCGGATGATTTCCCGGCCAACCGTCGACCCCATGGTGCGCGCCGCACTTTTCGCCATGGCCTCGACCAAGCTGTCCTTGCGTCCGCTGCCGGTCCAAAGCCCGCCGATCGAATCGCGGATGGCCCCGCCAATTCCTCCTTCTGCGGGTGCCGTGCCTGCGGCGGCGGGTTGGGCTGCCGCCGTGGACTGTTGGGCCCGGCTCTTCAGCTTCTCGTAGGCCGATTCGCGGTCGACCACGGTGTCGTAGACCCCCGCCACTGCCGAGCCGGCCATGATGATGGCGCGCTCGGCTGGCGTGATGGGTCCGATCCGGCTGGCCGGGGGCAGCACGTACGCGCGCTCGACCACGACCGGCCTCCCCTTCGCATCCAGGAACGAGAGCAGGGCTTCGCCTACGCCGAGCTCGGTGATGGCCTGCTCGGTCGAGAACGCGGGATTGGCGCGCATGGTTTCCGCCGCCGCCTTGACAGCCTTCTGGTCGCGGGGCGTGTAGGCACGTAGCGCGTGCTGGACCCGGTTGCCAAGCTGGCCGAGCACGACGTCCGGTACGTCGAGCGGATTCTGGGTGACGAAGAATACCCCCACGCCCTTGGAGCGGACCAGCCGCACCACCTGCTCGATCTTGTCGAGTAGGGCCCGCGGCGCGTCGTTGAACAGGAGATGGGCCTCATCGAAGAAGAAGACGAGCTTGGGCTTTTCCGGGTCGCCAACCTCCGGCAGGCGCTCGTAGAGCTCGGAGAGCAGCCACAGCAGCAAGGTGGAATAGAGCTTCGGAGCGGTGAGTAAGCGATCGGCGGCCAGGACATTGATAACCCCCCGGCCATCGATGGTCTGCAGGAGATCGTCGATGTTGAGCATCGGCTCACCGACGAAATGATCGCCGCCTTGCTGCTCGAGGGCGAGCAGTCCGCGCTGGATGGCCCCGACGCTGGCCGCCGAGACGTTTCCGTAATTGGTGGTGAACTGGCTGGCATTCTCGCCCACGAACTGGAGCATGGAACGCAGGTCCTTGAGATCGAGCAGCAGGAGCCCGCCGTCGTCGGCAACCTTGAACACCAGCGCCAGCACCCCCTGCTGGGTGTCGTTGAGGTTGAGGATCCGCCCCAGCAGGAGCGGCCCGAGGTCCGATACCGTGGCGCGAACCGGGTGACCCTGCTCGCCGAACACGTCCCAGAACACCGTGGGACTGCCGGCAAAGGCCGGCGTGTCGGCGCCGATCGACGCGATTCGCTCGGCGAGCTTGGGCGAGAGCACCCCCGGCTGGCTGATGCCGGCGAGATCGCCCTTCACGTCGGCCATGAACACCGGTACGCCCTCGGCGCTCAAGCGCTCGGCGATGACCTGGAGGGTCACGGTCTTGCCAGTGCCGGTCGCGCCGGTGATCAATCCGTGCCGATTCGACAAGCCGGGCAGGAGGACGATGTCCGCCGTGGTGTTCTTGGCGACGAGCATGGGTGCAGCCACTTGGGGTCTCCTGGCAATCGGGCCCCTGCATGTTACCGACCCCGCGCCGGTTGCGTCCATGGACACCGCACCGACGCCAGTCCAGGGTCCCGCACCGTGGCACGGACTGCAAAGATCTTCAGTTGGGGACGTTTTCCTGCTAGAATTCAACGCGATAACGATGAGAAATGGGCTGGGCGACAGCCCATTTTTTTTTCCTCATGAAGTTTGTTGCGCGATGGGCATTCCGGAGCTGATCGAGAAGACACTGCCGTCGATGGGCTATGAGCTCGTGGACTGCGAAACCTCCCGCAAGAGCGGCCTGGTGCGCGTTTTCATCGACAAGCCGGGCGGCGTCGACGTGGAGGATTGCGCCCGGGTTTCGGATCACCTGACGCGGCTCTTCACGGTCGAGGGCATCGAGTACGAACGTCTGGAAATCTCGTCTCCCGGACTCGATCGGCCTTTGAAGCGCGCGGCGGATTTCGCGCGCTTCGCGGGCGAGGAGGCCGACCTGAAATTGCACAACCCGGTGGATAACGCGCGCCGCTTGAAGGGCGTGCTGCGCGGCTGCGCGAACGGCGAGGTCCTGGTCGAGACGACCCAGGGTACGCGGACCATTCCGCTGGCAGAAATCGAACGAGCACGGCTCGTTCCAAGGATCGAGTGGAGAAAAGCGAAATGAACCGCGAACTGCTGTTGCTAGTGGATGCCCTGTCGCGCGAGAAGAACGTACCCAAGGAGATCGTGTTCGCCGCACTGGAATCGGCGCTGGCGTCGGCCACCAAGAAGCGCTTCGTCGACGACGTCGATGCCCGGGTATCGATCGATCGGGAAACGGGCGACTACGTTTCCTTCCGGCGCTGGACCATCGTCCCCGACGAGGAGCACGAGGAACCGGCGCGTCAGATCGCCATTACCGACGCCAAGGAGCGTGGCGAGGAGCTCGATCTCGGCGACATTGTGGAGGAGTCGCTGGAACCGGTCGAATTCGGTCGCATCGGGGCGCAGGCCGCCAAACAGGTCATCCTGCAGAAGATCCGCGATGCCGAGCGCGAGCAGATCCTGAACGATTTTCTCGAGCGCCAGGACAATCTCCTCACCGGCACGGTCAAGCGGATCGAACGCGGGAACGTGATCGTGGAGTCCGGACGCATCGAAGGCGTGCTCCCCCGCGACCAGCTTATTCCGAAGGAAATGCTCCGCGCTGGCGACCGGATTCGCGCCTATGTGACCAAGATCGATCGAACCGCCAAGGGACCGCAGCTCATCCTTTCTCGCATCGCGTCCGATTTCCTCATGCGCCTGTTCGAGCTGGAGGTGCCGGAGATCGAGGAAGGCCTGATCGAGATCAAGGCTGCCGCCCGCGATCCCGGCATCCGCGCCAAGATCGCCGTGAAGTCAAATGATCCGCGGCTGGATCCGCAGGGCACGTGCATTGGCATGCGCGGCTCGCGGGTGACGGCGGTGACCAACGAGCTCGCCGGCGAGCGGGTCGACATCATCCTGTTCTCCGAGGATCCGGCCAAGTTCGTTATCAACGCCCTGGCCCCTGCGGAAATCTCGTCGATCGTGGTCGACGAGGAGAAGCACAGCATGGACGTGGTAGTCGACGAGGAGAACCTCGCCATCGCCATCGGCCGATTGGGACAGAACGTGCGCCTCGCCTCCGAGCTCACCGGGTGGGAGTTGAACCTCATGAGCGTCGAGGATTCGCAGAAGAAGCACGAGGCCGAGAGCGAGCAGCTCCGCTCGCTGTTCATGGCGCGGCTGGACGTCGACGAGGAGGTCGCCGACATCCTGATCGGCGAAGGATTCACCTCGCTCGAGGAGGTGGCCTATGTTCCGATCAACGAGATGCTCGAGATCGAGTCGTTCGACGAGGATACCGTCACCGAGCTGCGCAGCCGCGCGCGTAACGCGCTGCTGACCGAGGCGATCGTGCGTGAGGAAAGCGTCGAGAACGTGGAGGAGGCGCTGCTCTCGCTAGAAGGCATGGACACCGAGATCGCGAGTAAGCTCGCAAGCAACGGGATCGTCACCCGTGACGCCCTGGCGGACCTCGCGGTGGACGAGCTCATCGAGCTTACCGCCATGGAGCAGGAGCGGGCGCAGGACCTCATCATGAAGGCACGGGCGCACTGGTTCGAGGAGGCACCCGCCCCCGCTGTACCGACCGCCTCGACCAACCCGGCCGTGGGCCAGCAGGGCTGACGCTACCCGACAGGGCATCAAGCAAGAAAGCAGGAGAAGCGCATGGCGCAGACGACCATTGAACAATTCGCGACCGAGCTCAAGCTACCGACTGGGGCGCTGATCGAGCAGCTCGGCCGTGCCGGCGTTGACGGCAAGAAGGAAGGCGACGCCCTGTCCGAGCAGGACAAGACCAAGTTGCTGGAGTACTTGCGCAAGCAGCATGGCTCCGCTGGCGAGCCCAAGAAAAAGATCACCCTGACCCGCAAGCAGACCACCGAGATCAAGGCGGCAGGCTCGACGGGTCGCGCCCGCACCATCCAGATCGAGGTACGCAAGAAGCGTGTCTTCGTGAAGCGCGACGAGGGCGATGCCGCGCCGGTCGTCGAAGAGCCGCCCAAGGTTCCGGCCCCGGTGCTCAACGCCCAGGAAATCGCCGCTCGCGAGGCCGAGGAACGCAAAGCACAGGAACTTATCGCGCGGCAGCAGCAGGAGATCGCCGCTAAGCAGGAGCAAGCGACCCGCAAGACCAAGAAGGAGCGTGACGCCGAGGAGGCGGCCACCGCGAAGCTCGCCGGCGAGTCCGAGGCAGCTGCCGCAGCCGCGGCCGCGGCATCCGCGATAGCCACGACCGAGGAATCGCGCCGCACGGCCATGGAAGCCGCGCGCGCCGAGGCTGCGGCGATGAACGCCGCCCAGGCGGGGCCGCCGAAGGAAGTCAAGGCGACGACGCCGGCGACCACCACCCTGCACCGACCTGCGGCCAAGCCTGGTGAGAAGCCGAAGCCGATCAAGAAGGCCGGATCGGCATTCCAGGAGGAAGCGGCGCGCCGTCGTGCCCTCAAGCTGCGCGGCGACGTCACCAGCGGTGGTGCGAATGCCGGATGGCGCCAGCCGAAGGTGGGGCGCCACCGCCACGAAGAGGAGGGTGTGGAGGGCGCGAGTGCGGCCGCCGGGCCGATCGTGCGCGATGTCTCGGTGCCGGAAACCATCACCGTGGCCGATCTCGCCCACAAGATGTCGGTCAAGGCCGTGGAAGTCATCAAGGCCCTGATGAAGCTCGGGCAAATGGTCACCATCAATCAGATGCTGGACCAGGAAACCGCGATGATTGTAGTCGAGGAGCTCGGTCACAAGGCGACCCCTGCCAAGCTCGATGACCTCGATGCGCTCCTGGAAGAGTCGGCCGATGCGCACAAGGTTGGCGAGGCCGAGCCGCGTCCGCCGGTGGTCACCGTCATGGGCCACGTCGATCACGGCAAGACCTCGCTGCTCGACACTGTCCGCCGCGCGCGCGTAGCCAGCGGCGAAGCGGGTGGCATCACCCAGCACATCGGTGCCTACCACGTGAAAACCGAGAAGGGCGTGATCACCTTCCTCGACACGCCGGGACACGAGGCATTCACGGCGATGCGTGCGCGTGGCGCCAAGGTGACCGACATTGTCGTACTGGTGGTCGCGGCTGACGATGGCGTCATGCCCCAAACCCGCGAGGCCATCGCCCATGCCAAGGCGGGCAACGTGCCGATGGTCGTGGCGATGAACAAGATCGACAAGCCCGAGGCGAATCCCGACCGGGTGAGGCAGGAGCTTGTTGCCGAAGGCGTGATTCCGGAAGAGTACGGCGGCGAAACGCAGTTCGTGCCCGTTTCGGCGAAAACGGGAGAAGGTCTCGACAATCTATTGGACGCGATCCTGCTGCAGGCTGAGGTGCTGGAGCTCAAGGCGCCGCGGGATGCTCCGGCGCGCGGCATCGTCATCGAATCGCGGCTCGACCGCGGTCGAGGCCCGGTGGCGACGATCCTCGTACATTCGGGAACGCTCAAACGCGGCGACATCGTCCTCGCAGGCGCGGTGTTCGGCAGGGTTCGGGCGATGACTGACGAAACCGGCAAGGCGGTCACGGCAGCCGGGCCGTCGATACCCGTGGAGATCCAGGGGCTCTCGGACGTGCCGCTGGCCGGTGAGGACGTGATGGTGCTCGGCGACGAGCGCAAAGCTCGCGAGATCGCGCTCTTCCGCCAAGGCAAGTTCCGTGACGTAAAGCTCGCCAAGCAACAGGCGGCCAAGCTCGAGAACATGTTCGACCAGATGGCCGAAGACGCGATCAAGACCTTGTCGCTGATCGTGAAGGCGGACGTACAGGGCTCCTACGAAGCGCTGACCCAGGCGCTCACCAAGCTCTCGACCGGCGAGGTCAAGGTGAATATCGTGCATGCCGCAGTGGGGGGCATCACCGAGTCGGACATCAACCTGGCGCTCGCGTCCAAGGCCGTGGTGATCGGCTTCAACGTGCGTGCCGACGTTGCCGCGCGCAAGCTCGCCGAGAGCAGCGGCGTGGACATCCGCTTTTACAACATCATCTACGACGCGGTCGACGAGGTGAAGGCCGCACTGTCGGGCATGCTCGCGCCGGAGCGCAAGGAGTCACAGCTCGGATTGGTGGAGGTGCGCGAGGTCTACAAGATCTCCAAGGTCGGCACGGTCGCCGGCTGCTACGTGCTCGAAGGCATGGTCCGGCGTGGCGGGCGCATCCGGCTGCTGCGCGACAGCGTGGTGTTACACGATGGCGAGCTCGATTCCCTGAAGCGATTCAAGGACGACGTGCGCGAAGTGAAGTCCGGCTTCGAGTGCGGGCTGTCGATCAAGAACTTCCATGAAATCGAGAAGGGCGATCAGCTCGAGTGCTACGAGATCGTCGAGGTGAGTCGGACCCTGTAGAGCGAGCCTGCGCAGCTTTGCGCACGCTAGGGCCTGTTCACACCACAGGCGTACGATGCGTTGCGAGCGAAAAGGGTCATGAGCGAGGCGCAAAACGAGGGCGGGCCGGTTGCCCGCCGAGGCATCGCAACGAAGCGCAGGGCCCTTTTCGGCGCAACCCGGATGGAGCGGGCGCCCTGGGGCGCGACTGGGCGTTGATCGCCTTGCCCAGACGGCCAGTCTGGGCTTCGTCGAGCGCCTTGATGGGCACCCCATGCCCCCCGCTCGCACGTATGCATGTAGTGTGAACAGGCCCTAGAACAGTCATGAAAAAACACTCGCAAAGGGCGCAGCGGGTCGGCGACCAGATCCAGCGCGAGCTCGCGCCGCTGCTGCGCGACGAGATCAAGGATCCGCGCGTCGGGTCCGTCACGGTCACGAGTGTGGAGGTGACCGCGGACCTGTCGCACGCCAAGGTGTTCTTTACCCACCTTGCCGGGAGTGAGAAGGCCGCGGACGCAGTCGAGGCACTCCAGCACACCGCGGGGTTCCTGCGTCATGAGTTGTCGCAGCGCCTGCAGCTGTATTCCGTGCCGCAGCTGCACTTCGTCTACGACGACTCGATCGAATCGGGCATGCGTCTGTCGCGCCTCATCGACGACGCGGTGGCATCGGACCGGCGCAACGCCGGCACGATGGATGCCGAGGCTTTATCCGATCCGGACCCGAAGCCGCAGCACTGAATCGGCATACCGCGGGCCGGTGACGGGCCGATATCCGCGCACGGACTGGACGAAATGAGCGAACAGGTCGCGCCGCCGGTCAACACAAAGATTGCTTGGCAGCGTGTCGACGGCCTGCTGTTGCTCGACAAGCCCGTCGGCCTCTCATCGAACGCGGTTTTGCAGCAGGCCAAGCGCCTTTTCAACGCCGCCAAGGCGGGGCACACCGGCACGCTCGATCCATTGGCGAGCGGCCTGCTGCCGCTGTGCTTCGGTGAAGCGACCAAGTTCGCACAGGACCTGCTCGACGCCCGCAAGGAATATGTAGCGACCGTCCAGTTCGGGATCGCAACCACCACAGGTGATGCGGAAGGCACTCCCGTTGCCGAAGCGCCGGTCGGGTTCACGCTGGCTGAGCTCATCGCCGCGGCACAAGGCTTTTTGGGCATCTCGCAGCAGGTGCCGCCGCGCTATTCCGCACTCAAGCACCAAGGCCGCAACTATTACGAATATGCGCGGGCCGGAGTCGAGATTCCGCGCCTGCCGCGCTTGATCGAGATCGATCGATTGGAAGTCCTCGACTTCGCTCGCCCGGTGGCCACGCTCCGCGTCGCATGCGGCAAGGGAACCTACATCCGCACCCTCGCGGAGGATCTCGCGGCGGCAGTCGGCAGCGCCGCTCACCTGACGGCTCTGCGCCGCACCGGGTCCGGTTCTTTTCACATTGACCGCGCCGTAACGCTGCCGCAGCTGGAGGCGCTTGCGCCGGAGCAGCGCCTGCGCCAGCTCCTGCCGATCGATGCCGCCCTCATGGGTCTTCGCGCCGCGACCCTCGAGGCCGCCGCCAGCGTCGCCCTAAAGCAGGGACAGTCGGTGGCGTGTCCGCCGGACGAGTCCGGCCGCCTGCGCGCCTACACGGCCGGCGGGACGTTTCTCGGCGTGGTCGAAGCGCGCGAGGGACACTACTATCCGCTGCGGCTCGTACGCACCGACGCTACGTCCGGCGCGATTCATCATCGTGGCGAAGCGCCTAGCGCGTCGGCGGGTTGATCGCGGGCCTCGGTGGAGCGGGGGCTTCCGCCAGCCGCATGCGTAACACTGCGCGCACCTCTACGTAGCGGGGATCAACCGGCCAGGTTGTTCAGCTCGTCCGGATCAAGCAGGCGACCGAGCACCGTGCGGACGAGGGCATCGCCGCCATTGGCGTAGAGATCGTCGTAATGAACGAAACCGCGGGCCAGGCCGGTCTGCCGGCCGCACCAGAACACGTTAGCGACGAAACCACCGGTGGCGTACCCCGCCTGCGCGACGACTTCGGCGAGGGTCGGATACTTGCCGTCGAGGTAGGGACGGCGCTGCTCACCGGCGTGATGCTCGTGCCTGAGGATGCAGAACTCGATCGCTTCCAGAAAACCGTAGGTGTGTCCGAGCACCAGGCCGAGAAGGAAGAGGTGCGACACGGCGCGTCCTCCCACCGACCGCCCGCGACGCCGATTGCAGGCTCTTGGCCAGGATGATGATGCGTGCCCGTCACGATGCCTGGCTCTCCATCGTGGAGTCGGCGAGGTCGGGATAGAAGCGCGCAATGGGGTACGACCCGCTCCGCAGCCCTTGCCAGCAGAACGCACGGATGCGTGCGCGCACCGGTTCCGGCAATCCCGCATCCCGGTTGGCCTGGCCCGTTCGCAGGAACCGGCCGCCACGCACGGAAAACATCGTCGGTCGCGCCATCTCAAAGAACTCCTCGTGAAGGGTCATGAACTCGAACGAACAGCGCGCATCCACCCGTCGGGCCTCGTCGGGGCTGAGCGCGATGCCCAGGAACTGCGCCACCCGATCGCGAACGACTCCGAAGTCCCGGGTCATTTCCTCGAAGTGCACGAACAGGACGTTTTCGTGGGTGGCGGCCAGATCCCACCATCCCCGCACGTGGTTCGGCCACGATCCCCAGTGCATGGCGTCGCTACAGAACCATTCCGCCATTGACTCGACTGATGGCAGCAGGGGACCTGCCAGCATCCGATCGAGATCGACGATGCTCGCGAAGCAGCTCAGCGGATTGCGGGCGACGCAGATGTACTTGGCGCGCGCGGCGTACGGACACAACGCGGCCGGCAGGTGCGTCTTGATGATCCGAAGGGGTGGCTCGCCGAAGCGCGGCGCTTCGCTCACCCCGACACCATCCTCCGTCTCGATCCACGGACTCATCATGTAGAGATGGGAGAACCGCGCGTCGTCGAGGGCACCGGTACCGCGCGTCACGATCTGGTAGACGATCTGCTGCATCCAGGTCGTTCCGCTGCGCATCTGGGTGGCGATGAAAACATCGCCAGCACCGGGCTCGTAACGGGACGCTGCCTCAAACGTGGCGGGGCTGCAGATGTTCGGCGGCCCGGCGACGTCACGAAACCGGAACGTCGGCATAGCCGCGTGGCCTCGGCGCAGCCAGGAAAGCAACCGGACCACCGGCAGCGCCGGGAGGGAGAGGCGGGCGATCTGACGCTTGATGGCCCGGCGCTCGGCAACGGGTGCGCCGAAATACGCTGTGCCTCGCGTACGCCGCGCCTCCCAGGCGAAGTACCCACCGACGTAACCTAGGGCTGCCAGAACAAGCAGCGCGGCTAGCCCGACCGCGATTAGCCAACTCAAACCGCATGCACCGTCAGGCGGCCACAGCGCTGGCGGCCTATGGCGCCCTGCGGCGCGAGAGCACGCGCCAGACCCGGGATGCGAGGGTCACGAGCCGCTGCCAGAACATCAAGACCACTCCGATGACGGCACCCAGCGCCGAGGTGAGCGGCACCAGCAGGTCCGGCCCGATATAGAGCAGCGCGAGAGGGAGGCCGGGCAGACCTTCGGGATCGATGGCCCACGCCAGCGCCGAAGCGGAGCCGGCCATCACCGCGCCGAACCCGAACGCGCAAAGGCCGAGGACGACGATGATACGACGGAGGTACATCGGCACTCCTGCTTTAACAATTGCGCGGCGCCTGGCCGCCCGCAAGCCATCGGTGGGAGGCTGCGAGGGCCGTCGGTCCGTGCCTTCGGGCGGCGTGCACGCCGTCTTGCTCAGATCGAACGTAGCGCGTCCCGCGAAGCCGTCATTCTAAGCGACGGTGCCGCGATTGCGAACCGTCGTGGCCCCGCTCGGGCGTTCGTCGAGACGCCGGCAGCGCGGCGTCGGCGAGTAGCGCCGGCCTGCGCAAGCCGCCTCGCGGCCCTTCGGCCGCCGCGGGGCAGCAAATTGAAAACTAAGCACTTTCCGGGTTATAATTACCCTCTTTCCCGGACAAAGAGCGACAGGACGACAGCAAATGGCAGTCACCGTGCAAGACAAGGCGAAGGTAATCGCCGATAACCAGCGTGCCACCGGCGACACCGGTTCACCGGAAGTGCAGGTCGCCCTCCTCACCGCGCGCATCAACGGTCTCACCGACCATTTCAAGAGCAACGTCAAGGACCATCATTCGCGGCGCGGCCTGCTGCGCATGGTGTCCCGGCGCCGCAAGCTGCTGGACTATCTCAAGTCGCGCAACGCCGAGAGCTACCGCACGCTCATCGAAAAGCTCGGGCTGCGCAAATAAGCGCGGGCGCATCGGTCGCGCGCGCCGCGGCCGTGTTCATCCTTCCTGTGGCGAGCATGACGACGATCCCAACGACGCTGCCCGCGCTGGAACCGACGCCTTCCCTGGCGCGAAATTGAAGCATTCAGGAATGGCCGCGCTTCGAGTTGGAGCGCGGCCATTGCCTTTCTGGATTCTGAGGACATTGTGAACGCAACCAAAAAATCGATTACGTACGGGCGCCACACATTGACGCTCGAGACCGGCGAGATCGCCCGCCAGGCCGGTGGTGCCGTCCTGGTATCCCTCGACGATACCGTCGTGCTGGTCACGGCGGTCGGCGCGAAATCCGCCCGCGCCGGCCAGGACTTCTTCCCCCTGACCGTTGACTACCAGGAGAAGACGTATGCCGCGGGCAAGATCCCCGGCGGGTTCTTCAAGCGGGAAGGCCGTCCTTCCGAAAAGGAGACGCTCACCTCGCGTCTCATCGACCGCCCGATCCGGCCGCTCTTCCCGGACGGCTTCTACAACGAGGTGCAGGTCATCGCGACGGTGATGTCGGTCGATCCCGAGATCGACCCGGACGTCCCGGCCATGATCGGTGCATCGGCGGCGCTGATGCTCTCCGGCGCACCGTTCAGCGGGCCGATCGGTGCGGCGCGCGTCGGGTACATGAATGGCCAGTACGTGCTCAATCCCAGCAAGACCGACCTTACCCAGTCGCAGTTGAACCTCATCGTGGCGGGGACCGAGGCTGCCGTGCTGATGGTAGAGTCCGAAGCGCAGGAGTTGCCCGAGGATGTCATGCTCGGCGCCGTAGTCTTCGGCCATGACGCGCAGCAGGCCGTGATTAACATGATCCACGAGCTGGTCGAGGCTGCGGGCAAGCCCCTTTGGGACTGGCAGCCGCCTGCGAAGAACCAAGCGATGATGGATCAGGTGAGCGCATGCTCCGACAGCGCGCTGCGCGAAGCGTACAGCATGCGCCAGAAGCAGATGCGTCAGCAGAAGCTGAAGGAGATCGGCAAGCAGGTGGAGGCCGAGTGCGTGCCCGCCGATGCGCCGGCCGGCTATGCGAACGAGGTGCGCGATTACCTGCACGAACTCGAGGCGAAGATCGTGCGCAGCCAGATCCTTTCGGGCGAGCCCCGCATCGACGGCCGCGATACCCGTACGGTGCGGCCGATCACCATTCGCACCGGTGTGCTCCCCCGCACTCACGGCTCGGCGCTGTTCACCCGCGGCGAAACCCAGGCTCTGGTGGTCGCCACCCTGGGTACCGCGCGCGACGAGCAGATCATCGACGCGCTGATGGGCGAGTACCGCGAGCGGTTCATGCTGCACTACAACATGCCTCCGTACGCGACCGGCGAGACCGGCCGGGTCGGCACGCCCAAGCGGCGCGAAGTCGGCCACGGACGGCTAGCCAAGCGGGCGCTGCTTGCCGTTCTGCCCACCGCCGAGGAGTTTGCGTACTCGATGCGCGTGGTCTCCGAGATCACTGAATCGAACGGGTCGTCGTCGATGGCCTCGGTTTGCGGCGGCAGCCTAGCATTGATGGATGCCGGCGTGCCGATGAAGGCGCACGTCGCCGGTATTGCGATGGGCCTCATCAAGGAAGGCAATCGCTTCGCGGTGCTCTCCGACATCCTCGGCGACGAGGATCATCTGGGCGACATGGACTTCAAGGTGGCCGGCACCGACCGGGGCGTCACCGCGCTGCAGATGGACATCAAGATCCAGGGCATCACCAAGGAGATCATGGGTGTCGCCCTGGCCCAGGCCCGCGAGGGTCGCCTGCACATCCTGCATTTCATGCAGGAAGCGATGCCGCATGCCCGCCAGGAAGTATCGCAGCACGCACCGCGCATGATGACGTTCAAGATCAACCCCGAGAAGATCCGCGATGTGATCGGCAAGGGCGGGGCGGTGATCCGGGCCCTCACCGAGGAAACCGGAACGACGATCGACATCCAGGATGACGGCACGGTGACCATCGCCTCGGTCAATGCCGACGCCTGCAATGCGGCGAAGAAGCGCATCGAGGAGATCACGGCGGAAGTCGAGGTCGGCCGGATCTACCAAGGCACCGTGCTGCGTCTGCTCGACTTCGGCGCGATCGTGCAGGTGCTGCCCGGCAAGGACGGCCTGCTGCACATCTCGCAAATCGCCAAGGAGCGGGTCAACAACGTCTCCGACTACGTCAAGGAAGGCCAGGTGGTGCGCGTCAAGGTGCTCGAGGCCGACGACAAGGGCCGATTGCGCCTGTCGATGAAAGCGGCGTCGGAAGACGCGGCTGCCGCAGCGGCCGCACCAGCGGAAACCCCGGCGACGCCGGCCGCGTAACGCGTTGCACCCGGCGCAGTCGAACGACGAGGGTCCCGGTTGGGGCCCTCGGCCTTTGCGCCGTGCGAAACGACTCGGGTCCGGGACAGCACGGCGGGATCGCTAGCGTGGCGCGCGGGCCTGGTCGAGCACGGCCTCGCCGGAGACGCTGATCGTGACCTCTGTCAGGCCCGCTTCCATGCTGACCGGCGCCATGTCGGCGCTGACCATTCCCGCGGCGCGCATGGTCGGGAACGGCCGTCCATTGTCGGTTGATTGCACCGACAACCGACCCGGCCGCCAGCTTGCGAAGCCCAATGCCGTCGCGGCGAGATCGGCGCGTGATTGCCAGCTCTTGATCGCCTCCTGGATGAGCGTCCGTTCGGCAGCCTCGCGCGCGGTGCTGGACAGCGAAAACCCCATGCCGGACAGCAGCAGCCCATCCTGTTCCTGCAGGCGGGTGAGCAGGGTGGCGATGGTCGCAAACTCACTGCCGTGCACGGTGATGCTCTGCACCACGCGCCACCGGGTCGGCCGGTTCTTCTCGGCAATCTGCTGCGTGGAGTAACCCGACGTCGCGACCTTCACGTCCGGGGTGTTCTTGGCGCGGGCGACACCCTTGGCGATGGCGGCATTGACCTGCGAGGCCGCGGCGGCTGCGTCGACGTTCTCGGCTTCGGCGCGCAGCACGGCCTGGACGCGATCGTTGGCCACGTTGGTGCTGGCCGTCGCATTCACCGTGACGGCGGGCGTGATCGGTTGGCCGGGCGGCGGCGCCGGGAACTGCGCCGCGGCGGGCCACGGCCACGCCGTGGCGAGCGCGAAACCGGTGGTGGCAAGGGCATGCAGCAGGATCTTCATGGCATTCCTTTGGGCACGCCTGCCCGGGTCGGGAGGAGCAGGATCGCGTCGCGGTTGGTCCAAGAAAAGCAGCGCTTCGCTGCCTCCTTCCAGTCGACCCACGCATACTGCAGATGTTCCCGCGGGGCGATGACCACCGGCATCGGCGCCGGCACCTGCAAGCCGAAGACGTGCTCGGTGTTGTGTAGCGTGCCTTCCGGATAGCGGTGCCGCCACTGCGGGAAGATCTCGAAGTCGTTGGCGAGTGCCCAGTCGGCGAGCCCCCCGAACGCCTCGGCGGCGATGCCGGTTTCCTCGCGCAACTCGCGCATGGCAGTCTGCATAAGGGTTTCGCCCGGCTCCTGGCTGCCGGTGACCGACTGCCAGTGATCCGGGAAGTCGGCACGCTCGAGCAGCAGCACCTCGAGCTCGGGGGTATAGACCAGGATCAGCGTCGATACCGGCACCTTGAAGCGCTTCATGCCGTCGTGGGCTGCAAGCCGCGCGGAGCAGGCGAGGTGCGTCAGTGCACGAATACCCAGAACGGCTTGCGCAAATCGCGCCAGTAATCGGCGGCTTCCGCCAGGATGTCCTCCAGCGTCGACCAGTCCTGGGGATGTGCCTTGCGGTATGCGCCGGCGTGCTGGAGCACGACCACCGCGCCCTTGTGATGCAACCACTCGTCGTCCTCCAGGACGTCGGCCAGCGCATCCCAGTTCGCCCCGAAGTGCTCCGGCAGGGCAAGTCCCTGGTCGAGGGCCTTCATCAGATTCACCTTGCTGACCACGCCGTGCAAGTCGGCGGTGTGATAGCGCAGTCCGCTCGCGCGCGCTGCCGCCGCGATCGGACCCGGGTCGCCGCTCCAGGCATGCACGCCGGCCTGCTCGAGGTCGTGGAGGTCGGGAACCTTCATGGACGGATCCTTCGAAACGAGCGGTAGTGATCGTCGGTGTAGAAGCACGCCTCGGGCGTCGTGACCGGACCGCCGCATACGATGCGTCGCGCGCCGCGCGTCGACGCGCCCGGCGTCGGCACCGTGTACTCATGATAGTACCCGCGCGCGCTCTCCGGTAGCAGTCGCTCGCGATTGCCAAACACGACGCCGTCCCGGCTGTACGGAAACGGTCCGCCAGCGCGAATCGTGGCGTAGGTGCCGCGGGCCTCGCGCGGCAACTCCTTGAGCGCGACCTCGGGTAACGCATCGTGACCGCGGCGGGCGAGGGCAGGGCTCGCGCTGCCCAGCAAGACCACGGCCAGCAGCGCGATGCCCATCCACATGGCCAATCGCGCCGCGTGTGCGTGCCCATGGCCTGCCCGGGAAAGGTTCAGCACGCCGGGCATCTAACTCGCCTTGGCAGCGTCCGAGGCGCGCACCCGGATGTGCAGGTCGCGCAACTGCTGCTCGGTGACCACGGTCGGTGCCTCGACCAGCAGGTCCTGGCCACGCTGGGTCTTGGGGAACGCGATCACGTCGCGAATCGATTCCGCGCCGGTCATCATGGCAACGATGCGGTCGAGCCCGAAGGCGATGCCGCCGTGGGGAGGCGCGCCGTACTGCAGCGCGTCGAGGAGGAAACCGAACTTCCGGCGCTGGTCCTCGGGGCTGATGGCAAGTGCCGCGAACACCTTGGCCTGCACCTCCGGGCGGTGGATACGCACCGAGCCGCCGCCGATCTCCCAGCCGTTCAGCACCACGTCGTAGGCCTTGGCGGTTGCGCTGCCAGGGTCCTCGGTGAACGTGTCCTCCTGGCCATCCTTGGGGGCCGTGAACGGATGGTGCCGCGCGCCCCAGGTACCGCCGGTCTCGTCGTACTCGAACATGGGGAAGTCGACCACCCAAAGCGGCTTCCATCCGGCCTTGGCAAAGCCGCGGTCGTGACCGATCCTGGCGCGCAGCCAGCCGAGGCTGTCGTTCACTACCTTCTCGCGATCGGCCGAGAAAAAGACCAGGTCGCCCGACTGCGCGTGGGTGCGCTGGAGGATGACCTCCAGCAAGTCGCGCGACAGAAACTTGACGATCGGCGACTGCAGTCCTTCCTCGTTCGGCTTGGCGGCGTCGTTGACCTTGATGTAGGCGAGTCCCTTCGACCCGTACACGGCGGCCGCCGAGGCGTAGTCGTCGATTTCCTTGCGCGACAGCGTCGCGCCGCCGGGCACGTTGAGCGCCGCGACCCGGCCGTTGCGCAACTCCGCGGCGCTGCGGAACACCTTGAACTCGGCGCTGCGCATCACGTCGGTGAGTTCGGTCAGCTTGAGCGGCACGCGCAGGTCCGGCTTGTCGGAGCCATAGTCGCGCATGGCCTCGGCGAACGGCATGACCGGGAACGGATTGGGCAATTCCACCCCAAGTGCGTTCTGGAACATCGCCCGCACCAGGCCTTCCATGAGTTCGCGGATCTCGAGCTCAGACAAGAACGACGCCTCGACGTCGATCTGGGTGAACTCGGGTTGCCGGTCCGCGCGCAGGTCCTCGTCGCGGAAGCATTTTACGATCTGGTAGTAGCGGTCGAAGCCGGCCATCATCAGCATCTGCTTGAACAGCTGCGGCGATTGGGGCAGGGCGTAGAAGTGGCCATGGTGCAAGCGCGAGGGCACGAGGAATTCGCGCGCGCCCTCTGGCGTTGACTTGTAGAGGATCGGCGTTTCGATGTCGATGAAGCCATGATCGTCGAGATACCGACGGGCTGCCATTGCGGTGCGGTAGCGCAGCATCATGTTCTTCTGCATCTGTGGCCGGCGCAGGTCGAGCACGCGGTGCTCCAGGCGCACGGTCTCGGACAGGTGCTCGTCGTCGAGCTGGAAAGGCGGCGTCAATGCCGCGTTCAGGATGTCGAGATCGTGGGCGAGAACCTCGATCTCGCCGGAGGGAAGATTCGGATTGACCGTGCCTTCAGGCCGCGCGCGGACCCGCCCGGTGACGGCGATCACGAACTCGTTGCGCAGCGTTTCGGCGGAGGCGAACGTCTCGGCTCGGTCCGGGTCGCACACGACCTGCACCAGTCCTTCGCGATCACGCAGGTCGACGAAGATCACCCCGCCGTGGTCGCGGCGGCGATGGACCCAGCCCATGACGGTCACGGTCTGGCCGAGATAGCGGCTGTCGATCCGGCCGCAGTAGTCGGTGCGCTTCAAGACGATCTCCAAAGGTGCCGCGTGCGTGCGGGTGCGTTGGCTGGCGCCGCGACGGGCGCTACAAGGGGCCGACCAAGCGTCAGTTGCTAGACGGTGCCGCGGGCGCGCGGCGAGCCGGCGTCACGGCGGCGTCGCGATCGGGCCGGGGCAGGACGGGATTGCGGGTGCGCGGCGCGACCACGCCCATCGAGATGATGTACTTCAGCGCCTCGTCGACCGACATGTCGAGCTCCCGCACCTTGCTGCGAGGCACGAGCAGGAAGTAACCGGACGTCGGATTGGGGGTGGTGGGTACGTACACGCTGACATGCTCGCCCTCGAGCTGCGCCGACACCGCGGACGCCGGCACGCCGGTGAGAAACGCGATCGTCCAGCTACCGGAGTGCGGGAACTCCACGAGAAGCGCCTTGCGGAATGCGTTGCCCTTTTCGGACAGCAGGGTATCGCTGACCTGCTTCACTGACGAGTAGATCGACTTCACGAAGGGGATGCGGGAGAGCACCGCTTCCCAGACCAGGATCAGCCGCGCGCCCACGAAGTTGGCCGCGAACACCCCGGTGAGGAGCAGGATCAGAAAGCTCAGTACCACACCGAGACCGGGAATCGCGAAACCAAAGAGCGCCTCGGGACGCCACGACTCGGGAATGACGAGCAGCGTCTGGTCGAGCGCAGACACCAGCGCGTGGAGGACCCAGATCGTGATGCCCAGGGGCACCCAGACCAACAGTCCCGCGATGAGGTAGCGTCTCATGGACCAGCGCGGATGCGGTTGGGTCACGTCAGGAGCCGGTACCACCGCCTCCGGAACCCGAGGCCGCGGGTGCGGCGTCGCTTTTCGCGGCGGGCTTGTCGGACGTGCTCGAGGACTTGTCGGCCGATTTGTCTCTGGACTTGTCTCCGGATTTATCTCCGGATTTATCTCCGGATTTATCTCCGGATTTCGGCGCATTCTCAGACGAGCCCGCGCTCTGGGCGCTATCCGCCTTCGCGGAGGTGCCCTCGCCGTTGTTGGCGGGCTTCGCGGGAGGCTTGCCGCTACCCTTGAAGTCGGTTGCGTACCAGCCGCTGCCCTTGAGCTGGAAACCGGCCGCGGAGATCTTCTTAATCAGCGCTTCCGCCCCGCACGAGGGGCAAGTGGTCAGCAACGGATCGGAAAACTTCTGCAGCGTTTCCATCTCGTGGCTGCAAGTCGAGCAACGGTACTCGTAGATCGGCATGTCAACCCCGCAAAACCGTTAAAAAACGCTTGATTAAAAAAACAAATTATATCTCATCGGCGATTCCGCTGCACTGCGTCATGACCCCCGCCTTGCACGCCTGTGCACGGCTCAAATGGGGGTGGGACACGCTGTTTTCAAAGTGCCTTATGCTAAAGGGCGGCGTGGACCTCTCCATCCGTAACGCTCGCCAGAGGACCTCATGGATATCGCAGGCCATACATTCGTCGTCACCGGGGGCGCCTCCGGGCTGGGGGCCGCGACCGCCCGGATGCTGGTAGCCGCAGGCGGCGCTGTGGTGCTCGCCGACTTGCGGGACGACGACGGGGAGGCACTGGCGCGCGAACTCGGTGCGCAGGCGGCATTCGCACGAACCGACGTCGCCGACGAGGCGAGTGCGGCCGCGGCGGTGGCGCTCGCGGTCGAGCGCTTCGGTGGCCTGGCGGGGCTGGTGAACTGCGCAGGCATCGTCCATGGCGAGAAGGTGCTCGGCAAGGACGGGCCGCACGCCCTTGCGGGCTTTGTGCGGGCGGTGAATGTCAACCTGGTCGGCTCGTTCAACATGACCCGCCTTGCCGCCGCCGCGATCGCCAAGGGAGCGCCCAATGGCGAAGGCGAGCGCGGGGTCATCGTGTTCACCGCGTCGGTGGCTGCGTTCGACGGCCAGGTCGGCCAGGCAGCGTACGCCGCGTCCAAAGCAGGGCTGGTCGGCATGACGCTGCCGATTGCAAGGGAACTGGCGCGATTGGGTATCCGGGTGATGTGCATCGCACCGGGAATCTTCGAGACGCCGATGATGGCGGGCCTCCCACCCGATGTTCAGGCCTCGCTCGGCAAGATGGTGCCCTTCCCGCCGCGGCTCGGGCGTCCCGACGAGTTCGCGGCGCTCGTCGCCGCGATCATCGGCAATCCCATGTTGAACGGCGAAGTGATCCGCCTCGACGGCGCCATCCGGATGGCCGCCAAGTAAACGCTAATCGGCCTGGCGCTGCGCAGGCGATCGCGCTTCGATCGACCTTCAACACTACAACGGAAGGTCGCCTTCGGCGCGGGCTGCACCGCGCTAGTCCGCACGTTGATGCGCGACCGGTGGCGCAGACAGCCGGTACGGCGCAAGTGGCCACATCAGTCCCGCCGGACGAGCACCAGGGCCACCATGGTCATCGCAACGAAGGCGACGAAGGTCCAGGCTGGAATGCCCAGTCCGAGGAAATACCAGCCGGCCTCGGCGCATTCGCCAGTGCCTTTGAAAAGCCGGTTGAACACGTCCAGGAGTGGCAGCGTCTCCAGCATGTAGTCGAGTCCCATCCCGCAGGCCGGGACCTGATCCTTGGGAAGGTGCTGGATCCAGACGTGGCGGTAAGCGACTGCGGCGCCGAATACCCCTAGCACCATGACGAGCCCGGCATAGATACCCGCCCCGAGGTTGCCAGGACCATGCGCCGCCGCGATAAGAAAGACGATGCCGATGCCGATCACGACCATGCGTTGCACGGAGCACAACGGACACGGGTCGAGATTGAGTCCGTACTGCAGCCACAGCGCCCATCCGATCAGGCCGGCACAGGCTAGCGCACCGAGCAGGTAGGCAAGTCGCCGCGGCGGCAACAATAGCAGTGCGAGGCAGGTCGCCCCGATCGCCACGTAGATCATCCGGTAGGCCGTCAGCGTGAACGATGTGGTCGGCCCGAGGGTGCCGAACAGTGCTTCGTGGCCGATGAGGGTCAGGGCAACCGCCAACCCGAGCAACGGCCAGGGGATTCCTGAATAACGCATCATGATGCCGCTTTCTCCAATGCCTGGTCGATGTCCCAGAGGATGTCGTCGAGCGATTCGAGCCCGATCGACAGTCGAATGAGCTCGGGTCCCACACCGGCCGTGCGCAGTTCGTCCTCGGACAGCTGGCGGTGGGTGGTGGAGGCGGGGTGAATGACGAGCGTTTTTGCGTCGCCGACGTTCGCGAGATGGGACAGGAATTGCACGGCTTCGATGAAGCGCTCTCCGGCGGCGGCGCCGCCACGCACCCCGAACGTGAGGATGCCGCCCGCCCCGAGGGGTAGATAGCGCTCCGCCAGCGGACGATAGCGGCCGCCGGCGAGCAGCGGATAGTTGACCCACTCGACCTGCGGATGGGCGGCGAGATGTTCCGCGACCGCGAGCGCCGAGGTGCAATGCCGTGGCATGCGCAAGTGCAGCGTCTCGATGCCCTGCATGAGCAGGAATGCTGCCATCGGCGACAGCGTCGGTCCGAGGGTGCGCATCGTCTCCATCCGCGCCTTCATGGTGAAGCCGAAGTCGCCGAAGGTCTCGTGGAAGCGCACGCCGTGATAGCCACGTGAAGGCTCGGTCATCTGGGGAAACTTGCCATTGCCCCACGGGAACCGGCCCGACTCGACCAGCACACCCCCCATGGTGGTGCCGTGGCCACCGAGGTACTTGGTGACCGAATGCACGACGATGTCGGCGCCGTGCTCGATCGGGCGGCACAGATAGGGTGACGCCAGGGTGTTGTCCACCACCAAGGGAACGCCGGCGTCGCGCGCAACCTCTGCCACGGCGGCGATGTCGAGCACATTGAGCTGTGGATTGCCGAGCGTCTCGGCATAGAGCGCCTTGGTATTGGGCCGGACCGCAGCGCGGAAGGCATCCGCGTCGTCGGCGTCGACGAAGGTCGTCGTGATGCCGTAATCGGCGAGGGTGACGGCGAGTTGAGAATAGGTGCCACCATAAAGCGTGCGCGCCGCGACGATATGGTCGCCCTGGCGCGCCAAGGTCATGAGCGCGACAGCCTGCGCGGCCATGCCGGTCGCGCAGGCGAGCGCGGCCCGTCCGCCTTCGAGTGCGGCGATCCGTTCCTCGAGCGCGGCTACCGTTGGATTGGAAATGCGCGAATACACATTGCCGAACGTCTGCAGGTTGAACAGGCTCGCGGCGTGGTCGGCGCTGTCGAAGACGAAGGACGTGGTCTGGTAGATGGGCTGGGCGCGCGCGCCCGTGGCAGCGTCGGGAATCTGGCCGGCGTGCAGGCACAGCGTGTCGAAACCGAACTTGCGATCGCCCATGGAAATAGATCCGATAGCCGAAGATCTGTGAGCCGGGCCGCGCACCGGCGGCGTCGGACGCGGGGAGGCCAGACGGCACCGGCCCGCAGCGCAGGCAGGCGTGGCTCGCGGTGTGGGGCTCGTCGTCGTCCGCGTGGCGGCCGATGGCCTCCCAACGCGGACGCTGCCATTACGCTACGAACCCGCCGCTAGGCATTGTGCCACGGGTGACGAGGCGGGCTGCCGGTGAGCGGGACGTCAGGCGGTGATCGACGGCCGCCGGGAGGAGATGATGCCGGTATTCACGCCGGCAAAGTTAAGGCCGCCGAGGATGCGCGCATGCTCGATCTTAAAGCAGCGATCCTGCACGACATCCAGGCCCGCGTCGTTGGCGAGCGCCGCGGCCTCGTCGCTGCGGATGCCGAGCTGCATCCAGAAGATCCTTGCGCCGATGGCGATGGCCTCGCGGGCGAGGCCCGGCATCTCCTCGGCGTGACGAAAGCCGTCAACCAGGTCGACGGGAAAGGGAATATCCGCGAGCCGGGCGTAGCAGCGCTCGCCCAGGACCTCGTCGTAGGTCGGATTGACCGGCACGACGCGATAGCCGTGATCCTGCATGTACTTCGCGGCGAAATAACTCGGGCGGTACCAGTTGGCCGAGAGTCCCACCACCGCAAGCACGCGGACGGTGGTAAGGACCCGGCGAATGCCGGCGACGTCGTCGACGATGGCCATCGGCACTCCACACCCGCAATGAGGAGTGACGGCGGGCGGGGCCATGCCGATCCGGCGGATGCCCCGGGCGTTCGCGGGCGGGCATCCGCGAGCGCTTGCCGGCAGCTTAGCAAATGCTGCCGGCGTCGCCGTTTAGTAGCCGCGCCAGTTGGGCGCTTCGCGGTAGGGATAGTAGTTGGCGATACGCCGGCCCGACGAGATGCGGTTGCGCAACTCGGGCGGAAGCGTGGGGTAGTCGCCCGGCCCGAACGTCCGGCATTCGCCTTCGAAGTTGGCGTCGCTGCAGAACATCCAGTAGCCACTGTCGATGCGCATCGACGACGCGCGATCGTTGAAGTTGTACTGGGCGAGATCGCGTACGATCGGACGGTCGATCACCAGCGCGCGACCCTGCAGATTGCGTTGTCCGAAAAGCTCGGCGCGGCCATTGTCGGGACGGCCCACGGGACCCCCGATGGGACCGGGCGCGGGCACGGGGGGCGGACCGCCCGCCACCGGCGGCAACAGCTTGGCGGAACTGAGCCGTCCGGCGAGGGCGCCGAGTTCGGGATAGCGTCCGGGTTCGAGACTGACGCACGATCCGCGGTAGTCGGCGTTTTC
Source organism: Casimicrobiaceae bacterium (assembly GCA_039915505.1). Classification (GTDB taxonomy): domain Bacteria; phylum Pseudomonadota; class Gammaproteobacteria; order Burkholderiales; family Casimicrobiaceae; genus CAIWHR01. The sequence continues at coordinate 25,141 of JBDSND010000004.1, forward strand.
GCAGAGTTGCCACGTGCCGCTTTCGACGATGAGGGAATGCGCCCGGTCATTGAGATCGATCTGGTCGAAATTGCGCACATCGTTCTCGAGTGATACGCCGCGGCCGTCGAACTTGGGGAAGTCGAACAGTGTGATGCGTCCACGCGCCGGGGGCACGACCCCGCCGTTGACGGCGCGGACCGAGGACACGCGGTCGTTCAAGCCGACTGCGGCGAGCGATGGATAGTCACCCGGCGTGAGGTTCACGCAACGACCGCGAAAATTCGCGTCCGAGCATATCTGCCACGTGCCGCCCCGTACGGTGGCCGACGAGGCGCGGTCGTTGTAACCAACGTTGAAAAAATCATCGACAGGCTGATCGACGGCGAAGGAGCGGCCGCGGAAATTGTCATCGTCGTAGAGGACGATCTGGGCGCCTACCTGCCAAGCCGCCCCCAATCCCAGCGCCAGCCCCCATCCACGCATCCAGTTCTTCATAGCCTTTGCCTCCTCGAGATGCGTCGTCGCCTGACGCGAAAAAACCTTCCCGCAGTGTAGGAGTTGCCGCGGTCGACGACTGTAAGACCCTGCAACGTTCGGGCGCAGGAAACGGCTGACACTCAACTTGTGGGCGACATCATTGCGCGCCCGGTCCAGCCGCCAGCCGACCCCCGGGAGCGTGCCGTGGCGGGTTCGGATGTGACCCATGGCGTTCGGCATAGCCGAGGAGAGATCGCCCTGGGCCCCGGGCGCACCCGACCGGACGCTCCGGCCTTGGCTTCGCGGACAGCGGTGGTTCTGCGGCGCGTTCCTTGCTTTCTGCCGTGCATCTTGGTCCACCTCCCTGCCCGCATCATGCCTTACCCCTCCTTTCGGCTCGCGATCCGTGGCTGCCGGTCCCTGACTGCGGCGGGGGTTTGATGCCGCCGAACCGCCCCGACCGGGCGAGCGTGCAATCGCTCCCGGCCGACCTCGGCGCGCGGCTGCCCTTTCCGGCGCTGTCTCAGCGCAAGATCGACGCGATCGGCATTCCCCTGGCCTACGTCGACGGGGGCGAGCGTTATCGGTTCGTCAACCGGGCTTTCCTCGAGTGGACCGGCAAGCACGTCGAGCAGGTGATCGGGGAATCGGTCGTAGGGGTCATCGGCCCGGACAATTACGCCCTTTACCACGCCTACCTGCAGGCGGCACTGCGCGGCGAGCGCACCAGCTTCGACCGGCAGCTCGTTGGACCGGGACGACCCCCGTTCTGGATCCGTGTCGACTACCACCCGGATCGCGGTATCGACGGCGCGGTGCGCGGCCTCATCGTGACCTACTCGGATATCGATCAGCTCAAGCGCATCGAGCTCGAATCCGGACAACGCGAGCATCGGCTGCGCCTGGTCACCGACAACGCTGGATCGGCGATCTTCTATCTCGACCGGCAACTGCGGGTACGCTTCGCCAACCAGCCGTTTGCCGCAACGATCAACCAGGCGGTCGAGGATCTCCTCGGTGCGCCGATCAACGACGTGCTGCTGGTCGATGCGTGGACGGAGTTGCAACGTCACCTCGAGCGAGTATTCGCGGGCTCCAAGGTCAACTACGAGCGCCGTGAGCGTACGCCCTCGGGGGCGCTGCGCTGGACGCGCGTCTCCCTGCTGCCCGACCGGCACGGTGGTCGCGTGGTCGGTGCGTTCGCCGTGCTCACCGATATCGAGGACGACGTCCAGGTGCGCGAAGCCCTGCGCGCCCAAGAAGTGCAGCTGCGGCTGTTCGCCGACAACATTCCGGGCCCGATCGCGTATCTCGATCGCGACCTGACGTACACGTTCTGCAACCAGGCCTTCGCCAGCTGGTTCGCTCGGCTGCAATCGGACATCTACGGCCGGACACCCGCCGAGGTGATGCCACCGGACGTCGCCGGGTTCATCCAGCCGATCCTCGAGCGCGCGCAGCGCGGCGAGCAAGTTGAATACGAGCGGGTTGCCACCACGCCCGATGGCCTGTGGCGCTGGATGCACGGCCGCGTCGCCCCGGACCTCGACGCGAGCGGCGGTGTACGAGGCCTGTACTGCACGGAATACGACATCCATGACCTCAAGCTCACCGAGGAGGCGCTGGAGTCGCGCGAGGAGCAGCTGCGACTATTCACCGACAACATTCCCGAGCCGGTCGTGTACCTCGACGCGGAATGTCGCTACCTATTCGTGAACGAGGCGTTCCTGAGCCTTACCGGCGTCGACCGCGCGACCATCATCGGTTGTGGTCTCGACGAGGACCAGGGCTACGGCTCTCTGCTGCTCACGCCCTTCGTCGAGCGGGCGATGACCGGCGAGCATGTCACCTACGAACGGGCGGTCGTGGATACGCAGCGGCGCACGCGCTGGATGCGAGCTCGCATCGTGCCCGACCTCAAGTTCGACGGCACGATCAACGGCCTGTACATGGTCGCCCACGACATCACCGATCTGCGCGAAGCCCAGGATGCCCTGGCTGCCCGCGAGTCGCAGCTCCGCGCCATCATGGACGGCGTCCCTGCGCCGGTCGCCTACATCGATCTCGACCAGCGCTGTCCATACGTCAACCGCAGCTTCTTGCAATACTTTGGACTCGACCCGTCTGCGCTCGCCGACCTTCGGCTGCGTGACGTCATCGGTCGCGACATCTACCAGAGCGCGCAGGCGATGATCACCCGCGCGCTGGCTGGCGAGGCGACGACCTTCGATCGCCTCGTGCCTGGTGCCGGCGACGTTCGGCGCTGGATGACCATCCGCCTGGTCCCCGACGGCGCGCCTGGTGGGGAGGTGCACGGCGCGTTCGTGCTGATGAACGACATCGACGAGCTGAAGCAGGCGCAGGATGCCTTGCGCGCCTCGGAGGCGGAGCTGCGTCTCATCATGGACAACGTCCCGGCGCGGGTCGCCTACGTCGACCGGGACTACCGCCTGCGCTTCGTCAACCGGCACAACGAGGAGTGGCTGGCAAGCGACCGGCAGGGGCTCACCGGCCAGCTGTTGAGCGCGGTGGTGGGCGAGGCACGCACGGCGGAGTTGCGGCCGCTGTTCGAGCGCGTGCTTCAGGGCGACGTGGTGTCCACGGAACGCCTGCTC
>JBDSND010000025.1:0-13277 GCA_039915505.1 Casimicrobiaceae bacterium
GCATCACCAACAGTCACGAGTACTTTTCACGGATGGAGGCGATCAACTTCACCCAGGCGCACGACGACGGCGTCGCCACCCGCGACCTCGGCAAGGCGCAGGTTATCCTGGTCGGCGTGTCGCGCTGCGGCAAGACGCCGACGTCGCTTTATCTCGCGCTACAATTCGGGATTCGCGCGGCCAACTTTCCACTGACACCGGATGACTTCGCCGACCGTCGCCTTCCAGCATCCGTCCTGCCCTTTCGCGACCGGTTGTTTGGACTCACGATCAATCCCGAGCGACTGCATCAGATCCGGGAGGAGCGTCGCCCAGGTAGCAACTACGCGGCCTTGGATACGTGTCGTCACGAGATCCGCGAGGCCGAGCACCTGATGCAGTCCGGGAACATCGCGATGCTCGACACGACGGCGAAGTCGATCGAGGAAATTGCCACGACCATCCTGCACAGGGCGAAGCTGCAGCGGCATATCTATTGAGGGCGGCGTGTAGGGGTCCGTCCCACGCCTTACGCTCCCGCGCCTCCAGCCGTGTAGGGGTTCGCGCTTGACGCGTCCTGAACTCGAAGTCGCGTCAAAGGCCGTAGAAGCGCGCGGCGTTGCCGCCGAGGATCGCAGCACGCTCGAGCGGCCGCATGGGCTCCAGCAGGGCGAGCGTCGCCGCCCACCAGCGGTCCATGCCCCCGCCGAGAATCACGACCGGCCAGTCGCTGCCCCACATCAGCCGACCACTGCCGAAGGCATCGAGGAGATGCTGCACGTAGGGTCGCAGAGTGTCGACCGACCAGTCGGCGGCGGCCTCCGTAACCAGGCCAGACAACTTGCAGTTGACCTGCGGATGGGCCGCCAGTCTGCGTATCCACCCCGCCCATGGCTCCCACTCAGCCGACGCGATCGGCGGCTTCGCCCCATGGTCGATGACCACAGGCAACTCCGGATGGCGCTCGATCATGCGTAGCAGCGCGGGCAATTCGCGCGCTCGCACCAGGGCATCGAACCGCAGACGACTTGCCGCCAGCGCCTCGAGTGCCCGGTCGACCCGTGGACCCAGGATCCACCCCGGATCGTCGAGGTCGTGCAGCATCGGCCGCAGCCCGCGGAGGTAGGGATCCCCCGCAAGTTGCGCAATCTCATCGGCAGCATCGTCGCGGTCGAGGTCAACGTAGCCCACGACCGCGCCGACGCTGCCGCTACATCCCCGCGCGACGTCGAGCAGGAAGCGGGTCTCTGCAACGGTCGGAGCCGCTTGCACCAGCACGCTTGCCACGACACCCGGGGGCGAGACGCGTCGATAGTCGTCCATCGTGAAGTCGCGATGGATGAGTCCGAGGTCGGCCGTGAGCCAGCCATAGTCGCCACGCGACAGCTCCCAGACGTGGTGATGAGCGTCGACGACGGCTGCAGGCGGCGCAGAAGTATTCACGGCGGGAGTTTGCCCGATCAGGACACCGCGGGCGGTACGGGGGTATCGGGCGCGACTAGCCCGTCATCGGCAAGCGCCTGCCAGAATGCCCGGGGTATCGGGTGACGCGCGGCGGCGAGGTTGAACTCGACTTCCGCAATGGAACGCGCGCCGGCGAGCACGCACGCAACGGCTGGGTGGCCACGCGGGAACTGCAGCGCCGCCGCCGCGAGCGGTACCGCGAATGCCGCGCACACACGCTCGATGGCGGCTACCCGCGCGATGACGGCGGGCGGAGCCGGCGCGTAGTTGAAAAAAGGAGGCTGGCCGTTCGCGGGCGATGCGCCAGTTGCCAGGATGCCCGAGTTGAACGGTCCGCCCAGCACCACCGCGACGTCGCGGGCTTCGCACTCGGGTAACAGTCGATCGAGTGCGGTCTGGTCGACCAGCGTATAGCGACCGGCAACGAGCAGCACGTCGAGATCGGCATGCCTAAGGGTGTCTAGACAGATTTCCACCTCGTTGACGCCGAGACCATATCCGCCGATCACGCCCTCTTCCTTGAGCCGCGCCAGGGCGGGCAGGCCGTCGTCGAGCAGGGTTCGAAACCGTCCGGGATGTTCGCTCCCGTGTGTATCTGCGTCGACGTCGTGCACGAACACTAGGTCGACCCGCGCGAGCCCCAGCCGCTGCAGGCTATCCTCGATGGAGCGCCGCACACCGACCCCGGAGTAATCGTAACGCTGCACGAACGGCAGCGTGGCCACGTAGCCATACTGGTCGCAAGGCGCCGCGACTTCAGGCGAGAGCAGTCGCCCCACCTTGGTCGAGAGCACGTAGCTGTCGCGAGGTCGGGCGCGCAGGGCATCGCCCATCCGTCGCTCGGACAGGCCATGACCGTAGTGCGGAGCGGTGTCGAAATAACGGATGCCCGCTTCGAAGGCAGCCCGCACTACATCGTTGACGTTCGCATCATCGAGCGCCCCGAACAGGTTGCCGAGCGGAGCGCCGCCGAGCGCCAGACCGGGACCCGCGAGTCGGGCACGCAATGTGGAAGCGAGCGCCATGATTAACCTTGCCCTTCGGGAGGACCCGGCGTGGTCACCGACCAATCATGAGGTTCGGCAGCCAGGTAGCGAGTGGCGGCCACAGCGTTGTGGCCGCCAGGACCACGACCAGCGGCACCAGGAAGGGCATGATTGCTCGTGACATGGTTTCGAACGAGACCTTGGCGATATTGGCTACGACGTAGAGCACGACCCCCACTGGCGGCGTCACCGTACCCACCATGAGGTTCAGCACGAACACCAGCCCGAAATGCACCGGATCGATTCCCAATCGGGCGGCAACGGGCGTCAGAATGGGAATGAGAATCAGCATCGCGGCGATGCCTTCCATGAAACAGCCAACGAACAGCAACAGGAGGTTCACGATCAGCAGGAAGACGATCGGCTCGCTGGTAAACGCGGTGAGCGCCTCGCCAGTGATCTGCGGAATTCGCGAGATGGCAAGACACCATCCGAGGAGCTTGGCGGCCATCACCAATGCCATCACCACGCCCGTCGTCTCGATGGTCTCCAATACGAGCCTCGGCAGGTTACGCAGGCTGAAGGTGCGATACACGAGCAGTCCGAGCACCAGCGCGTAAAGCGTGGCGACCGCCGCGGCCTCGGTGGGTGTGAATACCCCGGAGAGCATTCCCGCAAGCAGTACCACCGGAGTCATGAGCGCGAAGAAAGCCCCGCGGAATTTGGCCCAGAGGTCGCGTGCCGTTGGGAAGTCGCCGCGCGGCAGATTGAGCGAACGCGCCATGAACGCGCACAGCACCATCAGGGCGGTCCCCATCAGCACTCCGGGGATCACCCCGGCGAGGAAAAGCCTTCCCACCGAGACTTCCGCGGCCGCGCCGTACACCACCATGGGCAGCGACGGGGGAATGATCGGCCCGATCGTCGCTGCTGCGGCAGTGAGTCCAGCCGCCATCGCCGGTGGGTAGCCGCCCTCGCGCATCGCCTTGATCTCCACCATACCGAGGCCGCCGGCCTCGGCGACGGCCGAACCCGACATGCCTGCGAAGATCATCGAGGCGATTACGTTGGCATGACACAGGCCGCCGCGCATCCAGCCCACAAGAGCCTGGGCAAACGCGAAGATGCGAAGGGTCACGCCCGCATGGTTCATGACGTGCCCCATGAGGATGAACAGGGGCGCCGCCACGAACGTGAAGGAATTGGCGGCCGAGACCTCCTGCTGCGCAATGACCAGCGCGTCGAAATGCTGGCTCAGCACGAAGGCCGATCCGGCCAACGCCATGGTGAGCCAGATGGGTGGCCCCAGGAACAAGGCGACCACCCAGACCACGAGGATCGTTCCCATCGCCGCGGTCATAGCTGCGTCTCCGTGGCGCGAACGTCGCCATCGCGGAAGATCGTTCGCACGTCACGCACGCTGTACGCAATCAGCAGGATCGCGGTGAGCGGAACCACCGCGTAGACTGGCCACATCGCGAAGTCTAGCGACACCATCTGCACGTCGCCGTTGCGGCGGGTGATAGCCACGCCCACCACCAGCAACACGACTGCAAAGGCCGCGGTGGCGAGCGACCAGAATGCGTGCAGGCCGCGGCGTGCCGCGGGCGGGAGCCGATCGAGCACAACCCCAATGCCGATGTGAATGCGGCGCCGCGAGGCCATCGTCCAGCCCAGAAACGAAATCCATACGAACAGGTACGACGCCACCTCGTCGGAAAATACCAGCGGGTGGTTGAACACGTATCGCAACGCGATCTGCAGGATGACAATACCGAACATCGCCGCGAATAGCGCTATGGCAAGGGCATCGACGATTCGTTCGGCGGTCTTGCCGAGCATGGAGTCCGCTCCCGAATGCACGATCGGAACCGCGCCGGCCGCAGTCGACACGGGACGGGGCAACCAGATGTGCCTTACAGCGACTGAAGACGCTGGTAGACGCCCTTACCCCAGCGTGCCTCGAACTTCTGCGGCACCACCTTCACCACCGCCTCCCGGAACGCCGCCACGTCGGGTGTGACCACGTTCATTCCCGCTTTGCGGAACGTGTCGGCGAGCTCACCTTCCTGCTTCAGGATCTCGGCATTGGACTTCTGGACAGCGCGCCCGATTACGTCCTCCAGGAGGGCACGATCGGCGTCGGACAACCCTCGCCAAAACTGCTCGTTCACGACCACGAAGCGCGGCGTGATGATGTGCGCAGTGAGCACGAGGTGCTTCTGCACTTCGTAGAGCTTCGCCGACTGGATAGTCGGCAGCGGGTTCTCCTCACCATCGACGACCCCCTGCTTCAACGCCAGGTACAGCTCGCCGAAGTTGATCGGCGTCGGCCGCGCGCCCCACGCCTCGGCCATCGCGTTGAACACATCGACCGGGGGCACCCGCAGCTTGAAGCCTTCCATGTCGCGGGGATGGGTCACTGCCTTGGAGGCCGTAGTGAGCTGGCGTGTGCCGTAGTAGATGGTATCCAGGATCCGCATGCCGCGGGTCTTGGCGAGGGTGTCCACCAGGGCGCGTGCGTCCGGGCTCGCCATGCCCCTCGCCATGTGGGCCGCATCGCGCCAGATATAGGGAGACTCGAGTACGGAGATCGCGGGAACCCAGGCTCCGAAGGTCGCCGCGCCATCGGTGTAGAGCTGCAAGGCATTGCTCGCCAGCGCGTCGATCATGTCGCGCTGAGTGCCGAGCTGGGAGGCCGGGAAAACCTGCATCTCGATACGACCGTTAGTCTTGGCTGCGACCTCCTTCCCGGCTTCTGCCAGCGCGGCGACGCTCGGGTACGTCGCGGGCAGCACGTCACCGTAGCGGATGATAATCTTGGATTGCGCGCCGGCATGGCGGATGAACGGCCCGGCGGCGGCGAGGGCGACCGCCGCCGTAGTAAACCTACGCCTGCTGATCATGGAGCTCCTCCTCGTATGGACGGCCAATGCCGGCGATTCCCCGGCGACGACCATGGCGCCGGCTCGCCCGGTGCGAACCAAATCGCGCTTGCACACTGACATGTCAGTGCTACACTCCCGGCATGGTAACCGCTCGACGTGCCTTGCCGCAAGCTCCCCGCCGCCGCGCCCCGGCAACCGCGCCGCGGCAACTGCGCTGGGTGGCCTACGACCGCTTCGAACAGCAACTGCTCGCATCGCGCATACGCCCCGGCCAGTTCCTGTCGCAGCGCGAGCTCGCGGCCCTCACCGACCTGCCGCTGGGAGCGATCCGCGAGGTGATCCCGCGGCTGGAGGCCGAAGGCTTGCTTCGCACGGTCCCCCAGCGCGGCCTGCAGGTCGCCACGGTCGACGTGAGGCTCATTCGCAACGCCTTCCAGCTGCGCCTCATGATCGAAAAGGAAGCCGCCGCGCACTTTGCGCAGAACGCGTCCGACACCCAGCTCGAGAGCCTTGCTACGGCCCACGAGAGCATCGTCCGCAGGGCCGCGGCCGGGGTGACTGCTGCCCTCCTCCGCGACGCCCAGGCGGTCGACTGGGGATTGCACGACGCGATGGTAGACGCCTTGGGCAACGAGATCGTATCGGCGCTCTATCGTGTGAACAGTCTCCGCATCCGCCTTATTCGACTCGATCGGGTGATCCTCGACGCCGACGTGCTCGCGCCTGCAATGGCCGAGCATCTCGCGCTGATTGCGGCATTGCGCACCCGCGAGCCGCTTCGTGCCGTGGCAGCCATCGAAGCCCATATCGCTCACGCGCGTAGTCGCGCGCTCGGACTCTAGAGGACCCATGCAAGAACCCGCTCGCGTGCGCGGCCTGTGGTGCGCGTCGCTCACGCCCTTGGCCGCCGACGGTGGCATCGATACGACCCGGCTCGTCGCACACATTCGAAGCCTGTTTGCTCGCGGGGTGGACGGCGCCGCCCCGTTCGGGACGACCGGAGAGGGTCCGTCGTTTTCCGTGGCCGAGCGTCGCGCAGCGCTGGAGGCACTGCTCGAAGGCGGTGTGCCAGTGGAGCGCGTGCTCGACGGCACCGGCACTGCGGCTTTCCCCGACGCAGTCGACCTGACCCGTCACGCTCTGGGATGCGGGGTCGCGCGCTGCCTCGTGGTGCCGCCCTTCTTCTACAAGAACGTCGCCGACGAGGCGGTGTTCACGTATTACGCCAAGTTGATCGATGCCGTGGCCGACGACCGATTGCGTCTGTACCTCTATCACATACCGCAATTCAGCGGCGTCTCGGTCACCCCGGCGACGGTTCGCCGGCTCGCCGCCGATTTTCCCGGGGTGATTGGCGGGGTCAAGGACAGCGGTGGTGATTGGCGTAATACCGAGCGACTTCTGGAAGAGGTTCCGGACCTCGACATCCTGGTTGGCCACGAGCCGCACCTGCCCAGGCTGATGGGGAGCGGTGGGGCCGGCACCATCTGCGGGGTCGCCAATGTGTATCCAGAAATCGTGGCCGCTCTCCTCGCACCCGCGGTGACGGCCGAGGACGAGGCGCGCATCGAGGCCGTGCTGGCTGTCCTCGCCGGCGTTCCGTTCGTGCCAGCCTTCAAGACGATCCGTGCCGCCCAGACCGGTGACCCCGGCTGGGCGGGAGTGCGACCCCCCTGGATAGAACTCGACACCAACGCGCGGCAGGCGTTGTTCGCGGCGATCGCAGCCAAGGGGCTGCCCCTTGCGCCGGCCTTGGCGCCATGAGACGAACGGGGAACAAATGCGTGCGGTGACCGGAGGCTTTGGCATCCGCTCGACGACGCCACCCTCGCCGGGTGGGCGAGCTCGGCCAATCCAATCCCACGCATGAGGAGGCTGTGATGACGGATCGCAAGCAAGGCAACCACGCGAACACTTCCCGCGGCGGTCTAGAACGTTCTGACTTTCGAGCAACTCGCCCGGGGACCGCTCGCGGCCGACGCGATCGTGGTGACCGTGCCGGTCCTGGTGCTCACCATCTTCATTCAGAAGGAAATCGTCAGTCCTCACCCACCGCGCCGTGAAGCGAGCTTGACATGCTGCGTGGTATCCCGCCGCTACTCACCCCCGATCTCCTGCACGCGCTGGCCGCGATGGGTCATGGCGACACGATCGCGATTGTCGACGCCAATTTCCCGGCGTCGAGTGTCGGCCGGCGTGTCGTCGAGCTGCCCGGCGCAACCTCCGCCGCCGTGCTCGAGGCGGTGCTGCAGGTGATGCCCCTCGACGATTTTGCGCTGCCGTGCGCACTTACGATGGAAATGGTGGGGCACCCCCAGATTCGCCCCCCTGCGGTCGAGGCATTCGTGGCCATCCTCGAGCGCTATGCATCGGGTAGCGTCAACCCCGGCCACCTGGAACGCATGCAGTTCTACGAGCGCGCGCGCCACGCCTTTGCGGTAGTGCGCACGGGCGACCGGCAGCCCTACGCGAATGTCCTGCTGGTCAAAGGCGTCATCGGGCCGGACTGAGCAACTTCGTCGTCCTCGGTTCGATCAACCTCGACATCGTAGTCGGCGTCCCGCAGCTTCCGACGCGCGGTCAGACCCTTGCCGCGCGCGCTTACGCAGCCTTGCCGGGAGGCACGGGGGAACCATGCTCTCGCCGTCCACCGAGCCGACGCCGACGTGCGCGCGTTCGTTCGGGTCGGGCGCGACCTCATGGCGCATCAGCCCTCGCGCTGCTGCGTGAGGAAAGGGTCGATGTCACCGGTGTGCCGTCGCCGACGAGCCCACCGGACTCGCGCTGATCCACGTCGACGCTGCCGGGGACAACACCATCACCGTGGTCGCCGGCGCAAATCACCCGCCCGGAGCGGCGCAGGTTCCCGACAGCCTGCTCGGCACGAACACCACCGTGCTGCTGCAGCTCAAGGTCAGGCCGGAGGAGGTAGTGCGCTCGCCCACCGCGCCCGGGATCGCGGGGCGCGGGTGGTCCTCAACGGCGCGCGCATGACGCCCCTGCCACCTCCCCTGCTGGACGACACGAACGTGCTCGTGGTAGCGCGCAAGGTGCGCTCTACGCCGACGAGCACGGCGTACAGAGGCGCCGCGCGTCGAGTCGTCGACACGGTCGGCGTGGGCGACGCGTTCGCAGGTTCACTAAGCTGCCGCGCTCGACCCCGGGGCGGAGTTGGGCCGCGATCAGTAAGGCCCTGGCCGCTGGCGCGCTTGCCTGCACTGGCAGGGGCGCACAGTCGGCGATTCCGAGGCGAGACGCCACCATCGCCCTGGCCCATTCGCTCTGATGGCGGTAGAAGGCCTGCCGCTGGTTTACACTCACTAGAGGTTTCCCTGCACGACGCTTGATCGATCGTTCCGTACACGTTCGCGGCGGATGCCGGCTCCCTCTGACTTTCCGAATCTTTCCTCGTCATGACATTCCTGCCACACCGCTTCCTCGCCGGCCTGATAGTCGCCACCGCCCTCGCCGTTGCCCCGGTCGCGCGCGCCGTGGATTACACCGATATCTGGTACAACCCCGCCGAAAGCGGATGGGGCGTGAACCTCGTGCAGGGGCAGGACGTGCTCTTCGCGACGTTCTTCGTCTACGGGCAGGCCCTTCAGCCCATCTGGTACATCGCCGTGCTCACCAACGATGGCACCGGCGTGTTCTCGGGCTCGCTGTACGTGACCTCGGGCAGTTGGTTCGGCGCTCCATGGGATCCGGCGCAGAAGGGGATCAACGCAGTCGGGTCGGCGACGTTCCGTCCCTCGGCCGCGGATACCGGGGTGTTGAGCTATAACGTGGATGCCACGACGGTCTCCAAAGGGCTCGTCCGGCAAACGCTGCGCACGATCATCCTTGGAGGTGGCTATCTCGGTGGAGTCGTGGTAGATCAGTTCAGCTGCAGCAATCCACTCGCGAACGTCACGGTCCGGCGTAGCGGGGCCATCAGCGTCGTCCAATCGATCGCCGGTGTGGGGCAAATCAACTTCGCATTTCCCGACGGCGTGGGGTGCAACCTGCGCGGCAACCTGGTGCAGCGAGGCCAGCTCTATTCCATTCCAGGCGCTGCCTATACGTGCAGCACCGGGCTCAACACCACGGCGAACGTCACCGAACTGCACGCTACGTCGCAAGGGATCGAAGGCCGCTGGTCAGCGAGCGTGGCGGGCGGTTACACCGAGCAAGGTCGCTTCGCCGCCGTGCTGGAATAGATCTCGGGGTTACCCGCGAGACGCGAGGCGTTGCCGCACGCACTCGAACAGGCACACTGCCGCGGCGGCGCTCGCGTTGAGCGACGCCATGCCTCCCGGCGAGGGAATCGTAACGCGGACGCTGGCGACGTCCAGGAGTGGCGCCGACAGTCCCGCACCTTCGTTGCCGATGGCAATCGCGATCCGTCGTCCCAGCTCGCACCCGAATAGCGAAGCGCCGTTTGCGGCAACAGCGGCGACGACCCGACCCTCCGTCGCGGTGAAATCACGGATCCACGCGACCAGATCGACGTCCTCCTCGATGGCGAGCAGGAAGTGAGCGCCCTGCCCCGCGCGCAGCACCTTCGGTGACCAGGCAAAGGCGCAATGTTTCGACAGCACGACCCGCGCTACCCCCGCCGCTGCGGCCGTGCGCAGCATGGTGCCGACATTGCCCGGATCCTGAACGTCCTCCAGCAAAAGACAGAAGTCGGACCGCCCTTCGGCTGCGCCGCGGGGGGTATCCACGACGGCTATGATTCCAACGCCAGCGGGCAGTGCCGCCAGTTCCGCAAAAACTCGCGTCGGCACGACCAGCGTTGTCGTCGCGAAGCGCCGCGCGAGCGCGTCCACGCCGGGTCGGTGCAGCGCATCCTCGCCCACGATGAGCACCTCGGGTGCCCCAACACGGTCCGCATACACGCCGATCAGATGCTCGCCCTCAAGCACGCACTTGCCGTGCTTGCGCCGGTCGCGGGATGAGGCGAAAAGCCGCGCAGCCTCCCGCAGCCGTGGATTGTGGGCGGAGGTGATGCGTTGCACGACGACCCGGCGCGCGTGCGCCGGCGTTCAGCGTGAGGAAGGCGCCACCGGAGCCAGCGCCGGCGGCGCAGGGGCCTTGGCCCGGTTCTGCGGACGACCAGACTGCGGCGGCCCGGTCTTGGCTTGCGCCGTCGCGGCCGCGGTGGCGGTGGGGACGGGCGCATGCTGCAACTGGAAGAAGACTTCCTCGTGCCGCACCATGCCGAGTTCGGCGCGCGCGCGTTCCTCGATCGCTTCGAACCCGGTCTTAAGGTCCCGCACATCGGCGTCGAGCCGCTCGTTGCGCGCCTTCAGCACGGTATTGGCGTCCCGCTGCACATTGAGCTGGCGCTCGAGGTCGCGCACTTGCAGCCAGCCTCCCTTGCCGAGCCACATGGGGTACTGAAGCGCAGCGATCAGCGCCACTAGCAGGAATGCAAGCCAGCGCAAGCGACCTCCAGATCAGGCGAGGTTGAAAAAAGCATCGGCGCCGGGGTAACTGGCAGCTTCGCCGAGATCTTCCTCGATCCGCAGCAGCTGGTTGTACTTGGCAACGCGGTCCGAGCGCGAGAGCGACCCAGTCTTGATCTGGCCGGCATTGGTACCGACTGCGATGTCGGCGATGAGACTGTCCTCGGTCTCGCCCGAACGATGCGAGATCACCGCCGTGTAGCGTGCACGATGGGCCATCGCGATGGCCGCGAAGGTTTCCGAAAGGGTACCAATCTGGTTGATCTTGATCAGGATCGAGTTGGCAACCCCTTTGACGATGCCTTCCTTGAGGATGCGGGTGTTCGTGACAAAGAGGTCGTCGCCGACCAGCTGAACGTTGCGGCCCAGCCGCTCGGTGAGAATCTTCCAGCCGTCCCAGTCATGCTCGGACATGCCGTCCTCGATGCTCACGATCGGGTACTTGTCACACCACGTGGCCAGAACGTCTGCGAACTGCGCGCTGCTAAGGGCGAGACCTTCGGACTCGAGCTGGTACTTGCCATCCCGGTGAAATTCGCTTGCAGCGCAGTCAAGGGCTAGCGCGATGTCCTTGCCCGCCTCGTAACCGGCCTTGTCGATGGCTTCCATGAGAAGCTGCAGCGCCGCTTCGTTGGACGGAAGGTCCGGGGCGAAGCCGCCCTCGTCCCCGACGGTGGTCGGCATGCCACGCGCGTCGATGATCTTTTTCAGCGCGTGGAAAACCTCGGCCCCATAGCGCAGGGCCTCACGGAAGCTCGGTGCGCCGAGCGGCACTAGCATGAATTCCTGCAGGTCCACCTTGTTGTTCGCGTGGGCGCCGCCGTTGATCACGTTCATCAGCGGCACCGGCAGCTGCATTTGCCCGATGCCGCCGAGGTACCGATATAGCGGTAGCGACGACTCCTCCGCAGCGGCCTTGGCCACCGCGCAAGACACCGCGAGGATCGCGTTTGCGCCGAGGCGCGCCTTGTTATCGGTGCCGTCGAGCTCGATCATGGTCTGGTCGATCAGCGATTGCTCGGAAGCATCGAGGCCGATGATCGCCTCGCAGATCTCGGTGTTCACGTTCTCAACCGCCTTCATCACCCCCTTGCCGCCGTAGCGCGCGGCATCGCCGTCGCGCAGTTCAATGGCCTCCTTGGATCCGGTCGATGCTCCCGAAGGGACCGCCGCGCGTCCTGACACGCCGGACTCGAGCACCACGTCCGCCTCGATGGTGGGATTGCCGCGCGAATCCAGGATCTCGCGGGCGATGATATCGACGATTGCGCTCATGCGGGCTCTTCGTTGGTGAGATGCAGTGGGACGGGATGCAGGGGTATGGGGTGCAGGGGCATGGATGCAGATGCGGCCGCTCAAAGCGCGGGGGCAAGCTCCTGCTCGGGAAAGCCATGGCGCTTGGTGACCGCGTCGAGCTCGAGTAAGGTCTCGAGCAACGCCTCCATTCGCGCCAGGGGCCACGCGTTGGGACCGTCCGACAGCGCCTGCTCCGGCCTAGGGTGGGTCTCCATGAACACCCCGGATAAGCCTGCCGCGACAGCCGCGCGTGCCAACACCGGGACGAACTCGCGCTGTCCGCCGCTGGAAGTACCCTGCCCGCCCGGCAACTGCACCGAGTGGGTGGCGTCGAACACGACCGGACAGCCGGTGCCGCGCATGATGGCCAGCGCTCGCATGTCCGACACCAGGTTGTGGTATCCGAACGACGCGCCGCGCTCGCACACCATGATCGTGTCGGGTCCGCTGGCTGCGCGGGCCTTGGCGACCACCTGCAGCATGTCCTCGGGCGCGAGGAACTGGCCCTTCTTGATGTTCACGGGCTTGCCCGAGCGCGCCACCGCCATGATGAAGTCGGTCTGACGGCACAGGAATGCGGGCGTTTGCAAGACATCCACCACCGCCGCGGCATCGGCAATCTCGTCTTCCGCATGCACGTCGGTCAGGACCGGCACGCGGATCTGCCGTTTCACCTCGGCCAGCACCCGCAGCCCTTCCTGCATCCCGGGTCCACGGAACGAGGCGGCCGAACTGCGGTTGGCCTTGTCATAGGACGACTTGAATATGAAAGGCACTCCGAGACGGCCACACATTTCCTTGAGCTGGCCGGCCACGTCGAGTTGCAAGCCCTCCGACTCGACCACACAGGGGCCGGCGATCAGGAATAACGGCTGGTCCAGCCCGACTTCGAACCCACAAAGCTTCATCGACGGGGCATCAGGCCGAGGTGACGAGCTCGGGTCGCGCCCGCTGCGCTGTCCCCTCGCCACTGCGCTGTTTTTGCAGGGCGGCACGGACGAATCCGACGAACAAGGGATGACCGCGCCGCGGATTGGACGTGAACTCGGGGTGGAACTGGCAACCGAAGAACCAGGGATGGTCGGCAAGCTCGATCATCTCGCACAGGTCGCCCGCCAGCGGACTCCTCGCCCGGGCGCTGACCGTGAGCCCGGACGCTTCGAGCCGCGGCAGGTAATGGTTATTGACCTCGTAGCGATGCCGATGCCGCTCCG
>JBDSND010000042.1:0-11004 GCA_039915505.1 Casimicrobiaceae bacterium
GGAATTCTAGCGCGCCGCTTTCGAACCGGCGCTCCTGAAAAAGTGGTGGGGTACGGCATGGGGTATTTCGCCTTTTTTTGGCGCTTTCCCCTAGCGTATTGGAAGGCGACCCCCGCCTCCAAAAACCCAATACGTTACTCAGATTCGACGCAGTGCTGAAGTGTCGCGTATGCGCGGTAGCGCGGGCGGCAGTGGGCGGAACTGGGGATCAGGCGCGGAAGGAGGAGCCGTCGCCGGACGCGATCCGAGAGTCCAGGGTTGAAATGCAGTGTGGCGAACGAGCTCGAGTGCTCACTGCTCCGCGGACCTGTTAGTTCGCTGAAGCTGTCACCCCGTTGATCCGTTGATCCACGGGTAGATGCGTTTGATGTTTATATCCATACCAGTATAATGCACTTATGAAACCGGTACGGTTCCTGGGGACTCGCTGCAGTGCCTGTGGGACTTTCCGGTGAACGCGAGGCACGACGCGGGCTAGCAGCTCGACAAGGTGCAACGTGGTCTGCAGCCCAACGACTTTAAGCAGATGCCGGTGATCGGCATGGGCGTCGAGGAGATTCGGATACGGGACGACTCGGGGATCTACCGCATGATCTACACCGCTCGGCTTGCCGATGCGGTGTTCGTGCTGCACGCGTTTCAGAGAGACACAGCGCACGTCGAGGCGCGACATTGACATTGCGAACGCTCAATTTAGCGAAATGATGAAGGATCGCAGATGAACAAGGCTAAAGTTTACGCAAGCGTTTGGGATGCGCTCGCCGATACCCCCGAGCAAGCGGCGAATCTTCGCGCGCGCGCCGAGCTCATGCAGCAGATTGCGACCATTGTCAAAAAGAATCGCTGGACGCAAACCGAAGCCGCGCGACGCTGCGGGGTCACCCAGCCGCGCATGAATGACCTGGTGCGTGGCCGTGTGTCTCGCTTCTCACTCGATGCACTGGTCAACATCGCCACCGCGATTGGCCGCCCAGTTCACATGGTGCTGGAATCCGCCTGAGATTTAATCCGCCTGTTACCGCGAAGACTCCGTCCTCAAAAAAGGATCGACCGTGCCCAACGTTTGGTTCCTTGCAGAACCCGTACTTTGATCTGCTGGAATTGCGGAGACGATACGGGGCCGTCGTCCTGCGTGCATTTCTGCGATCCAAGTACCGACAAGTCCATTATGCTGTTGCGAGCGTGGGGTGCTCACGGCTAGCGTGCAGGATTCCGAGCCTCACCCGACGCCGGCGCACGACGACGCGCTACGCGATTTCGTGAGAGCTGAGGTAGTAACCACCGTAGTAGAGCACCATGAACAGCAGCAGGATCCCGAAAAACATGCTCGTATGCAGCGTAGCCGTCATGGCATCGCTGCGCTGCCAGGCGAGACGGGGCGCCACCGTATTGTTGCTCAACACCAGCACCGACAGCACCACGATGATGACGCTGTGACCGATCGCGTCGACGGTGCCGAAGGGAATGATCGCGCCGACGAAGAACACCAGAAGCACGAGCGCTGCCATCCTTGCCGCAAGCATCCCTGTCAACAACAGGTAAGCGGCGCAGAACTCCACGAATCCTGCTGCGACCATGTAGAGCTCCGGATTGATCGTAAAGGTCATCGCCGGGCGTTCGTTTAGCAGGAGAAAGCTCCATTCGGGAAACGCGAACTTCTCGATCGACGCCCAAAGCAGCGTCACTGCCGCGCAGATGCGCACCGACTCTTGCGCGACGTCGCGTCGGTCACGGCCATAAAGCGAATCGATCGCCAGGTGCCCAGCGACACCCAGGAAGATGGGGTAATCGAGCATGTGGAACACGCCATAGTGCAGAACGGCATAGCCGTATAGAAACACGATTCCTGCTGCCGCCAGGAGGCCGGTCCGCCGCCAAAAGGCGAACACCGCGATGGCGAGTTGAATCCCGCATATCCACTGGGTGTGCGTATGAAGCTCGGGAGTGAGAATCATCCAGCCGTTGAAGCAGCCGTAGGTGAACAACGCCGCGAAGAACACGCTGACGCCGACGCGAAGCATCAGCGGAAAGTAATCGGAGAGACGATGCGTGAGGGCGTCGGCGTGGCGATGCAGGAAGCACTCTCGTCGTGTCAAATGGCGATCGAGCAATGACACTACGAAAACGAACGGTGCGATTGCGAGGCAGAACAGGACGAAATAACGCCCGGAAACGACGTCGAAGGCGGGGCGGGGAGGATTCGCGAGGTTGTAGGCAACAAACCACTTGATATGTGCAAAGGCACTCGCCGGAACCCCGAATGTGAGCAGCGCGACGATCCATCTGCCCGCCGTCATCTAATAACTCCTCGAATAAAAGTTGCGCATGACAATGGACCGCCTGGTCGAGGCCCTCTCCGAATCGCGCGCCGTGTCGCAAACGCAATGAGGCGATGTCCTGGAACCCCCGTCGCCAGAGGCGTGATGACCTGCTTTCGATCGACCTGGGCGTTCGGGCAGGGCGGGGTGGCGGAGCGTGCCCTTTCGATGCCGGAAAGAAACTGTCGCAGTTGTGGCAAACAAATGTCAACCGAAAACGCGCAAACCTGCCCTAAAACGTTCAACTTAAACCAAAATGCGACAGTTCTCCACTTGCGGGCCTTCGTGTGACTGAACTGAAACATCGAATCTATGCCGGCCTGAAGTAAAAGGTACTTTTTCGATCGTATGGCCCCGCGACCCCCTCCCGGGCGCGCCCTTTCTATGCCCGTGGCATAGGCCTTGCAGGAGACGTACCCGAATGGAAACGGGAGCGCACTCAAGGATCTGGATCAAACCCATGCGCTCGAGCGCAGTGGCGCTCGTCATCATGCTTTGGTCAGGTGTGCACGGCAGCCAGGCGACCGAGCTCAAGGAAGCGATCCGCCCGCTTCCGCTCGACCTCAAGGTCGATGTCCGCAAGGCGGAGCTCGGTCGTCGGATCTTCGTGGAACCCCGGCTCGCCAGGGACACTTCGGTCTCGTGCGTTTCGTGTCACGAC
Source organism: Casimicrobiaceae bacterium (assembly GCA_039915505.1). Lineage (GTDB taxonomy): Bacteria > Pseudomonadota > Gammaproteobacteria > Burkholderiales > Casimicrobiaceae > CAIWHR01. The sequence continues at coordinate 2,980 of JBDSND010000042.1, forward strand.
TTTTCGCGTGGGGGTGCCGATCCGCGCCCGCGATCGTTAGGGCCTGGTGGCGCCGTGGGCGGCGCGAACGCGCCGACGGTATTCAACAGCGCGCTCAACTTCCGGCAGCAGTGGAGCGGAGCCGTGGGCTCGATGGAGGAGTTTCTCGACAGGCTCATCAAGAATCCGAAGGTGTTCGACTCGAACTGGCCGGACGTGATCGCCAGGTTGCGCACGGACAAGGCGTTGGTGGCGCAGTTCAACAGCACGTATGCAGATGGTCTTACCGACCACAATATCATCGACGCCACGGCCACCTTCGTGCGCACCTTGGTGACACCCTCGCGCTTCGATCGTTACCTGCGCGGAGATCCCAATGCGATCGACCCGGACGAGCGTCGTGGCTACGAAAAGTTCAAAGCCTATGGATGCGTTGCCTGCCACCAGGGCGTCAACGTCGGCGGCAACATGTTCCAGAAGTTCGGCGTGATGGGAGATTACTTTGCGCAACGCGGAAACATCACGACCGCCGACTTCGGTCGCTTCAACGTCACCAATCGCGAGCGCGACAAGCACGTTTTCAAGGTGCCGAGCCTGCGTAACGTCGAGCTCACGGCCCCGTATTTCCACGACGCGTCCGCAGCGACGCTCGAAGCCGCCGTTGACGTCATGTTCAAGTACCAGCTCGGCCGCACGGCGCCCGCTGAAGACAAGGCCTTGATCGTGAAATTCCTGAAGACCCTCACCGGAGAGCACCAGCCGACGCTCGCCGGCCTCACCGCGGATGCATCGGGCACTGCCGGGAAGCCGCAGCATGCTTCGGATGCCAAGGCGCAGCAATGATCATTCCCAAGCCGATTCGAGTGTTGATCGGGGGGGTTGTGGTGGCGGCTCTGGTTGGCGTGCTCGTCCTGCTTTTCATGAAAACACGATCCGTGGATGCCGAGCGCAAAACCGAAGTGGAGACCTTCCTCCGTGAGCTGAAGCAGCTCGATGCGGAGTGGAACGTCGACGTGCTCAAGTCGCGGATGGAGATTAACAAAAACTACGATCCGCTGACGAGTCCGTTGCCCGCGCTGGTCGAGCTCCAGCGGAAACTTGGAAGTCACGCCCGCGCGATCCGGCAACCGGAGACGGGCGGGGCGTACGGCGAGCTCACCCGCGTCGTGGATCACAAAGTAGACCTGGTCGACCAGTTCAAGACCGAAAACGCCATTCTCAAGAATTCGCTGAGATACGTGCCGACTGCTGTGGACGAGCTGAGCGCTCAGTTGCGTGCGGCGAGGCCTGATGCGCCGCTGGTTCGTTCACTGAACGACCTCGACACGCGCGCCAATCAAATCCTCAACGAGGTGCTCAAGTACAACCTGCTGCCGGACGCGGCTACCGCCGATAGCATAGAGGCAATGCTCGCGGCGATCGAACGGCGGCGCGCCGCCTACCCTGAGCACATCGGCGATTCGGTGGTGAACCTTGTGAGCCATACCCGCATCATCCTGCGGCAGCGCGTGGTAGAGAACGATCTCCTGAACGCCCTCTCTGTCGTCCCGATGACCCAGGCGATCGACCGGCTGGGCGAGGTGTTCGACCGCGATTTCCAGGCGGCGCTCGCGCAAAGCAATCAGTACCGCGACTACCTTCTCGTTTACTCCGGGCTTCTGCTGATGCTTCTTGGCTACATCGGCAGCCGCCTTTTTGCGAGCTACCGCGTGATCGCGCGCGTCAACCGCGAGCTTCGCCAGGCCAACGAAACGCTCGAACGGCGCGTGCGTGAGCGTACGGCGGAGCTATCGAAGGCCGTGAACGATCTCAAGGAATCCGAGGCTCAGCTGGTGCAGTCGGAAAAGATGGCGTCATTGGGACAGATGGTCGCGAGCATCGCGCACGAGATCAACACGCCGCTCGCCTATTTGCGCAGCAGCCTCGAAACGGTCGAAGCACACGTCTCCGGATTTATCGGCGATATCGTCCATGCGATGAGCGGGCTGGTGGCCGCCATGCGGTCGGGAAGGGCTTCCGAGGCATCGGTGGCGGAAAAATTCCAGGAGACTGCGGCATTGATCGACAGTCTCGCCGAATACGACGTGATGCAGGAATTGCGCGGACTGCTGAAGGACGGCGTCTACGGCGTCGATCAGATTCGCGAGATCGTCGTCAATCTCAAGAATTTCAGCCGTCTCGACCGCAGTCACCTGGCGCGGTGCTCGGTGGAGTCGTGCCTCGAGAGCACCTTGCAGCTCGCGAAGAGCGTGATCAAGTCGAAGGTGGTGAACAAGAGCTTCGGCGCCACGCTGCCGGTCTGGTGCTCGCCATCGCAGATCAATCAGGTGTTCCTCAATCTCCTCACCAATGCCGCCCAGGCGACGAGCGACGAGCATGGCGTGATCAGCATCGCGACGCGCATGCATGGCGCGGACAAGGTTGCGGTGGAGATCACCGACAACGGCGTCGGGATTGCAGAGGACATCCTTCCCAAGATTTTCGAGCCTTTCTTCACCACCAAACCGGTCGGAGAAGGCACCGGGCTCGGCCTGTGCATCGCCTACAAGATCCTCGAGGAGCACGAAGGTGACGTGAAGGTGCGCTCGCACGTCGGCGTCGGCACCACGTTCACCGTGATCCTGCCAGTCGGGCGCAATGACGAAAGCGTCGACAGCGATCGAGTAAGCCGCGGAGAGCCGATGGCCCTAGCGGCCTGAAGCGCCTCGGCCCGCATAGAGCTTGACCCATTTCTCGCGAGCGAGCCTGGCATGAACATGAATACGGACGACATTACCGCAGAAGATCGCACACCTCGCGCCGGCTCCATGGGATCGGCGCCGAATGTGAAGCTTGCGAGTTCCAGCAAGCGCGGTGGCAGCAAGGCACCGCCAGGGGCGGAGCGGCCCAAGATCCTGTTCCTGGATGACGAGGAGAGAATCCTCAACGCCTTGAGCGCCTTGTTCCGGTACAAGTACCAGGTGTTCACAGCGACTGACGGCGAGCAGGCTTTGGCGATCCTGCGTCGCCATCATGTCCACGTGGTGGTCAGCGATCAGCGCATGCCGAAAATGACCGGTGTGGAGTTTTTGCGCCAGGCGAAGGAGGTCGCACCCCACACCGTGCGCATCCTGTTGACGGGGTTCTCCGATCTCTCCGCCATCATCGACTCGGTGAACGAAGGCGAGGTGTATCGCTTCCTCAACAAGCCGTGGGGCAATCAGGAGATCCAGGCGCTGATGCTCGACGCACTCGCGATCGCAACCCAGCTCGAATGGGCTGCTCTTCAGGACGCACCCTCCACTTCCGGCATGGTGCCTGAGCCGACCGCCGCGCCGGAAGAAATACAAACTGCCAGACCAGCGATCCTCGTGATGCACGACGATCGCCAGGTGTTCGAAACGATTCGCATGCTAGTGGGCGATGCGCACCCGTGCACCTACGCCGCGGACGTCGACGCATCGCTCTCGGCGCTCGAAGCCAGCAACATCGCGGTCGTGGTATCCGGGCTCAAGGTGGGGCGCCACGATTGCGCCGAGATGCTCAAGCTCCTGAAACAGCACCATGCGCAGATCCTTACCATCGTGGTCGCAGACAGCGCCGACGCGGAAAACGTCATCGAGCTCATCAATCAGGCCAAGATATTTCGCTATGTCCTGGTGCCGTGCCAGCCGGAAAAGCTCAAGTTCTTCATCGACTCCGCGTTCACCCAATTCCTGCGCTGGGAGCGCCATCCTGTCTTGCTGAGAGAGCAGGTCATTGCGCCGCCGGTCCCCAACGTGCAGTCGAGCGCTAGCGGCGCCATCCTGGCGCGATTGCAATCACTGCGCACACTGCTGGTGGCACAGTCGATTCCGGAGAAATAGCGCTGGAAACCACGAGGCCAAATTGAGCACATCCATTCGCGTGAGCGCGCTCGGCGCCGCAATCCGCCGACCTGGGATGATCGGCGCGTTCGCGCTCGTGCTCGGGTTCCTGCTCGTGTCCGCACATGTCGCTCTTGCCGGCGATCTCGTGGTGACGCACATCGCACCCTATTCGGGATCCATGGCCGCGCAAGCCAGGGCTTACGGCGCAGGTGCGCGCCTTTACTTCGATCGAGTGAATGCGGCAGGCGGTATAGGCGGCCGGAGGATCGCACTCGATGCACGAGACGATGCCGGTAATCCTGCAACCACGGCCCGCCAGGCCACTGCCGCCATGGCGTCACGGCCGCTCGCCTTCATCGGCACGATCGGGCAGGAAAGCGCGCTCGGTCTGCTGCCTATGCTCAAGCAGCACCAGACGGCTTTGGTGGGCCCGCTCGTCGATGCCGTCGGCGTCGAAGCAACCGCCGGGCCCTTTGTGTTTCACATGCACCCGGATGTGGCCCAGGAGGTGGAAGGCCTCGCGGCCAGCCTGCATGCCTTCGGGTTGCGCAAGCTCGTGCTATGCGATCCCGAAGACGAGCGGTACGCGACCGACACCGGCCGCACGTTCTACCGCGTGGCCGCGCGCGATCTCGTCCCGGTCCGTTGCGACACCCGATCGGGCAGCATGGATGTGGTGGTACGTGGCATTGCAGCCTTGGAGCCGCAGGCGGTGATCTTCGCAGGCTCGACCTCGGCGGCGGCCGAGCTCATCAAGGCGCTGCGCGCGAGCGGCAGCTACGCGATGGTGGTGAGCACGTCTTCAGTCGACCCACGCGAACTGGCGACGATGCTGCCTCGATCGGCGGCGATTTGGCTCGGCGCGGCGCAGAGCATCCCCAATCCGCGCCCGGTGACCCCTTCGCAAGCCGAAGCGATAGTGCGCGAGTACAGCGGCGCCCTGCATGCCCACGACCCAGTGCACCCCCCTCCGACCCGCGCCGGTCTCGCTGGGTACATGGCCGCGAAGATGGTGGTCGAAGCGATCCGTCGCGCGGGCGGGGCTGCCGAGGCGCCGCAAGTAGCGCGAGCACTGTCGACGCTGCACGATCATGACCTCGGCGGCATCAGATTCGACTTCTCCGGCACCCGTGCCGGCGGCACGACGTACACGCGTGTGGGCATCATCACTGCGACCGGCGCGGTGTTGAATTAGCGCACGCCCGGTGGAGAACAATTGAAGGCAGATTGGCACTTGTTTGCGATGGGCCATCGAGCCGACGACCCCGAAGCGGTGCGGCTCTTGGCGGCATGGGGTCTGGCGCTTGTGCTGGCGGTGGTTGCCGTCGTGGCCATGCTCATCGATTTTTCAGGCGGGATGCCACGCATCCTCTCCTTCCCCACCATCGTGCTGCTGGTTCTGCTGATCTCTGCCAGCGTTCCCTTGACTCGCGCCTGGCGAGCCGTGGGCAACGGCCCCACTACCGCTGCAACGATGCGGTCCAGCACGACGCAGACCGTTACGCCCACAGTGTGGCAGCGCCTTAGCGCCGGATCGTCCTACACGGCGAACGAGCAGTCCAGGATCCAGGCTGAGCTCGACGCGACGGAGGGTCGCTTCCGCGCGTTGGTCGAAACCTCGGGCGACATGGTGTGGACGATCGATACCACGGGCTGCCTCACCTACGTGAATGGCGCCGCGGTCGAAACCATTCTCGGCTACCGCGCCGAAGAGGTGATCGGCTCGCCATTTACCCGCTTCGCCGATGCTGCCACCGCGCAGCGGTTCGACGAGGAGTTCTTCAATCTCCTGCAAACCGGCTCGCCCTTGCGTGTCGACGGTCGCTACGTGCATCGCGCCGGCCACGCCATCTACCTCAGCATCAATGGCATCGCGCTCGAGGACCCTGCGGGCCGCCTCCTCGGCGCCAGTGGGACGGCAGTGAACGTGACCGAGATCAAAGTCGGGGAGGCGCTCTTGCGCCAGGCACTGGCCGAGCAGAATGCCATCTTGAATTCGGCAACGGTCGGCATCGCCATCGTTCAGGATAACCACATCGTTCGCGCCAATATGGAGCTGGAGCGCATGTTCGGCTATGCGCCGGAGACGGTCATCGGAATGGCTGTCGACTCGCTTTGCATGGGAGAAGCCAACGCAGGATGGACCGGGACGGTGAACAGCGTCGTCATTGGCGACGATCTTTATGACCACGACCACGTCTGCCGGCGCAAGGACGGCACCGACTTTTGGTGTCGTCTCGCAGTGCGGGCCTTCAAGGAGATGGGACCCGCGCAAGGCGCGATCTGGGTGATGCAGGACATCTCCGATCGCAAGCAAAAGGAGCAGGTGATCGAGCACGCCGCATTGCACGATGCGCTGACCGGCCTCCCGAATCGCGCGCTCCTGAGCGATCGGCTGGAACAGACGATCAAGCAGGCTGCGCGCACCCACCTCAAGTTCGGCGTGCTGTTCCTCGATCTCGATCGCTTCAAGGCGGTCAACGACACGGTGGGCCATGACGGCGGCGATCAACTGCTGCGCGTGGTGGCCGATCGGTTGCGCCAGCGCATCCGCAACGGCGATACCGTCGCCCGGCAGGGCGGCGATGAGTTTATCCTCATCATGCCCGACATCCGCGATCTGTCCAATCTCGAGCGCATCGCCCAAAAGATCCTGGAGGCCGTGGCGAAGCCGATCACCGTCTCGGGTAACGACTATGTCGTGACCGGCAGCATCGGCATCAGTGTCTATCCCGACCACGGAACCGACGTGCAGTCGCTGCTGAAGCACGCAGACGCTGCCATGTACCATGCCAAAGAGGTCGGGAAGGCAACCTATCGCGTGTTCACCGAAGAGCGAAAGCTACAGGCGAGCGAAGAGATCGTGCTCGAGAACGCGCTGCGGGTGGCGCTCGAACGCGGGCAGCTGGAGGTTTATTACCAGCCTCGCGTGGACCTTGCAAGCGGGCGCATCGTGAGCGTCGAGGCTCTCGCACGCTGGCAGCATGCCGAGATGGGGTGGATCTCTCCCGACAAGTTCATTCCGCTCGCCGAGCGCGTCGGACTCATCGGCCGGCTCGGAAAATGGGTGCTGCGTCGCGCTTGCCAGGATTTGGGCTACCTCTCCCGACTCGGCTACCCGGGCCTCGGTCTGTCCGTCAATCTTTCGCACTGTCAGCTGAGCGATCCCGGCCTTGCCGAGAACGTGCGCGCGATTCTAAAGCAGTTTGCAATCGAGCCGTCGCGTCTCGAGCTCGAGCTCACGGAGACCGCCATCGCGCGCAACGCTGAGCAGGCGATCGTCGTGATGCAGGGGCTCAAGGCGGCTGGAATCGCCATTGCCATCGATGATTTCGGCACCGGCTATTCCTCGCTCTCGCAGCTCAAGCACTTTCCCGTGCGCACCCTCAAGATTGACCGCTCGTTCGTGGATGGGCTGCCACGCGAGGAGGATGACGCAGCCATCGTCCTCGCCATCATCGCCATTGCAAAGCGGCTCAAGATGCGCGTGGTTGCCGAAGGACTGGAGACCGATGCCCAGCGTCAATTCCTGATGCAGCATGCCTGCGACCAGGGACAGGGCTACCTATTCGGGGCCGCCGTCACCGTGCTCGAGATGGGTGACGTGCTGAACGCACGCGCTCGCTTGGCACACGACGGCGTCGGCGCTGCGCAGATCGCGCACGCGCTGGAGCGAGCCTCTGCGCCTCTTGCCTGAGTACCGTGCCCGAAATCGGCAACGATCTACGAGCCCATCTGCCAGCCTCCCCCCAGCGCTTGAATCAGTGCAACCGCGGCAGTCTGTCGGCCAGCCAGTAGCTGAACCAACGCACGCCGTGCGTTGAGCGCGGTCGCCTGCTGTCACTACCTCGATGTAACCCACGAGCCCGGCGCGATAGTGGTACAGGACTTGGGCCTCCACGTGGTCGGCAGCGGCAGAGGCTTGCCGTCGCAGGGCTTGCTGCTCGGCGAGGACGCGTGCTGCCGCGAGCTGGTTCTCGACCTCCTGCAGCGTAGAGAGGACCGTTTGACGGTAGCGGGCAACGGCCACTTCATGCGTGGCACGTGCGCCCGCCACGCGCTCGCGCGTTGCGCCGGCGTTGAGATCGTCTGCGTAGCCTGCAAGCCGAACGACCACAGCGTGCTCGACGCGTTGAAGAGATCTCCAAGTCGACTTGCTCCCGAGCCCAACCACGCGTTCAAGTTGATGCTGGGGTAG
>JBDSND010000055.1:0-20020 GCA_039915505.1 Casimicrobiaceae bacterium
GAAGCTTTTGCCGACGCGGATCAGGATATTGTCGATGCCGCGCATGCCGGCAGCGACTGACAACGCGACGGGGAAGAAGCAGGACAGGGTGCCCAGCGCGACTTTTGATTCAGGCCCCACGCCGAAATACATGATCATGATCGGGAAGAAGATGATCTTCGGCGTTGGCCCTAAGTAATAGAGATAGGGCTCGTAGGCCTTGGCCAGGAACCGGTTGGCGCCGAGTACGATACCGACGATCACGCCGGCGCCGCCGCCAATCACGAGTGCAAAGCCGACCTCCGCCGCGGTGACGCCGAGGTTGAAGTAATATTCTCCGTGCGCCAGCAGTTCGAATAGCGCGCGGCCGATCGCCAGCAACGATGGCACGACGTCGCGATACAGCCAGCCGGAATGCGACAGGAATTCCCATATCGCCAGCACCGCAAGAATGATGGCGGCGCGCAGCAATGTCACCGGCGCGATGGCCGGCACAGGCGTTGCCGCCTTTGTCAGTCGACCGGTCTCAGCCATCGCTCGATCTTTTCCAGAACCATGAAGAACATGACGCTCACGAGGACCACGAAGCAGATCGCGGCATAGGTGCCAGCTAGATCGTAACGCTCGGCCAGATCGTTGATGAGCTGTCCGAGGCCGCCGTAGTTGATGAGGAATTCGACGCCGACGATGTTGATCAGCGCGAAAATGAGGCCCAGCCGGATGCCGACGAAAATGTTCGGCAGCGCCGCCGGAAAGAGGATTTTCCAGAACTGCTGCGACGGCGTCAGGTTGAAGCTGCGCCCGACATTGACCAGCACCTTGCGTGTCCCGGAAATGCCTTCGATGGTCTTGAGGATGACCGGCGGCAGCGCGGCGAGAAAGCCCATCATGATGATGGTGAGCGAATTGCGGCCAAAAATCACCAGAAACAGCGGGTACATCAGCACGATCGGCGCCGAGGCGAGCGCCGCCACCCAGGTTTCGCAAGCCTGCTGCAGGAGCTTGTAGCGATTCATGATCACGCCGCCTGTGACACCGAACACGGTCAGCATCACGCCGGCGGCGAGACACTCGCCGAGCGTTTGCAGGAAGCGGTCGAAGACGTGTTCCTCGACAATGACTCGGCCGAAGCTGCCGATGATTTCCGATGGTGGCGGCACGATGAAGCGGTTGACCATGCCGGTCTGCACCAGCAGCTCCATGATCAGAAAAAACGCCACGATGGTGCCGACGCCGGTCAACGCCGGCGCGTAGTCGGCAAAGCTCGCACGCTTTTGCGCGTGTGCGCTCATCCTTGGGCAGCCTCATCCATGACGTGCTTTTCCTGCTCGCGCATGCCGCGGCTGGCTTCCTCGCGCAGATCGGCCCAGATCTGGGCGACGTAACGGCCGAAGGCCTCGCTGCCGACGATTTCGGAGGTCCGCGGGCGCGGCAGATCGATATCGACGATGCGTTTCACTTTGCCGGGCCGGTAGGTCATTACCAGAATGCGGTCGGACATCTGCACCGCTTCGGTGATGTTGTGCGTGATGAGCAGTGTCGTCTGCTTGAGGTGCTGCTGGATTTGCAGAACTTTGTCGCCGAGCAGCAGGCGCGTCTGCTCGTCGAGCGACGCGAATGGCTCGTCCATGAGCAGGATCTTGGGCTCGGACGCGAGGGTGCGGGCGATCGCCACGCGCTGGCGCATGCCGCCGGAAAGCTCGCTGGGAAAGCGTCGCTCGAAACCGTCCAGTCCCACCAGCGAGATGAAATGCCGGGCACGCTTCTCGCGCTCGGCTCTTGCCATGCCTGCGATCTCCAGGGGGAAGCCGACGTTCTCGAGGACCGTGCGCCACGGAAAGGTCGACTCTTCCTGGAACACCATGCCGATCGCCGGATGGGTGCCGGTGATAGTCTCGCCGCCGACGGTGACGCGGCCCTCGTAGCCGCCCAGCAGGCCACCGATGATGTTGAACACCGTGGACTTGCCGCATCCCGACGGACCGATGATCGACATGAATTCCCCCGGCGCGATGGTCAGGGATAGATGATCGACCGCGGTGACCACGCCTTCAGGGGTGACGAACTGCTTGACGATGTCGTCGACCACCAGCGTGCCCGCAGGCTGGACCGCGTCGGGCGCCGCGGCCACCGCCGCGACCGCGGGCTTGACCGCATCAACCATTGCGGCCTGACCCCGGAGTGAGCGCTGCGCTCATCGCCGGTGTGTAGCCCGGCTTGATGCGCACGTCGACCACCACCACCCGGCCCGCATCGACCGCGGCGATCGCCTGCTCGAAAACACCGCGGAGGGCGGCCAGCCGGTGCACCGGACCGAGCCCGAGCGCACCCTGGGCCTCGGCCATGCCCGCGAGGTCGATCGCCGGCTCGTCGATGCGCTGGCCAATCCACTTGTTGACGACGGCACGACCGCGCATGCGCGCCACGCGTTCCTGGTGCACCTCGTCGTTGAAGAACGAGTTGTTGTTGGCGACGACCACGAGCAGAGGAATGCCGTAGTGGGTCGCGGTCCAGAGCGCCGTGACCCCCATCAGGAAATCGCCGTCGCCGCAGATCGCGATTGGCAGACGGCCCGAGCCGCGCAGCGCGAGCGCGGCGCCGACCGCGAGGCCGGGACCCGCGCCGATGCCGCCCCCGCCGTCCGAGCCGAGGTAATCGAGCGGTCCGTGCCACGGCCAGCTCGCCCCGTGCCACGACAGCGGCAAGTGCGCGAGCGACACGGCCCGCCCACCGACTACGGTGCGCAACACCTGCGCGAGGTCCGCCGTATCGGGCTGGTCGTCGGGCCGATCACCCGTCGCGGCGGTGGGTCCCGCAGGCGCGGGCGCAGGCTGGTCGTCCGGTGATGCCGCGCCACCCGCGGGTTTTCTTGCGCCCTGGGGACCGCTGCCCTTCGCGCGGCTTGCCAACGCGGCGAGCAGTTGCGGCACCACCGCGTCGGGCGTGGCCGCCAGCAGCACGTCGACCGGCGGCAGGCCCTGGTGATCCATGCTCCAGCCGTTGTGCAACTGGTGATCGATCGAGACCTGGATGATCCGGGCGCGGACGTCATCGCGAAACGCGACCTTGAGCGTGCCGGCGAGGTCGACCCAGTCTAGGCTCAGCACCACGTCGCTCTGGGCGATCGCGGTTGCTGTCTCGGCACTGGTCAGCACGCCCGGCGCCACGGCGTGCAGGGGATGATCGGTTGGAAACGCCGCCCCGACCTTGAGATCGGTGATCACCCGGGCCTGCAACGTCTCGGCGAGGCGCACCCGCGCGTCCCACCCGGCGGCATCACGGCCGACGCGTCCCATCAGGATGAGGGGATGCGCCGCTTCGGCAAGCAACGCTGCGGCGCGAGCCACCGCATCGGTGTCGGGTTGCGCGCAAACCGCCGGCCGATACCGCGACGCGTCGATCGCCGGCAGCGGTGCCGGGAGTGGTGCCTCCTGCAACTCAGCGTCGAGGTTCACGTACACCGGCGCCTGCGGTGGCGCTTCCGCGAGCCACGCCGCGCGCAGCAGTGATTCCCGGGCGGCAGCCGGTGACGCCGGCTGGTCGTCCCATTTGACGTAAGGGCGGACCAACGCCCCCTGGTCGCGGGCGGTATGAATCCAATCGATCCAGGGCCGGCGCTTGGCGGCATCCATCGGGCCGGTCGCGCCGAGGACGAGCACCGGCATGCGATCGCACCATGCATTGAAGATCGCCATGGTGGCGTGCATCAAGCCGACGGTGGAGTGCACCGCCACGGCCATCGCGCGACCGGTGACCTTCGCATAGCCGTGGGCGATGGCCACGGCGTGCTCCTCGTGCAGGCAAAGCAGCATCTGCGGCCGGTCGTTGCCCAGGAAGTTGACCAGGCTGTCGTGCAAGCCGCGATAGCTCGCGCCGGGATTCAACGCGATGAACGGAATGTCGAGGGCGCGCAGGGTCTCGGCGACCACGTCGCTGCCGAAGCGCGGAGCACCGGCCTCGACCTCCACCGGCTCCTCGGCTCGCAAGGGGTCACGCGCCCGGGCCTGGATCTCGCCCGGCGCGTTCATCCGACAGACTGCAACAACCCAGCGCGCGGCGGCCGGAAGCAGTCGAACTCCCTGCACCACCTCGCGCGCGGCGCGCCCGACACTGGGGACGTCATTGCCGCGGCGGGATCTGCATGAGCTCCACGAGCTGCTCTTTGGTGAGCGGCGTCGCGGTGTACTTCAGCTGCACCGCGTCCTGAACGATCGAGTCGAGGCCGACGACCTTGTCCGGATTGATCGCTTCCTTCGGGAAGAAGTCGTCGCGGGTGCGCTTCGCCTTGGCTTCGGAAATCCCCACGAACTCGGCATACGTCTTGAGCACGGCCGGGTCGCTGTACATCTGGTCGATGGTTTCGCGGTAGCCCTTCATGAAGCGCTCGAGCTGAGCCTTCTTGCTCTGCAACGTCTGCACGTTGGTGATCAGCAGCCGCACGGTCTGGCCCTTGAACGTCTCGGCGTCGTTGCCGGTGGCGATGATCCGGATCTGGCCCTGGTCGAGCTGGTCGAGCGCGAACGGCGGCGCCGCCCAGCCCACGTCGATCTGCCCCGACATCACCTGGGTGAGGGTCGGCGCCGGGCCGCCGGTACCGACCGGCTTGGCCTTCAGGTCGTATTGCTTGATGAACGCCGTGACGATGCCGTGCGTCGACGAGCCATTGGTCGAATAGGAGATCGTCTTGCCGCTGGTGTCCTTCAAGGTCTTGATGGGGGAATCGGCCTTCGCATACCAGAAGAGATCACGCGCTCCCGTGGTCTCGGCACCGATCACCCGCACCGGTGCGCCCTTGGAGTAGGCGCCAAGCACGCCCATCACGCCGGCGGCGACGCCGATATCCACGCTGCCCGAGATTACGGCCTGCTGGGTTTCGCCACCACCCTGGGTGTAGAGGATCTCCAGAACGAGCCCGTGCTTCTTGAAGATGCCGAGCCGCTGGCCGACCTCGGACACGGAGGTATCCCAGTTGCCGCGCTGGCCGACCGCCAGCTTCAGTGTGTCCTGGGCCAGCGCGAGCGGTGCCGCGAGCCATCCCACAAGCGCAAGCAGGGCCGCGCCCATCCACGTCGATCGCTTCATCACTCCTCCAGGAAAACGAACCGCCGCCGAACGGCGACGCTCCTATGCGCCGCCTTCTTCAGCGGCTCTTTGCCGCGGGACGGCGCCCGCGGATCGTCCATCAAGCAGCGTGAGCGCGCGGATTGTCGCCGAGCGCGCGTTCGTCATCGGACACGTTGAGCGTCGACCATACCGTCGTCTTGGGCACGATGCCCTCGAACGACTTGAGCTGGACGTGCGGGATGCAGCGGGCCGCGCCGATGGCGGGACCGCCGTCGCGCACGCGTCGGGCGGCCTCGACCATGATGCGCCGGAATTCGACCACCGCCAGGTCGCTCGCCCCGAGTCGTTCCTGCGTCCGGTCGGCGATCTTCCCCATCGTCTCCCACATCACCATGTCCTGCACCGGGATGCCCTTGACGCCCGTGAAATCGCCGAGCTTCATGGCATTGCGATCCTGGAGATAATTGTTCTCCAGCTTGCGCACGTGCCGGAACTGGGCATCGAGGTCGACACCGAGGCGCGCCCCACAGAACTTGCGCCAGGCCTCCTGGTCGATGCCTTCGTTCTCGCTCCAGGCGATGAAGTAGAACATGGTGTTGACATCGTCGATCGGGATGTTGAGGATCGACAGGTTGTACATGTTGTTGGGCGGGATCAGCACCGTGTACGGCGCGACGAACAGGGTGATGCGCACGTAGTCGTGGCTCGTCGCGTCCTTGATCGGCCGGCGCAACGCGGCGTAACGGAAGCCGAAGTCGGTGCGCTGCACTTGCAGCCGCGGCGCCTTGTCGGTCGACGGCCGCGGCCAGTTGTTGGCGGTCGCCTTGGCGCTGTCGACCCGCGCCGGCGGCATGTCGGTGGAGTGCAGCGTCGAACTGTGCGCCGAGTCGATGGCGCCCTCGAGCACTTGCGCCCAGTTGCAGCGCACGTTCATCTTGACGATGCTGGTGCGCACGTTGTCGGAAGGTGCCCAGGCCGGCGGCGCAAACTCGGGCATCGTCTCGGCAGGACCCATGTAGGTCCACACGAACCCGCCCGACTCGCGCGCCGGATAGGCCTTGTGCTTGACCTTCGCGATGAGCCCGCTTTCCTTCGGCTCGGACGCCATCTCCAGCACGTTGCCCTCCACGTCCATCTTCCAACCGTGATAGATGCAACGCAGACCGCACTCCTCGTTGCGCCCAAACGCGAGCGACGCCCGGCGATGCGGGCAATGCTCGTCGAGGATGCCGACGCGGCCCTCGGTGTCGCGAAAGGCCACCAGGTCTTCGCCGAGCAGGCGAACCCGAACGGGCGTGCCATCGGGCTCCGCAACTTCCTCGGACATGCACGCCGGAATCCAGTGTTGGCGCATCAGCCGGCCCATCGGGGCATCGCCCTCGACGCGGCACAGCAGGTCGTTTTCTTCCCGTGTCAGCACTCGAATCCCTCGTTTGCGGAACGTGGCGGTCTTGCTAGGACGCCGCGCGTCTGGCTACCATCCCGGTCTCTGACGATACGCATTTTGACCAATCCTGTCGAGCGTGCGCCCATGTGTGTGCCATGTGCAATCGGCGTGCCCTCGACCCTGCGCGCAGCGGCGCCCGCCGATCGAACCAACCCCGCACGCCGGGACTCGAAAGGTAATAGTGCGGGCCCGGGCGTTACCATGGCAGGCCACGCATTCCCGCGCAGGCCACGTCCCATTGCAACGACCACGCTATGACCGATTCCACGCCGGGAACGTTCACGCCGCTCGAAGTCACGCTTGCCGAGGCCCTCGCCGACGGTATCCACGCCTTCGAGTTCCGTAGTCCGGACGGTGGCGAATTGCCCGCGTTCACCGCAGGTGCACATGTGGAGCTACGGGTCCCTAACGGGATGCTGCGCAAGTACTCGCTCTCCAACGATCCCGCGGAGCGCGACCGCTATGTCATCGCCGTCAAGCGCGAGGCCGGCGGCCGCGGTGGCTCGGCGAGCCTGATCGACGAAACCCGGGTCGGCGACCGGCCGGACGTGCAGCTACCGCCGCGCAACGACTTCCCGCTCGCCGCCCGCGTCAACCAGCACATCTTTATCGCCGGTGGCATCGGCATCACCCCGATCATGGCCATGGTTCGGCATCTCAAGTCGAGCGGCGAAGGCAAGTTCAAGCTCTACTACCTCAATCGTAACCCGGCCGTGACCGCGTTCCGCGACGAGCTCGCCGCGCCGGAGTTCCGCGGGCAGGTCGTTTTCCATTATGACGAAGGCGACCCCGACAAGGCGTTCGACCTGTGGCCGATCCTGGAGCGGCCCGGCACGGCGCACGTGTACTGCTGCGGACCGCGGCCGTTGCTCGAGGCGGTGCGCGACATGAGCGGCCACTGGTCGACCTCGGCGGTGCATTTCGAGAGCTTCCTCGATGCCGAGGCGACTCACCTCGTCGACGACCAGCCGTTCCGGGTGCGCCTCGCCCAGACCGGCGGGGTGGTCGAGGTCGGCAAGGATGAGTCGATCCTCGATGCGCTGCGGGCGCACGGCCTGGAAGTACCGAGCTCGTGCGAAAGCGGCACCTGTGGAACCTGCCGCACCCGCCTGCTTGCGGGCGACGTCGATCATCGCGACTTCGTGCTCGGCGACGACGAGCACGATACCGATATCATGATCTGCGTTTCACGCGCACGCTCCGCCGAGATCGAGATCGACCGGTGAGATCGACCGGTGAGATCGATCCTGCCGATGGCGGAGTCTGCCCGTCGCCGCGCCGTATGGTGGATGCGCGCCGTTCGTGTGGCCCCGCAGCTAATCGCGCCGGTCCAACGGCCGGATCGCGCGTGATTCAGGCGCTTCCGGCCGCCCCGCGCTACGACCAACGCCGTATCCAACCGGTGCTGTTCCGACCATGACGGGCTGGTCATGACTTTGCCGAATCCGCTCGGTATCGGCGTCGCCGGCCTGGGGCGTGCTTTCGCACTGATGCTGCCGACCTTCCGTGGCGATCCCCGCGTGCGTCTGGTGGCGGCCACCGATCCTCGTGCCGACGCGTGCGGGCGCTTCGTGCAGGATGTCGGCGGCCACGTGCACGCCGATGTCGCGGCGTTGTGCGCGGATCCGAAGGTCGATGTTCTCTATGTCGCCACTCCGCATCAGTATCATGCCGACAATGTGCTGTGCGCAGCCCGCGCCGGCAAGCACGTCCTGGTGGAAAAGCCGATGGCGGTCACCCTCGATGAGGCGCGGGCCATGGTCGACGCCGCCGCGGGCGCTGGCGTCGTGCTGCTGGTCGGTCACAGTCACAGCTTCGACGCGCCGATCCTGCGGGCGCGCGCGCTCATCGGCACGCCCGGCATCGGAGCGCTGCAGATGATCACGGCCGTCAACTTTACCGACTTCATGTACCGGCCGCGCCGACCGGAGGAGCTCGCCACCGACCGCGGCGGCGGGGTGATCTTCAATCAGGCCGCGCACCAGATGGACATCGTGCGATTACTCGGTGGCGGGCGCGTCGCGACCGTGCGCGGCCAGGCCGGTCGCTGGGATGCGGCCCGGCCGACCGAGGGCGCCTATAGCGCTTTCCTGACGTTCGACACCGGTGCCTGCGCATCGCTCACCTATAGCGGCTACGCGCACTTCGATTCCGACGAACTCACCGGCTGGATCGACGAGATGGGGGTCGCCAAGGATCCCGCGCGTTACGGCTCGGCACGACAGCTGCTGGCCACCGCACCCGACCCGATGGCCGAGCTCGCGCTCCGGCAGGCTCGCGGCTACGGCGCAGGGGCCGCCGACCTGGCACCCGCGCGCCTGGCACGGGCCGGCCATCAGCATTTCGGCTTCGTGCTCGCATCGTGCACGCACGCCGACGTGCGGCCGATGCCCGACGCCGTCAGGATCTACGGCGACGCAGCGGTACGGATCGAGCCACTGCCGTTGTCGCCGGTGCCGCGAGTGGAAGTGATCGACGAGCTGGTCGGCGCGGTGTCCAATGGCAAGGCCCCGGTGCACGATGGCCGCTGGGCGATGGCAACGCTCGAGGCGTGCCTTGCAATCCTGCGCTCGTCACGCGAAGGTCGCGAAATCTCGCTCGAGCACCAGGTGCCGGCAGCCTGACGCCGGTTGGCCAGAGGCGCGTCCTCGAAGCCGGATCGCATCACGAACCAGTCGTCCCGGAGGAATCATGCCTCGCAATCCACTGCTCGATCCCATCGAAAGCCCGAGCCCCGATCCCGTCGAGGATCCGCCGGCCGAGCCGCTCGAGGAGCCCACTGCACCCGGAGAGCCGGGACGCGAACGCGAGCCCGACAAGAAACCCAATCCGACCGCGTGACGCGGTGCGGGCCCCAGGGGCTGGTGAGGTGCAGCTGGTGAGCTGCAGCTGGTGAGGTGCAGCTGGGGCGTGTCAGTAGCTGGTGAGGTTGGTACCGGCGACGCCCACCGCGGCAAAGGCGACCCCGCCGGAGCCCAGGCCCAGCAAGGTCGCGGTCGTGCCGGATGCGACCGGCGTCCAGTTGAGGCCATCCGCGCTCACCACGATGCGGCCGTTCACCCCTGCGGCCACGAACTGCGATCCCGCCACTACGGCGTTCAGACTCTCGGTGGTCGGGTTGGTGGCGGCGGTCCAGGTCACGCCATCGACACTGGCAATGATCGTGCCCTGGTCACCGACCGCCACGAAGCGGCCGAGTCCATACGTCACTTTGCGCAGGTCAGCGGTGACCCCCGACGCCTGACGGGTCCAGGTGACGAGGTCGGTACTGGTCAGCACGGTCCCCGCGTCGCCCACCACCACGTAGACAGTTCCGCCGAGAGCGGCCCCGCGCAGGGTCGCCGTGGTCCCGGAAACACGCGCGGTCCAGTTCTGTGCGTCGGTACTGCTGACGATGGTGCCGTTCGCGCCGACGGCCACGTAAATCGATCCCTGCTTGGCTATGGCGAGGAGATTCTGGGTTGCGGCGGTGGCCGCGGTCCAGGTCACGGCGTCGGCGCTGCGCAACGCGATACCACCACTGCCCACTGCCACGTAGAAGCCGTTCCGGTACGCAACCCCATTGAGATCGTTGGTCACGCCGGCGGTGCGCGCGGTATAGGTACGGCCATCGGCGCTGCTGAACACCTGGCCGCCGGCGCCTACTGTCACGAATCCGGCGCCTGCACCGAATTCGATGGCATTGAGATCGCCCGTGCCGAGCGGGGTGCCCACCGTCCAGCTCAGTCCCGCTGCGCGAGGCGTTGCGGTCACCACCGGCGAACCCGCGCCGCCGGCGCCGCTGCCGGTCCGTCCGTTCAACGTGAAGGAGTACGCGATGCCGTTGACCAGACCCGTGACGGTGTAAGGGCTGGTGGCATTACGGATGACCCTGCTACCGCTCACGTTGACGAAGTTCTCGGCGCTGATCGAGGGATCCGGCGCGTAGAAGATCCAATAGTCGACGCCACCTTCCGCATTCCAGGTAAGCGTCACCGAGCTGTCGCCGGCGGTCGCGGTCACCTGGGTCGGCGGCGCGGCCTTGCCACCCCCGCCGCACGCGACCAGCACCAATGGCAGGCAGAGCACGAGCAGCCATCGCAACGCCGCCGACACACGCCGTTGCCCGCTGCCGGTCCCAGCTGACGAAAGGCGCGCGAAAAGCTGGTGGAACGGGGAATGGCGGGAAGCCGGAAGGAACGGAGTCGTCATCGAAGTGCCGGAGAATGGATGCAGGATCGGCGGGGACGCAGGATCGGCGCGGGCATGGACGGCCGCGATGACCGTTGGGACTTGTTGCGGCGCGAGGAGCGATCCTATCATGCAGTCGCCGGTTCACGGCGGGGTGCGGTCGTTGTTCTGGCGTAGCCTTCCTGAGGAACGGGCAGGTGCGCACCGCAAATGGGCTCGACACGGCCGCTGCATCGGGCGAGGCCTCTATGCTCGCCCCCGTGGAATTGGCCCCTTGGCTGAACTCGCGCGTTCCTTTAGCCTCTGACGACCAATCGACAGGGAGGATGCATGGCGGATGCGGGCGGCGACACGCGATTGCCCACAGGGATCGAAGGACTCGACCATATCCTGGGCGGCGGCCTGTGGAGGGGCGCGGTATACCTGCTGCAGGGTATGCCGGGCGCCGGCAAAACCATCCTCGCCAATCAGGTCTGCGCGGCAGCAGCGCGCCGCGGCGCACGCGCCGTGTACGTCTCCCTTCTTGCCGAGTCGTTCACGGGAATGTTGCAGCACCTGTCGCGCCTGGACTTCTTTGAGCCCGCCGACATCGGTAATCGAATCGTCTATGTCAGCGGCTTTGCCGCGTTCGAGGAAGGCGGGATCGCAGGCATCGTGTCCTTGGTGCGCGGCGAAACCCGGCGCTACGACGCCGAGGTCGTAGTGATCGACGCGTTGCTCTCGGCGAGCGACGCATCGACCCCTCGGCTGCAATACAAGCGGCGGCTGCTGGACCTCCAGGCCACCGGGGCAATGACCGGGTTGACCACCCTGTTGCTGGCCACGCCCGCCGAGACCGGCGACGCGACCGTCGCCGCGCAGATCGCCGACGGCATCATCGAGCTCTCCGACGAGCCCGCCGGCCGGCGCACCGAGCGCATGCTCGCGGTACGCAAGTTTCGCGGCGGCTCGACCCTGCACGGCCGGCATGCGTTCGAAATCGACGGGCGTGGGATCACGGTGTATCCGCGTCTGGAGGCGGGCCTCGCCGAGCGCGAGCCCGCCACGGATGGCGAGCGCCTCGGCACCGGCATCCCGGCCCTGGACACGATGCTCCAGGGGGGACTGCCGGTCGCTACCACCACCTGCCTCATCGGCCCTCCCGGTAGTGGCAAGACCGCGCTCGGTCTGCAGTTCCTCGCGCAGTGCACACCGGACGCACCGGGCCTGCTGTTCGGCTTCTACGAATCGCCGGATGTGATCCGCGCGAGCGCTCGGTCGCTCGGCTTCGACTTTCCCGCCCTCGAAGCGTCGGGCGCGCTGCGCATCGAATGGCAGGCGCAAGGCGAGCACCTGCTGGACGGCCTGGCGCATCGCCTGCTGGCCGCGGTGGAATCGTTTGGTGCGCAGCGCGTCGTCATCGACGGCCTCGAGCCGTTCGCACTGGCCGATACCGACGAGGGCCGGATGACGCGGTTCATGACGGCGCTGTCGATCAAGCTGCGCCATCGCCGGGCCACTAGTATCATCACGGTCGAGCAGCCGGACGGTTTCGATCGCCCGGTTCGCGCCCCCCTGAAAAGCTCGTCGTCCGTATTCGACAACGTGGTCGTGGTCCGGCATCTGGAACGGCGCGGCCGGCTGGTGCGCCTGCTCGCAATCGGCAAGCTGCGGGGGAGCGGCTTCGCCCTGGAAGTGCGCACCTTCGATGTCACCGCGAATGGCATTACCATCGGCGAGGAATGGTCGCCCGAGGTATCCGCAGAAGATCAGGCGCGCAATCAGCGCCGTCCGCGCTGAAAATGATCCAGGAGAAAATGTGTTAGGTCGTTCGCCACGATGGGACGGGGACCGGGATAGCGACGCAGTGCCACCCGCACGAGCTCACGGTTGGCCGGCGTCACGGCGTAGCGGTATGTGGCGAGGAACTGGTCGATGAATCGCCCGCTCGTCCACGTCTCGCCGGACCCGACGAGGATCGGCTCGTAGCCAGGCTTTGGGCGCTTTACTTGGGTGATGGAATCATACATGGATTGAGAATCGCCCCGCGGCCGTGAGGTCGAAGAGTTGAAAGCGGACGTTCGTCGGCGTGAAACGCGCTGGGCGGCCATCGCGTTGACGCCGCGCCGCCGCCGCGACGAGAAGCGTCGCCAGTTGGCGTCAAACGGCAGGAACTCCACGTAGCATTTACCGGAAAGGAATCGCATGACCACCAAGCTCGACGGCGCGCTGAAGCGCGAGATCGATATCGAAGGCAATCCCTGGACGCTCACCATCACCCCACAGGGCTTCCGGCTGGTACCGAAGGGGAAGCGCAACGGCCACGAACTGTCGTGGCAGGCGGTGCTCTCGGGTGATGCCGCGCTCGCGACGGCGCTCAATGCCTCGACCAACGGTCCAGTGGCCGCATCGTCAGGGGGCGGTTCCCACGACGGCGGCGACAGACGCTAGCGGCGATCGCAGCCGAGCTAGAAACGCGCGCGCTGGTCGCTTCGCGCGAGGCGCGTGAGGAGATAATCCACCTCGGCACGCGCCACCGCTGTCAGGGTACCGGCAGGCTTGCGCTGCGTGTCGGAGGCGAGCAGGCCGCGGCGCATCATGATGTACTTTCGCACCGCCAGCCCGACGCCCGGCTGCTGCTCGTAGCGCAGAAGTGGGAGGTGGGCGTCGAAGAGATGGTGCGCCTCGTCGCGCCGTCCCGCCTTGGACCACTGCACCACGTCGACCAGCATGTCGGGAAAAGCATAGCCCGTGTTGGCGCCGTCGGCGCCACGCTCCATCTCGAAATCCAAGAACAACCCGCCGTTGCCGCAGAGGATCGAGATGTGGCGCATCGAGCCGTCCTTCTCGAAGGCCCGTAACGCCGAGATCTTGTCGAGCCCCGGCCAGTCTTCGTGCTTCAGCATTACGCATCCGGGATTCTCGCCGACGATGCGACGGATCACGGCCGGGGTCATCACCACGCTGAAGGTTAGGGGGTAGTCCTGGAGCACGAAGGGGACGTCGGAGCCGATCGCCTCGGCCGCATGGCGGTAGTACGACACGATCTGGTCGTCGGTACGCAGGGTATTGGGCGGCGCAATCATCACCCCTGCGGCGCCGGCGTCCATCGCCGAGTGCGCGAGATTGCGCATGGCGGCGAATCCCGGCGCGGACACCCCCGCCACCACGGGAAGGGGCGTGCGCTCGACCATGCGGCGGATGATCGCAACGGCCTCTCCATGCTCGAGCTTCGGCGCCTCGCCGAGCTGCCCGAGCACCGTCACTCCCGTGGCGCCGCAGGCGACGTAGAAATCCGCGAGCCGGTCGAGCGAGGCGTCGTCGACGCGGCCATCGGCGTGAAACGGCGTTGGGGCGATGGGAAAGACCCCGTGGGCAGCATCGGTGAGCTTCATGGCACGTGCAATGGACGTTGAGCGAACTGCGATGATGCACCCAAGTCGCTCGCCGCGTCACCGTGCGTGCCACTCGCGAGCCGACACGCCTCCCAGCGGCACGGGCGGTCGGACATCACGGCGCGCAGCGCTGCACGGCCGCCACCCCACCGAGGAGGCGCTCGAGCACGTCGATCTCCACCGGCTTGGTGAGATGATCGTCGAATCCCGCGGCGCGGGCGTCGTCGCGATCGCGCTCCTGTCCCCAACCGGTCAGGGCCACGATCATGGGTCGCCGGTCGGGAAAGTCCGCGCGAATCCGGCGGGCCACCTCGTAACCGTCCATCCCCGGCATGCCGATGTCCAGCAGCACGATCGCCGGGTCGGTATCGGCGAACAGCGCGATTGCCGCTGGACCATCGTGCGCGACCCGCACGTCGGCGCCCAGTGTTTGCAGGATCATCGCCAGGCTGTCCGCGGCGTCGCGGTTGTCGTCGACCACCAGGATGCGCCTTGCCACGCTTGCCGGGGCGGGTGTCGGCAGCGGCACATCGTGCGACACCCCGGATCCGACCGGTAACCGCAAGGTGAATTCGCTGCCCTGGCCGGAGCCGCCACTCCTGGCCTCGATCGTGCCCCCGTGCATCTCGGCGAGTCGCCGTGCCAGCGCGAGCCCAATGCCGAGACCGCCTTCGCCGCGCTGCATCGAGCCACGCCCTCGACTGAACATCTGAAATAACCGGGCGAGCTCGTCCGGAGGAATGCCATCGCCGTTGTCCCGCACCACGATCGCCACCTCGTCGTCCTCCCTCCGGGCCGTCAAACTGACGCGTCCGCCGGGGGGTGTGTAGGTAGCCGCGTTGTTGAGCAGGTTGGCGAGGATCTGTGCGAGGCGGACTGGGTCGCCGTCGATCCACAGCGGCACTTCCGGCACCGACACCGTGAGCACGTGATTCGCTGCGGCGACGAGCGGCTGGCTGGTTTCGACGGCGTTGCGCACGATCTCGGCCAGCGGCACGGGCTGCTTGCGCAGCACCAGGGTGCCACGGCTGATCCGCGACGTTTCCAGGAGGTCGTCCACCAGACGCACCAGGTGATTGAGCTGACGCTCCATCATCGCGTAAAGCTGCGCCGTCGGGATTTGTCCGGACTTACCCAAAAGGTGCAGCGAATTGCGCAGCGGCGCCAGCGGATTGCGCAGCTCGTGCGACAGGGTGGCAAGGAATTCGTCCTTGCGCTGATCGGCATCCTTGAGGGCATGGGCGAGCTCGGCGAGCTTCTCGCGATCGCGCAGCAGGGCATCGTGCTGCTCATGCAGCCGCTCGAGCATCCCGTTGATCGACGCCGCGAGGCCTGCCACCTCGGTACTGCCCGACACCGGCGCACGCTGGTGACTGAAGCCACTGCTCACGACCTTACTCGAGAAGGCCTCGAGACCGGATAGGTCGCGCGTAAGACGCTTGGCTATTTGCAATCCCGCCACGACCACCGCCCCGAACAGCAGCAGGGTGACCACCAGCACGGGAAGATATTGCGGTCTGAGGGCCGGGGTGAACGACGTCGCCCGCGGCGGACCTTGAATCGTGAACCGCAGGGGCACGAAAAGATCTGGCACCGGCACTCGGGTGGCGGGCCTCGTGCCGCTGTCGCCGGCGGTGGCCGCGGTCTCGCCCCAGGTGAGCAGCATCGCGGGACCGACATGCACGTCGCCCAGTGCGATCTTGTAGAACAGCGCGCCCTCGGGCGAGCTGGTGCGGGCGTAGTTGAGCGGCTGCACGGCAACGAGCTCGTGGTCGGCCCCCACTGGAAAGATGGTCGCCCCGGCGCGACCGGCGGCGAGCTCCTGCCGCAACCACTGCAGTTGCACGGGCGAAAATCGGGCGCTGCCGTTGCTGCTGATTTCCTGGCCTTCGAAATCAGTGAACACCACCTCGACCGGGATGCCGTTGATCTGGCGGATTCCGGCCAGGAAGGGGGTGAGGTAGGTATCGCGCCCCTGGCTGTCGACGAGGCCCGTCGCCAGGATCGTGCTCGAGGCGACCTCGGACATGCGCGTGGCCAGCGCCCGGAGGTCGCTGCCGACCGCAGCCGCGTAGAACTCGCGCTCGTGCGCTGCGAGCTGTTGCAGGCCCTCCTGACGCTGCCGATCGATCAGCCACCACGATGTCAGGGAGATGATCAGCAGCGCTCCGGCGGCGAGCGCCGCGGCCGCAATCGCGAAGCGCTGAGCGAGGCTCGCCGGCACCAACCCCGGCGGGATCACGTCACTGGCCTTCGGGCACCAACACGCCATCGGCCCGATAGCGGGCCATCAGCAGCTCGGCCGTACCAAGGGCCTCGTGGCGCGTGGGGGTGAAGGGCGGCGCGTAGCGGCGTACCAAGCCGTCGTAGACCGGGACGCGTTCCAGCGCATTACGGATCGCGGCACGATCGGTCGAACCGGCGAGGTCGATGGCGCGGGCCAGGATATGGGTCATGTCGTAGGCATGGGCCACGCCGACCGGACTTTCGATCGCCTCGAGGCGGGTCACGCCTAGGTCGCGGGCCGCCGCCATGAACCGCTCGAGCGGCTGCGTTCTTGCCTGGAGGAAGCTGAAGGTCTGGATCACCGAAAAATCCACCGCGCGCAACGCCGCGCCGGCAGCCTGCACGAACCGGCCCCCGGTCACACCCCAATGGCTGAGGATTGGCACGCGCTCTGCGGCCGGCAGCGCGGCGACCTCGCGTACCAGGATGGCGGCTTCGTCGTCGTTGGCCACCAGCACGATCGCCTGGGCGCCGGCTTGGATGAGCTTCTGGTACTGATCGACGAGGCTCTTCTCCTGCCAGTTGTACCACGCCGTGGCGACGACCTTCGGCACGTCATTGCGTGCAACGAACCGATCGACCGCCGCCTGGTTGCTGCGACCCCAGGCGGTGTTGGTATAGAGCACGCCGACCTTGTTCAATCCTCGGCGCCCCGCCCGCTCGAGCATGAAGGGCATGGCGAGGCTGTCGCGCAACGACAGCCGGAACGCATAGTTGGGCTCTGCCCCGTTGTCGACGATCACATCGGCCGCCGACCACACGGCAAGGAACGGCAGCTTGGCGGCCTTGAGGGCGGGCAACTCCTCGATCACCACGGGGCTGAACCGGCCGCCGAACACGGCGACGAGGTCCGGTGTCGTGGCGAATGCGGCGATGTTACGGATGCCGCGGGCGGGGATGGAACGATGATCGCGGGTCACGACCTGGAGGGGACGCCCGCCGAGCACCCCGCCCGCTGTGTTGATCTCGGCGATCGCGATGCGCACCCCGAGCTCCACGGCTTGGGCGGAGGTACTGTTCTCCAGGCCGAACTCGCCGTCGATCCCGACCAGCACCGGCGGCTTGGTCGCGGCGGTCGCCGCAGCCGCGACCACCAGGCCGACCAGAACGAATCGCGCGATCAAGCGCGCAAGCTGCGCTGTGTCCGTCATGACTCTCCCCTTTGGCTCCGCCCCACCTGACGAGGGTGCCGGCGCGGCGCATCGACAACGGTGGACGCGGCGCGACGCGAATCGTCACGCCTGCCGGCATCGCCGCTCGCGACCGTGGTTGCGCCCGCGTGACCGTGATGCCGCCGTCGGCCGGGCGCGAGCGTCCCGAGGGTACGCGATTTGTGCTGACCCGGATGTAGGAATCGTCTGACACGGGCGGGGGCGTGGGCGGCGCTCACGCAGCGACTGGTCGCAACCGGGTGATCTTGGAAGGTGCGCCGAGGCGCTTCGACGGACCCCAGTCACCGGTTCCGCCGCTCACGTAGACCCACAGCGACTGCAACCGTTGCAGCCCCGCCACGAACGGATGCTGCAGGCGCACACTGCAGCACCCGCACTCCCAGGCCGCCAATCTCCGCGATCCGACCCGCACTCAGTTGATTCCCGCGCTCCGCAACGGGGCCGGAGTGGGGTGCAGTGACCTTCGACGGCGCGGCGCGACGATTGGCACCGCCCCTGCCTCATCCATTTCAACCGAGCGAGGCAACATGACCATCCGGTACTTCTGGGAAGACTTTCCGCCAGGATGGCGCTACGAAAGTGGCAGCCGCACGTTGACGGCGGCGGACATCAAAACCTTCGCCCGGAGCTACGATCCGCAGGCATATCACACCGACGAAGCGGCGGCACGCGACACGCCCTTCGGCGGCCTGATCGCGAGCGGCTGGCAGACCTGTGCCGTGGCGATGCGCCTGATGTGCGACGGCTATCTCCTGGAGTCGGCATGCCTCGGCTCGCCTGGTCTGGACGAGCTGCGCTGGCTCGCGCCGGTGCGTCCGGGTGATGCACTACGCCTTCGCGCCACCGTGCTCGAGCAGACGCCTTCGGCCACGCGGCCGGAACGCGGCACGGTGACGTTTCGTTGGGAAGTCGTGAACCAGGACGACGTGGTGGCGTGCCGGATGATTGGGCGGCAGCACTACCGGCGCAGGACACCCGCCACGGCGTAAACCGCGCGCTGCACGGCCATCGCGCAGCGGCGGTGCTCGGTCTCGATGCAGGGCCACTCCGACGACGCCGCGCGTTCAGCGGCCCGGGCTCGGAAGGCCGCGGGCATCGACAGCCTCCACGGCCTCCGGCATGAACGTCCCGGGCACGGTCGGTTCCCCCAGCGTCGGCCCTCGAGGCAACCCTCAAGAACGCGCCGCTCCTTGCCGATAGTGTGGAGGAGACCCGCATGGCGCCGATGGCGTCGCGCGGCACGACCCGCATTTTGGAGAGCCGCGCATGTCGTCCCTGCAACACGCCGCACCCTCAACCGACGCGCAGGACGACCTGTTGCACCAGGACGATGAAAGCCGCGCTAGGTACTACCGCGCGACGGTCCGGGCTTACGCAACATGTTTAGGTGCTCTACATAGCGGGAAAAACCCTCCGCAACCGCTTTCGGCAACTCCGAGTGACGGAGCACACCGGCGCCGATGACCGTCTCGCGGTCGAACTCGGCGAGCGCCCTGGCCTGCATGTCCGCCGGCATCGCCCGCAACAGCGAGATCACCAGGCACTGCAGCGCCATCAACTCGCCCTTCTGATCGTTGACGACATCGGCGATCTTATCGATTGAAACCATTCCCTGCTCCGCTGGCCCGCCGGCCGTGAATCACGCATCAATGTAGCAAAGAACGACATTGTAGGTCACAGCGAGCGGCCTCCGCCGACCGCAATCGCCGCGCCCGCGGACCCTAGCCGCCCGCCGGCGTCGCGACAACGCCGGGGGCTTCAGCACGGAGCGGGGTCGGCGCAGCGGCGATGGTGGCGAGCACCGGCGCGTGATCGCTGGTGCCCACATCGGCGAGCACTCGACAGGCCTCCACCCGCGCGGCAATCGATGGCGATGCCAGGATGTAATCGATACGCCACCCAATATTGCGCTGGCGCAGGTTCCGCCATGGCGCCCACCACGTGAACATCCGCTCGTCCTCCGGATGCAGTGCGCGCGCGACATCCACCATCTGCTCCCCCAGCATCGATTCGAGCAGCGCGCGCTCTTCCGGTCGCTGACCGATGATGTCGGGCTTGCGCTCACGGGGATGGACGTCGATGTCGGTGCGCGCAATGTTGATGTCGCCGCACAGGATGAGCTCTCGGCCCTCGGCGTGCAGCGCGTTGGTCCACGCGACCAGATCGTGCAGGAAGCGAATCTTGGCGGCGTAATCCTTGCCACCGTTCGGCACGTAGACCGATGCCACCGTGAGATTCCCAAAGCACGCCTGCACGATCCGCGTTTCCATGTCGAAAGGCGGATGGCTGAACTGCGGCGCGGACGCGAATGCCCCCTTGCGCACGTGCAACGACACGCCCGAATACCCGCGCTGGCCATGCCAGAAAGTCTCGTACTCGGCAGCCTTGCAGCGATCGGGAATCTGTCCGGGCTCGGCCTTCAACTCCTGCAGGCAGACGATGTCGGGTGTGTCGCGGGCGAGCCAATCGCAGAACTGCGCCTCCCGCGCGCGAATGCCGTTGACGTTCCAGGTGGCGAGTTTCATAAG
>JBDSND010000107.1:0-8685 GCA_039915505.1 Casimicrobiaceae bacterium
AGGCGGGGATCATCTCGAACAGCATGTCGGTGCCGACCTGGAAACGGCAGCCGCGCGCCCGCGCCGCGGCGAGCAGTGGCGTGATCTCCTGCTTCATGACCACCTCGCCGACGAAGGTGTTGGCAGACAGCCGGTCGACGTCGATCGGCAGCGGGTCGTCGGCGCGCATGCCTAGCGGCGTGGCGTTGACCACGAGGTCGTAGCCCGTCGGATCGTTGCCGGCGACGGTCGTGACGACCTGTGGATGGTGCGCATGCAACCGTGCCGCCAACGCGAGTGCCGAGCCAGTGTCGAGGTCGGCGAGGGTAATGACCGAAACCTGTTCCTCGGCGAGCGATGCGGCGATCGCGCAGCCCACGCCGCCGGTCCCGACCACCAGGCAGCGCGTCCCGGCGAGGGCGAACCCCTTGCGGCGCAGTCCGCGGGTGAAGCCGGCGCCGTCGAACATATCGCCCAGCAGCGTGCCGTCGGGCTGGCGCAGGATGGCGTTGCAGGCACCCGCCACCCGAACGGCTGTGGTCACCTCGTCGAGCATGTCCATCGTGGTGACCTTGTGCGGCATGGTTACCAAGGCGCCGTGGATGTTGGTGAGCCGGAAGAGCGCCGGCAGCACCTCCGGGTAGGCCTCCGCCGTGATGCCCATGGGCACGACCACGGCATCGATGCCCTGCTGCGCGAACCAGGGGTTGTAGATGAGCGGCGCCTTGAAGGCTTCGGTCGGATAACCGACGTGGGCGATGAGTCGCGTCGTGCCGGTGATCATGGTCCGAGGTGCTGCCATTTTGCGTGCCCGACAGAGGTCCCGCCCGTAGCGCCGGCCGCGCTGGCCGCGTGTGCGCCCTCGATCGGGCTTATGCCGTTGCCGGCCGCGCTGGCCGCATCTACGCCCTCGACCAGGCGTACGCCGTTGCCCTGCGCATTGCGCGTCCAGGGCCTACGAAGGGCGGGCAGCTTCATGCTGCGCTCTTGGCATGGCCACCGAGAAACAGGCGGTTGAGATCGGGGTCCTGGAGGAGTTCGGAGGCCGGCCGGTCGAGTGCCAGTCGCCCCATTTCCAGCACCAGGGCGCGGTTGGCGTACTTGAGCGCGGTGCGGACGTTCTGCTCGACCATCAGGATGGTGGTGCCCGCATCGGCGAGGCCGCGCAGTAGGCCCATCACCTCGCCCACGAGCTTGGGCGAGAGCCCGATCGACGGCTCGTCGATCAGCAGCACGCGCGGGCGCAACAGTAGTGCCCGTCCGACTTCGAGTTGCTTCTGTTCGCCGCCCGACAGCGTCGACGCCTGGTTGTCGATCCGCTCGCGGATGCGCGGGAATCGGTCCAACACTTCCTCGATGCGCCCGGCGAGCTGGTTGCGGGGCAAGGTGATGCCGCCGAGCTCGAGGTTATGACGCACCGACAGCGAGCCGAACAGGTTGCGGCCCTGGGGCACGAAGGCGATGCCGTCGGCGAGCAAGTCGCGCGGCCGCTTGCCATTGATACGCTTGCCCTCGAAGCGCACCTCGCCTGTGCGCGGCACCAGGATGCCGAAGAGCGTCTTCAGCACCGTGGACTTGCCCGCGCCGTTGGGACCGATCAGGAGGGTGATCTCGCCCTCGTTCGCATCGAGCGTGGTCTCGTTGAGGATGGTGAGGCTCGGCGAGTAGCCCGCGACGACTTTGTCGAACTCGATGATCCTGGCAGCCATGGCAGACGCTCCGGTCAGTTGCCGAGGTAGGCTTCGAGCACTTGCCGATTGGCCTGCACCGTCTCCGGCGGGCCTTCGGCGAGCACCGCTCCTTCGACCATGCAGATCACGTGCGGGCACAGGCGCATGATGAACCCCATGTTGTGCTCGATCACCACGAAGCTGCCACCCTGGGTCTTGTTGAGTTTAACCAGAAGCTCTCGCAACTGGTCGACCAGGCTCGGGTTGACGCCGGCGCAGGGCTCGTCGAGCAGCACCAGTCGCGGCTTGGGCATGAACGCCATGGCGATGTCGATCAGCTTTTGCTGACCATACGACAGCGTGCCGGCCGGGAGGCTGGCGACCTGCTGCAGGCGGAACAACTCGATCATCTCGTCCGCGTGCGGGCCGAGACCCGCGTCGGGGGGGGCGAACATCCGACTGGCGAGCGAGCCCTTGAATTCCTGCGCGGCGGCGATCAGGTTGTCGCGCACCGAGAGCTGCCCGAACACCTGCAACGTCTGGAACGTGCGCCCGACCCCGCGTCGGGCGAGCGCGAGCGGCGACTTGCCGGTGATGTCCTCGCCGCAAAACTCGACATTGCCCGACGTCGGTTTGATCTGGCCGAGAATGCTGTTGAAGAGGGTCGTCTTGCCGCTGCCGTTGGGCCCGATCACGCCGACGATCTCCCCGGGCGCGACCGAGAAGCTCACCCCATCGACGGCCCTGATAGCGCCGTAGCTCTTGCGGACGTCCTTGACCTCCAGGAAGCGCGTCAGGGCGTTCGGCGGGGCGTTCGTCGGGGGGTTCATTTGGCCGGCCCCTTCAACCGCAGCCGCTCGGGAAGGGACAGCAGTCCGCCGGGCAGCCACATCATCAAGGCAACCACGGCGAAGCCGAATACTGCAAGGTACCAACTCTGCATGAAGCGCAGCCACTCGGGCAAAAGCACGACCACCACGGTGCCCAGCACCGGCCCGAAGAACCGCCCCGAGCCACCGACGATCACCGCCAGCAGCATGGTGAGGGAGGCGGAAAAATGGAACGGCGCCGGCTCGATGAATTGCACCAGGGCCGCGAAGTAGACGCCGCCGATGCCCGCGCACGCCGCACCGATTGCGAAGGCCAGCAGGGTGTAGGCGGTGACATTGACCCCGGTACTCTCGGCGCGGATCGGATTGTCGCGCAGCGCCGCGAAGGCGCGACCCCAAGGAGAGCGCAGCAGCCACCAGAGCACCAGCCCGAGCGCGATCACCGACACGAGGGCGAAATAGTAGAACGGCAGCGAGCCATCGAGCGAATAGCCGAGCAGGCTCGGCCGGGGAATGCCGGAAATGCCGAACGTTCCCCCCGTCAACTGCTCCTCGTTGCGCATCACCAGGTAGACGAGGATGTTGAAACCCAAGGTCGCGAAGGCAAGGTAATGATGCTGCACGCGCAATGCAGGGAACCCGAGGATAAGCCCGACGATGAAGCAGACCACCGCCGCGACCGGCAAGACCAGGAAGAACGACCAGCCGAGCTTCATCAGGATTGCCGCATGGTAGGCGCCGATGCCGAGGAACGCCGCCTGGCCAAGGGACATCTGGCCGGCGTATCCGACCGTGAGGTTGAGCCCCAGCGTCGCCATCAGGTACACGCAGAACAGCGTCAGGAGGTAGACGCCGTAGCTCTTCAGGAAATTGGGCAGGATCGCCATCGCGGCGATCACCGCGAAGAGCAGCAGCAGCCGGGTGCGGTTCATACCTTGCGCTCCTCTGCTCGACCGAGCAGGCCTTCCGGGCGGAACACGATGACCACGAGGAACAGCACCAGAGCCACCGCCTCCTTGTAGGAGGGGGAGAGGTAGAAGCCCACCAGGTTCTCCAGCACGCCGATGAGCACCCCCCCGAGCAACGCGCCTCGGGTCTGGTTGAAGCCACCGATGATCGCTGCGAAAAAAGCCTTCTGGCCGATCGAATCGCCCATGTCGAACTTGGCGAGATAGGTCGGCGTGACCAGCAGCGCCGCCACGGTTGCGAGCACGGCATTGATCAGGAAGGTGTAGAGAACCATGCGCTTCACGTCGATGCCGAGGACCCTGGCTGCGTCGGTGTTCTGCGCGACGGCCTGCATGGCCCGGCCGGTCACCGTCCGATTCAGGAACGCCTGCAGACTGAACACGATCAGTCCAGCGATGATCAGGGTGCCGATGTCCGCATAGGAGACGTTGATGCCGGCGAGGTCGAATTGGCCGGCGGGAAACGGGCTGGGGAATGGATGGGCCTCGGCGCTGTAACCGGCCCTTACGACTGATTTGAGACCGATGGACAGGCCCAGGGTCGCGATGACGAGCGGAATGACCCCGTGGCGAATCAGCGGATCGACGATCACCCACTTGAAGGCGACGCCGAGTACCAGCATGGCGACCACGCACGCCAGCAGGAATGCGAGCCAGAGAGGCGCGCCCAGCGCCACGAATAGCAGCATGGTGAAGGCCGGCAGCATCACGAACTCGCCCTGGGCGAAGTTGATCACGCCCGCGGCCTGCCAGAGCAAGGTGAAGCCCAGCGCCGCGAGGGCATAGATCGATCCCGTCGCAATGCCGGAGACGACGAGTTGGATGAATTCCGCCATCGCATTCTCCTGAGCCCGCCGCGTCGACGGAGAGCTCGACGCCTGGGCGATTGTCGCCCCGGGCCGTCAATCGACGGCACTCTAGGTGCGGCCGTAGGCCTTGTCAAGGGCGATTAACGAACAGTTGTGCGATCATCGGATTAACCGTAGGATCCTGACATGCACCAGGAGAGCCAGTCCCCGGGCCAACGCGACGCCGAACCCGGCGTGTCCCCCGGGATATCACGCACCACGTCGACCGGCGAGCTGCAGGCGCTCGACGGCGATCCCGACTTCATGCGCTCGCTCGCGCGTGGGCTGGCGGTGATCCGCGGCTTCGCGGAGGAGCAGCGGCCGATGTCGATCGCCCAGCTCAGCCAGAAGACCGGCATACCCCGGGCCGCGGTCCGGCGATGTCTCTACACCCTCGAGCAGCTGGGATATGTCGCCGCGGGCAACGGGGGGGTATTCCAGCTGCGCCCCAAGCTGATGAGCCTGGGTTACGCGTTCCTGTCGTCGACGCCCCTCACCGCCTCGGCACAGCCTTACCTCGATCGCGTCAGCGACGCCGTTGCCGAATCGTGCTCCCTGGCCACCCTTGACCGCGATGACATCCTGTATGTCGCCCGATCGGTGGCCTCGCGCATCATCTCGGTCAGCCTCAACGTCGGCAGCCGGCTGCCGGCGCACTGCACGTCGATCGGTTACGTGCTGCTCGCGGAACTCGTCGAACAGGACTTGGCGGCCTACCTCGCACGGGTAGAGCTGCGCGCCTACACCGAAAGAACCGTCACCTCCCGCAAGATGCTGAGGGAAACGCTCCTGCTGGTGCGTCGCCAGGGTTACGCGATTGCCGACCAGCAGCTCGAGCGTGGCGTGATTTCCATCGCCGTCCCGGTTCGCAACATGGCCGGCGTCGCCGTTGCGGGCATCAACGTCATCACCCAGTCGACACGGGGGTCGCCGCGCGAGCTCAAGGCGCGATTCCTGCCCGAACTCCAAAAGGCTGCCCGCGAGATCGGCGCACAGCTGCCGCCGTGAAGTCCATGTCGAGCGGCCCGCCGCTCGCTGATACGCTTTAGTCCACGACCCACCCATCGCCGAGTCGCCCATGCCTACCCTCGAACAGTTTCCCGAACCCACCAACCCGCTCGGTATCGATGGCATCGAGTTCATCGAGTACACGACCTCCCAGCCGCAGGCGCTGGGCGCATTGCTGCAGACCTTCGGCTTCCATCCGGTGGCGCGGCACCGCTCCCGGGAGGTGATGTTGTACCGCCAGGGGTCGATGAACCTGATCGTGAACGCGCACCCCGATGCCGTGGCCGAGACCCCGCACCCTGACGGCACGCCGTCACTTTCCGCCTTCGCCTTGCGGGTGCGCAACGCATCGTTCGCGTGGCAGCATGCGCGCGAGCGGGGTGCCTGGGAAATCCCGACCCGCGCCTCGGCAATGGAGCTCAACATTCCCGGCATTCGTGGTGTCGGCGACACCTTCATCTACTTCGTCGACCGGTACGAGAACCTCACGATCTACGACGTCGATTTCGTGGCCCTGCCGGACGCCAAACAGCACCCCCCGGCATTGGCAGGTTTGCACTACTTCGGTATCGTGCAGACGATCTTTCCCGACCGCACCGACGACTGGGTGGCGTTCTACCAGGACCTGCTGGGATTCACGGTGCTTCCGGGTGGCATGTACTTCGGCGTGCTGCCCAAGGGCACGCTGCTCGAGAGTCCCTGCCACTCGTTCTACCTGCAGCTCGTCGAGCCTCCGCCTGGCGCGGAAGAGGTGGCGTGGGAGGAACAGCTGGTGCGCATCGGCCTCGGTGCCGCGGACGTGCCGCGGGCGACCGACGCGCTGCGTGATCGCGGCGTGGTGTTCGTCGACCGCGGGCCGGTGCAACCGAGCGAGAAGGGCGCGCTTTCTCAGGTCGCACTGGGCGGCATCACCTTCGAACTCGTCCACAGCGACATCGCGCCGCGGGAAGCCAAGAGGGCACGCCCATGAACCTCGATGACTTCGGCATGGATACCATCTCCCTTGCGGGGCCGCTGGAAGCCAAGTTCGAGGCGATGGAGGCGGCCGGGTTCACCCAGGTGATGATTTCGGCCAAGGACGTCGCCATGCACGGCACGGGCGAGGCGTCCGCCATCGCTGCCGTTCGAAACAGCGGATTGCGTCTCACCGGCTTCCAGGTGCTGCGTGATTTCGAGGGATTGTCCGGCCACCTGCACGCCTACAAGGTGGATATCGCCAAGGCCATGCTTCAGGTGTGCCACGCACTGGGCGCGAAGGTGCTGCTGGTCTGTTCCTCGACGTCGTCGCACGCGACGGGCGATCCTGAGCACGCGATCCGCGACCTGAAGAAGCTCGCGACCCTCGCCTTGCCGCTCGGGATCAAGGTCGCCTACGAGGCACTTTCCTGGGGCCGACACGTCAACGAGTACCACCAGGCGTGGGAGCTCATCGAGCGCGCCGACCATCCGAACCTGGGCCTCGCGTTCGATGCTTTCCATGTGCTGGCAACGGGCACTTCCCTCGATCGCCTGCCGGACATTCACGCCGACAAGATCTTCTTGGTCCAGCTCGCCGACTTCATGTGGCAGTCGATCCGTTCTCCCGAGGAGCGCATCGAGACCGCGCGGCATTTCCGGGTATTCCCCGGCGAGGGCGTGCACAGCCGCGAGGTCGCCGAGATGGTCCGCTGCCTGGACGACATGGGCTACGCCGGCAGCTACAGCTTCGAAGTATTCAACGACGACTACGTACAGATCCCGGTAACGGTGGTCGCGAAGCGGGCGCGGGAATCCGCGCGCTGGCTCGCCGCGCACGTGCCGCGCCGCAGCCTGCCGCGCCGGGTCGCCGTGGCGCACGCCTGACCCCGCCCCACGCGCTAACCGTACGCGGTTTCCTTCCCCTGGCCGGTCGGGACGCGCGCCTGACCCGCCCGGACGCAATCTACCCTTACCGCGGGCTCTCGTCCCCTTGGCCGGTCGGGGCGCGCGCCTGACTCACCCACCGCGACCCCGTATAGCGCCCCGCGCCCTGGTCGGCCGCGACACGAGCGGGCCGCGCGCACGCGGGCTCGCTACTTCGTGCCGTCCGGACGGTCGTCACTGTGGATGCCGAGCGCTTCCAGGAAGCGCGAGACCATGTTGTACGCGGCGATGGTCGCCACGAGCTCGACGACTTCGCGATCGTCGAGATGCGCGCGCACTGCGCTCATGACCTCCGACGGAACCTGGACCTGACGGGTCATCGCATCGGTCAGGGCAAGCACCGCACGCTCTTCGTCGCTGAAGAGCTTCGCCGACCCCCACTCGGGGATTGCTGCCAACTGCGCTGCCGTCAGGCCTTCCTTGAGTGCGATCGGCGCGTGCTGGTCGGCCTCGTACGAGGCGCCGTTGACGTGGGCGACGCGCATGATAACGAGCTCGCGCAACGCTCCCGAAAGCGTGCACCGCTGCCGGATGGCCGTCAGGTAACCCAGCCACCCTTCGGCCACGGGTGGGCTGTGCAGCAGCATCCGATAAAGGTAGAGGACACTCCCGCGCTCGGCGACGATCCGATCGACGACCGGCGCGACCTCGGGTGCCGAGAGATCGGCATAGGGAATCCTGGCCATGCGTTGCTCCCTGATGATGACGCGGCTGAGGGCGAGTGCCGCGACGGTGTCGTTGATGAGCAAATCG
The DNA here is from genome assembly GCA_039915505.1 of Casimicrobiaceae bacterium. GTDB lineage: Bacteria > Pseudomonadota > Gammaproteobacteria > Burkholderiales > Casimicrobiaceae > CAIWHR01. The sequence goes on from JBDSND010000107.1 coordinate 7,959, forward strand.
TCAGCACGCTGTCCCGTCCGTCGTGGCGGCGCCTGGCGCGCACGTAAGCAAGCTCGAGACCGTTGCGGGCGAGATCGCGGCGCTGGCTACGTCCAGAGGCGCGTTTGCGGCTATCTGCTATCGTGCCACACGGTGGGGCGAGGCACGCGCGATGCCGCCATCCGCGCGCGGCGAAGGTCCCTCCATGGGCAGCTCGGCAGCCCGCGCTCCGCCACGCTCGATCGAAACGCCGCCATCTTTCCATGCGCCAAAAGGATCGCTCCATGCATGCCATGCTCTCCCGTATCGCCGCGGGCGCCGTCGCGCTGGTTGTTATGGTGGGCATCGCGATCGCCCAGACGTCTTCGCCCGTCCGCGTCGCCTCGAAGATCGACACCGAGGGATCACTGCTCGGCCACATGATCGTCGCGGTGCTCGAAGCGAAGGGCATCAAGACGGAAAACAAGCTGCAGCTCGGTACGACCAAGATCGTGCGCGGTGCGATCACGGCCGGTGAGATCGACATCTACCCGGAGTACACCGGCAACGGCGCGTTCTTTTTCTCCGACGAGAAAAACTTGGCCTGGAAGAATGCCAAGGCCGGGTTCGAGCGAGTCAAGTCGCTCGACGCCGAAAAAAACAAGATCGTCTGGCTGGAGCCGGCTCCAGCCAACAATACTTGGGCGATCGCGGTGCGCAAGGACGTCGCCACGGCGCATGGGCTGAAGTCCCTCGCCGACCTCGGCAA
>JBDSND010000117.1:0-35172 GCA_039915505.1 Casimicrobiaceae bacterium
CGCGCAGCCGGTGCCGCGTTGGCCATGATCAGCGCGGGGTCAGGCGCTGCCGTGCCTTGGCCGACGCCTCCGACTGCGGATAGCGAGCGACCAGTTCCTCGAGTGTGCGCCGCGAGGCAACCGTATCGCCCAGCTCGAACTGGCTGGTGGCGATGTTGAGCACGGCGTCCGGCACCTTCTGGCTATCCGGATAGGTGCTGATGAGCTGGCGTTGCGATGCAATTGCGCCGCGAAAATCGCGCTGGGCGAACTGCGCGTTGCCGATCCAGTACTGCGCGGACGGCGCGAGCACACTCCGCGGATAGCTGCGCACGAATGCCGCGAAGCTCTGCACCGCTGCTCCGTAATTGCCGGCCTTGAAGAGGTCGAGTGCGGAATCGTAGGCGCGCTGCTCGTTCGCCGCCTCCGAGCTCAATCGAGGACCTGGTCCTCCCGCCATCGCGGGCGCTGGACTAAAGCTCGATGCCGGCCCCGTCGCCGAGCCTGCGCCGACGGAGGAGCCGGACGCGTTGCCAGCATTGACCGCATCGACCGCCGCGTCCGAGGACGATGGCTGCGGAGCCGGCGCGGGCGCGGCGCGCGGTTGGGTGTTGCCAGTCGAGATGCCTGCCGATTCCAGCCGCCGCATGCGCGAGTCGAGATCGACGTAGAGGTCACGCTGGCGCTTCTGAGCTTCGCCAAGCTCGTAGGTGACCACCTCGAGCTGGCCGCGCAGCTGTGCCATCTCGCGCTTCAACTGCTCGATCTGGTTGAAGATGTCGACCAGACCCTGGTTCTTGACCTGGCTCTCGACGGCAGCGATGCGATCTTCGAGCAACCGCCGGAGCTGGTCGATGCGCTGGTTGGTGAGCTCGATGCGCTGGCGCGCCTCAGTGTCATCGAACAGCGCGGCGCGCGCGGGCACCGCGACGCTCGCGATCAGGCCGCCGCACAGCACGGCCATGACCAACCGTGTGGCAGGCAAGGACTTCACTCGCCCTGGTAGACGATGTCGGCGCGGCGATTCGCAGCCCACGCGGATTCGTCATGGCCGGGGTTCTTCGGCTTTTCCTCGCCGAAGCTCACGGTCTCGATCTGCGCGTCCGATGCACCGAGCACGCGCATCAACTGACGCACCGCATCGGCACGACGCTGGCCGAGCGCGATGTTGTACTCGCGACTGCCACGTTCGTCGGTGTTGCCCTGCAGGGTGATCCGCGTGTTGCGGTTCTGCTGCAGGTAGCGCGCGTGTGCCTCGATGAGGCTGCGATACTCGTCCTTGACCGCATCGCTGTCGTAGTCGAAATACACCGAGCGCTTCGACAGGATGTTGTTGGGATCGCGCAGCGCGGCTGCGCCTGCACCTGCACCAACGCCCGCCCCTGCGCCGCCGGGCGTCGTGCCAGCGCCGCTGCCGGTGGCGCTCCCCGACACGCCGCCGCCGGTTGCACCGCCCGTGGTCGCGCCCGAGCCTGCACCGGCGTTCACCGCCGTCGGTGTGCGGTCTTCGATCGGGGCCGACTCCTGGGGATTGGTCGAGCATCCGGCGAGGAGCCCGATGAAAATGGCTCCGAGAATCCACTTGCGCATGTTGCCTCCTTGACGACGTTGGTGATGGATGCCGCGCATCAGGTGCGCGGCAAAGGACCCCAGGCGGGATCGCGCACGTCCGTCGCTGGCGCGACTAGCCGCTGCTTGACGCGGCCGTCGGAAGAGACCGCAGCCAATATACCACGCCCCCCCTGCTCGGCCGCGTACAGGATCATCTTCCCGTTGGGTGAAACGGTGGGACTTTCATCGAGCGGTCCCGGTGTCAGAATCTGTACCTGGCGGGTCGCGTAATCCTGGATCGCAACCTGGAAGCGTCCCCCATCCCGACGCAGAAACACGAACGATTTGCCGTCGGGCGAAGCGCGCGGCGACACGTTCCAATTGCCATCGAACGTCAGTCGCTCCACAGCGCCGCTGCCGACGGCAACGCGATAGATCTGTGGCGAGCCGCCACGGTCGGACGTGAACAGCAGCGACTGGCCGTCGGGAGCGAAGCTCGCTTCGGTGTCGATCGCCGGCGAGCTGGTCAGACGCTGCACACCGCTCCCGTCGGCATTGATGAGATAGATGTGCGACCCGCCATCCTTGGAGAGCGTGACTGCGAGCCGACGTCCGTCCGGCGCCCATGTCGGCGCGCTGTTGCTCCCGCGGAAGTTGGCGAGCAACGCGCGCTGCCCGGTGCCGAGCGACTGAATGTATACGACCGGCTTCTTCGCTTCGAGCGACACATAGGCTATGCGCGTGCCGTCCGGCGACCACGCCGGAGACAGCAGCGGCTCGTTCGAGCTCACGATGGTCTGCGGTCCAAAGCCATCTGCGTCGGCGACCTGCAGCTGGTAGCGCGGCCCCTGCTTGGTGATGTAGGCAATGCGGGTGCTGAACACGCCGACGTCGCCGGTGATTTTCTCGTAAATGATGTCGGCGATCTTGTGCGCCGTCGCGCGGAACTGCTGGGGCGTGACGACGTAACTCATGCTGGCGAGCTCGGTTTGCTTGACGGCGTCGACGAGCGCGAACCGGACGTCGACCCGGCCGTCCGCGACCGGCGTCAGGCTGCCGACCACGATCGCATCGGCCCCCCGGTTGCGGAAATCGCCGACGCGGATCTCCGTCGGACGCGAGGGCCGGGGGACGATGCCGGACGAATCGACCAGGCGAAAGAGTCCACTGCGGGAGAGGTCGGCACCGATGATGCCGCTGATGCCGAGCGGATAGTTCGACTCGTTCTCGAACCCGACGACGGAGATCGGCACCGTCGTGCCGGCACCTCCGACGATCTCGATCGTGAGCTGCGCACGCGCCGCTGGCGCGCACAGCGCAGCCATCAGCACGAGCAGCGGAACGAATGAACGCAGGAAACGGCGCACGATTTTGGCCTCGCTACGAAGAAAAGGGGGGATGGGCGATGGCGAGCCTCGCGTCGTCCGGAGGTCTCACTCGTAGATCACCAACGTGTGTCGCGGATTATAACGACCGCACTGGAAGGCAAGGTCTATTCAAGTGAACTGTCAGCCCATATCCGGCGCCACGGCCGAGCGGGGCGGCACGCATCTGGCTTGATCGAGGAGCGTCGCTGTTGAGTTGAGGTTGGTTGAATTAAAGCGAATTGAATGGTTGAAAATCGGCTGCATCGCATGGGCTCGCATCGCTGCACGGGCCTCGCGCCGCGGTCCGCAAGCCGAGTCGCTTGGCGTCGCGACCAACGGCAAGCTTCGGGCCGGCGTGTCGGTCGCCGCGCCTGCGAGCGGCGGTCGCGCTAACGCACCGCGATCGTGATGGGCAATCCCAGCTCCGCGCGAATGCGATCACCGATCCGCCGTGCGTCGTCCCGCATGGCGAAAGGCCCCACGACTACCCGGAACAAGCCGTCAACGTGTCGGATCTGCGCTTCGACGCCGATCGGGCCCAATTGGTTCGCCAGATGGGCTGCAAAGGCCTGGGCGTTGGGATTGCTGGCGAACGCGCCGAGTTGGACCACGAACCCGCTGGCGACGGCGGCAACCGGCGTGGTTTCGACCACTTGACCGGGCAGACCGCGGGCGGCGCCAGGCGCGCTAGTAGGCGTCCGCACGGGTGATCTGGCCGCGATGGCAGGCGAGGCGGACAGGGAGGGCGCGGACGCAGGCGATGCGGTAGTTGGCGGCGCGGCGGAGGGCGCCAGGCCGGGCGCCACGGGCAACGCGGCTGGGGGCACGGATGGCCCGGCGGCAGGCAACTCTGCGCCGCGGTCGGAGCCGCCCGCAACATTGCGCGCCGGCGGGACGGCGATGCCAGGAGCGGCTGCCGTGACGACATTGGCCGAGGTCGCGGGCGCGCCTGTCGCCGCCGTGCCGACAGCGCCGGCCGCACGGCTTCCCGCCGACGCCACGGGCGGCAGCGGCAGCGCCGCGACCCCCATCGGCTCGTCCTGCAGCAGCGCTTCCACTTCGACCTCGCCGCTACCCTTTTGGGCAATACCGAGCCGGTGCGCGGCCGCGTACGACAGGTCGATCACCCGGTCGTGCAGGAATGGGCCACGATCATTGACCCGCACGATCACGGTGCGGCCGCTGGCCGGATTGGTGACCCGAACAAAGGACGGCAATGGCAGGGTCGGGTGCGCGGCCGTCATCGCGAACATGTTGTAGGTCTCGCCGTTCGACGTCTTCTGGCCGTGGAACTTGCGGCCGTACCACGACGCGACGCCGCGCTCCCGGTAGGGCCGCAGCGATGTCGCCGGCACATATTCGCGCCCGAAGACGACATACGGGCGGTTGGCGAAGCGGTGGAGCGGCTCGCGCCGCGGCACCGCATCCGGTACGGCGTCGAGATCGGCCGGGGCGACGTCGGCGGGGCCGTCGTCCTTGTAGTAACCCGCCCGGGAGCCGGCGGACGGTGCCGAGGGCGCTGCGGACCGCGGGGCTTCCCGGGACGATTCGCCGACCGGTTCCTTCGGGGGCGCACTGCTGCAACCGAGGAGCACGACAGCAAACGAAAGCGCAATGAGTTGGCGGGCACGGGCGCGCACCGCCATTGAATTTACCTGGCGTTGCAGCCAGCGGCCGTAGCGGCTTGCTGCACACAGCCCGGCCCCAAGCAGCGCGCACGAGCGGCAACCGCTCACGTGTTCACGAGCTTGCGATGGGACTGCACGCTCATCAGCACACCGAGGCCGATGAACAGCGACACCAGCGCCGTGCCGCCGTAGGACACCAGCGGCAGTGGCACGCCAACCACCGGCAGGATGCCGCTCACCATGCCCATGTTCACGAATGCGTAAGTAAAGAACATTAGGGTGACGGCGCCAGCGAGCAGCCGCGCGAAAAGGGTCGAGGCGTTGGCCGCGATCACCAACCCGCGTCCGATCAGCAACAGGTAGAGGAACAGCAGCACCGCCGCGCCGATGAGCCCGAACTCCTCGCCGAACACCGCGAAAATGAAATCAGTGTGCTTCTCCGGCAGGAAATCGAGGTGGGTCTGGGTGCCGTTGAGCCAGCCCTTGCCGATGATCCCGCCGGAGCCGAGCGCAATCGACGCCTGGGTCGAGTGATAGCCAGCCCCGAGCGGGTCGCGGGTGGGATCGAGGAATGTGAGGATCCGTTCCCGCTGGTAGCCGTGCAGGTGCTGCAGCACCAGCGGTGCCCCCGACGCCGCGACCACGATCAGGCCGACGATGATCTTCCACGACAATCCGGCGAGGTAGAGGATGTAGAAGCCCGAGGCGCCGATCAGTAGCGACGTGCCGAGGTCCGGTTGGCGCTTGATCAGGAAGACCGGGACCGCGATCAGGATCCCGGCGAACAGGAAGTCCTTCCAGGCGATTCGACCCTCGAACTTCTGGAAATACCAGGCGAGCATCAGCGGCAATGCAATCTTCATGAGCTCCGACGGCTGGATCCGGCCGACGCCGATGTTGAGCCAGCGCCGCGAGCCATTGACCATCGTTCCGAACACCGCGACGGCAATGAGCAGCGCCACGCCGGCGACATACAGCGGCACCGCCACGCGGGCCAGAGTCTGGGGCGGCACGTTGGCCACGAGCCACATCAGCACCAGGGCGAAGCCGAGACTGCCGACCTGGCTCAATACCCGCGCCGGATTCTGGTCGGCGGCGGAGAACAGGGTGATGAGACCCACGCCGACGATCGACAGCGCGACCCCGAACAGGAAGCCATCGACCCGCCGGGTCAGCACCTCCCACAGCTGCGACAGGATGCGCGCCATCAGTCGCTCTCGTCGTCGCTGTCCGCGGGCGCCGGGGCGAGGCCATCGGGCCGACGACGCTCGCCGGTGATGAAGTAGTCGAAGACCTGCCGCGCGATCGGGGCGGCGGCCTGCGCGCCGAACCCACCGTTCTCCACCAGCACGGCAATGGCGATGCGCGGCTTGTCGGCAGGCGCATAGGCGATGTACCAGGCATGGTCGCGTAGCCGCTCGTCGACGCGCTTCTCGGAATACTTCTCGCCCTTGAGGGAGAACACCTGCGACGTGCCGGTCTTGCCCGCACTGACGTAGGCAGTGCCCCGGAAGGCGGCCGCACTGGTGCCTTCCTTGTTCACCCCGACGAGGGCATTCTTGATCACGTCGAGGTGCTCGCGCTTGAGCTCGATGGTGCGCTCCGGCGCCCGCACCACCTCGGTGACCTCGCCGGTGCGGGTGCTGCGCACCGTCTTCACCAGGTGGGGCCGGTAGGACACGCCGTTGTTCGCCACCGCCGCGATGGCGTGCGCGAGCTGGATCGGCGTGAAGGCGTTGTAGCCCTGGCCGATGCCCGCAGAAATGCTGTCACCCAGGTACCACTTGCGGTGCTCCTCGCGATAGTTGGCGGCGGCGAACCGGGTGCGCTTCCATTGCCGTGAAGGCAGCGTGCCGGTGAGCTCGCCTTCGATGTCGATGCCGGTCTTGGCCCCGAAGCCGAAGGACGACATGAAGCGAGCGGTATCGTCGATCTCGGTCTCGCTCGCGAGCACGTAGTAATACGTATCGCAGGACACGACGATGGATTTGTACATGTCGACAGTGCCATGCCCACCCGGCTTGTCGTCGCGGAAGCGGTGCGCCTGGCCGGGAATCTGGAAGAACCCCGGATCGTGGATCGTCTGGGCGGGACTGCGCCGCCCCGAGGTCAGGGCCGCGAGTGCCAGGAACGGTTTGATGGTGGAACCCGGTGGATACGCGCCGCGCAGGGGCCGATTGAGCAGCGGCTTGTCCGGCGACTCGTTGAGAAGCTCCCAGTTCGCCGAGTCGATGCCATCGACGAACAGATTGGGGTCGAAGCCGGGCTTGGACACGAACGCCAGCACGTCGCCGTTGTTCGGATCCATCGCCACCAGCGCCCCTCGCTTGGCGCCGAACGCGTCCTCGGCGACCTGCTGCAGCTTGATGTCCAGCGACAGGCGCAGGTCGTTGCCCGAGACCGGCGGGGTGCGCGACAGGGTACGCACCGCGCGGCCGCCAGAGTCGACCTCGACCTCCTCCACGCCGGTGGTGCCGTGCAACTCACGTTCATACGAAAGCTCGACCCCCACCTTGCCGATGTAGTCGGATCCCTTGTAGTTCGCGGTCTCGTTCCAGCCTTCGATGCGATCGATGTCGCGGTCGTTGATTCGGCCGATGTAACCCACCACGTGCGAGGCGACCTCGCCGAAGGGATATTGCCGGAACAGCCGTGCCTTGATCTCCACGCCGGGGAACCGATAGCGGTTCACCGCGAACCGCGCCACCTCCTCGTCGGTCAGGCGGGTGCGCAGCGGCAGGCTCTCGAAGTTGCGGGACTCGTCCATCAGCTTCTTCAAGCGCTTGCGGTCCCTCGGCTGGACGTCGATCAGCTCCGCCAGGCGATCGATGGTCGCCTCGAGATCCCTGACCCGCGCCGGCTGGATCTCGAGGGTGTAGGCGGAATAGCTCTGCGCCAGCACCACGCCGTTGCGATCGGTGATGACGCCGCGGTTGGGCACGATCGGCACGATAGCGATGCGATTGGTCTCGGCGAGCGTCTGGTAGTGGTCGTGACGCGCGACCTGCAGATACGAGAACCGGGTGAAGAGTCCCCCGAAGGCAAGCACGATCAGCACGGCTGCGATCGAGAGGCGGCGGCGGAAGAGGAAGACTTCCCGCTCGGGGTTGCGGAGCTCAGTCGAGGCGAAGGCGCTCGACGGCTGATAGCGGCGGCGGCGTGGCCAGAGTCTCACGGAATCGCGCGGGGCGTGGTCATCAAAGTTGGGACGACGACCGGCGCGGCTGCTGCGGCACCTGCAGGAGCACCGAAATCAACGGCCAGAGCAGCGCGCCCACCAGCGGCGACAGGGCATAGCGCCACGACGGCAGCGGCGCGCCGCCGATCACCCTGACCAGCGCGACCAAGCCGGCGCAGAGCAGCAGCAGCAGCACCACCTGCACGGCCTGTTGCCAGAGCGGAAAGCGCAGCACCCGGCGGCGGAAATATTCGGCCGCATAGGCGAGCACCGCGTACGCAAGGGCGTGCTGGCCGAAGATGGTGGCATCGCCCACGTCCATCAACAGTCCGACCAGCCAAGCGATGCCCACGCCGACCAGGCGCGGCTCCTGGATGCACCAGTAGAGCAGGACCAGGGCGAGGAAATCCGGACGCAGGACGAGCGCGGTCCCCGTCAGCGGCATCAAGTTGGCTGCGAGCGCAATCAACAGCGTCAACAGCACGAACCAGAGACTGGCGGGCTCGAGAATGACCTCGGGCCCGGCCGGCAGGAGAGGCGGTACACGGGGCAGCGCCATCACTCGGAACGCTCCCGAACGCGGAGTCCGCGGCGCGCGCAACTCGGCCGCGCTCGCGTGCCCGATACGATACGGCAAAACCGTGAGCGTGCATGCATCCGGCTCATTCGCGCGCGCCGCGGCGGCCCTTGCCTTTGCTCCCAGGCCGGCGAGTGGCGTCGGCCGGGGCCGGGGCCGGCGCCTCGGGCGGCTGCGCTTCCGCGCCGACCTTGCCGAGCACGAGGAGGTAGCGGCTGCGATCGGCGCCCGCAATGGGCCGCGCCAGGATCCGCGCGAACATCTGGCCGGTCTCCCGCTCGAGCGATGCGACGCGCGCCACGGCGAGTCCGGGCGGGTAGGTCCCGTCGATGCCGGAAGTCACCAGCAGGTCGCCGATCTCGATGTCGGCGTTGGGCGCCATGAAACGCAACTCCGGCAGCCGACCCGCGCCCGCGCCGAACAGCACCGAACGCACACCCGAGCGCTCGTCCTTGACGGGCACGGCGTGATCCTTATCGGTGACGAGGGTCACCTCGCCCATCAGCGGGTACACCCGAGTAAGCTGGCCGACCACGCCTTCGGCGTCGATCACCGCCTGGCCGGGCGCAAGCCCCGTCGACATCCCCTTGTCGATGAAGAGCTTCTGGGAGAATGGATCGCGCCCGGTGTAGAGCACCTCGACGGCGGTGGCGGCGCCCGCGTAGCGCGACTGCAACTCGAGCAGCGCCTTGAGACGCTCGGTTTCCTGGCGAAGCAGCGCGTGGCCCTGGGCCAGGGGAGCCTGCTCCAGGAGCTTGCGCTCGAGCGTCGCGTTCTCCTCCGCTAGCTTCTGCTGGTCGCGGAAATAGTCGGCAACATGCACGAAGGCGTCACGCGGCATCAGGGCCGCGCGCTGCACCGGCGCAAGTGCGACGGCGGCGACGGAGCGCACCTGCTCCAGGTAGCGAAAGCGGGTATCGGCGAACAGCAACACGACGGATACGAGCGCGAAGAACGTGAGCCGGGCGAGCGGCGACGGACCGCGGTGGAAGAACGCGGGCGGATCGACCGGGATGTGACGCATTCAGCGAGCGGTGAAACGGCGCCACGGGCCGCGGGCAGGCGGCTGAGGCGGGGGGTTCAGCGTGGACCGCACACCACCGCCGGCGCCACGCAGCACGAGGGAGCCATCGATCCGGAAGCAGGGAGCGGCATGCAACGCACGGCGGAGCTCAGTCCGTGGTGAAGATGGTGGCGAGCTTTTCCATGTTCTCGAGCGCCTTGCCGCAACCGCGCACGACGCAGGTGAGCGGGTCGTCGGCGGCGATCACCGGCAAGCCCGTTTCTTCCATCAGGAGCCGGTCGAGATCCCGCAGCAGCGCGCCACCGCCGGTCAGCACCATCCCGCGCTCGGCGATGTCGGCGCCGAGCTCCGGAGGCGTGCGCTCCAGGGCACTCTTCACCGCCGAGACGATGCTGTTCAGGGGATCGGTGAGGGCTTCGAGAATCTCGTTGGAGGAGACCGTGAAACTGCGCGGAATGCCCTCGGCGAGGTTGCGGCCCTTCACTTCCATTTCCTTCACCTCGGACCCGGGAAACGCGGAGCCGATGGTCTTCTTGATCATCTCGGCCGTCGTCTCGCCGATCAGCATGCCGTAGTTGCGGCGAATGTAGTTGACGATCGCCTCGTCGAACTTGTCGCCCCCCACCCGCACGGAACCCGAGTACACCATCCCGCCGAGGGAGATGACGCCGACTTCCGTGGTACCGCCGCCGATGTCCACCACCATCGAACCGGTCGCATCCGAGATCGGCAGGTCCGCGCCAATCGCCGCCGCCATCGGCTCCTCGATGAGATACACCTTGGACGCGCCAGCGCCGAGGGCCGATTCGCGGATCGCACGGCGCTCGACCTGGGTCGATCCGCACGGCACGCAGATGATGATGCGCGGCGAAGGCGAGAAGATCCGCGAGTCCAGTACCTTCTTGATGAACTGCTTCAGCATTTGCTCGGTAACGGTGAAGTCGGCGATCACGCCGTCCTTCATCGGCCGGATGGCCGTGATGTTGCCGGGCGTTCGACCGAGCATCTGCTTGGCGGCGAGGCCAACCTCCTGGATCACGCGCTTGCCGTTCGGCCCGCCTTCCTGGCGAATCGCGACCACGGAGGGCTCGTTCAGGACGATGCCCTTGCCGCGAACGTAAATGAGGGTGTTGGCCGTGCCGAGGTCGATCGCGAGATCGCTGGAGAAGTAGCCTTTGAAGAACTGGAACATGGGGGGACCGCAATCCGCGAGTGTCGGCCGTCAGAGCCACGGCACCATAGAGCAACCGCCCGGTGTCGAGGCGGGCGGCTGTGGAGAAATTATGACGTTATGATACCCTAAGAAGCTTGGCCCGACCGCTAGTAAGAGTGGGCTTCCGGCGTGGCCGCGCGGCCGTAGAACGGTCTTGGTGGAACGTCCGCTGCGACGTCCAGTGGGGCGGTCTTTAGCCACTATTCTTCGCGGCGCCGTTCGGTGCTTCGAGGCTGGCTGCGACACCGCCCCGAAGCCGTGCCGCACGCGTGTGAAACTCCGTGCGCGTACTGCGCGGCGCCTCCGCCCGATCCGCTCATGCCCAGCCCCGCCCGTCCGGTTTCCCCGGCGGCGCCCGCCGACCGACCACCCCTCGTACCGAGCCGTCATGACCCTTACGCCGGACGACATCCACCGCCTTGCCCATCTTGCACGCATCGCCATCGATGCGTCCGAGGTTGAGGCCGTACGGGGCAAGCTCGACGCGATCCTGTCGATGATCGATGAACTGCGCGCCGTCGACACCGCCGGGGTGATCCCGATGGCTCATGCCCAGGACGTCACCGCGCCGCTGCGGGAGGATCGGGTCATGGAGACCGATGCCCACGCGCGCTTCCAGGCCGGTGCACCGGCCGTCGACAATGGTCTCTACCTCGTGCCCAAGGTGATCGAATGACCGGTCGGGTAACGCCGCTGCCGGGCGCGCTCTGGTTACGGTCATGAGCCACGACACGATCGTCGAGCTGGGCGCACGCCTTCGCCGCCGGGAGGTCTCGAGCGTGGAGCTCGTCGACGCCGCGCTCGATCGAATCACCGCGGCAAAGTCGCTCAACGCCTTCATCACTATCGATGCCGAGGGCGCGCGTTCGGCCGCTCGCGCTGCCGATGCCGCGTTCGAAGCGGGTAGGGCCGGGCCGCTGACCGGCATTCCCATCGCCCACAAGGACGTGCTGATGACCGCGGGCCTGCCGACCACCTGCGGCTCGCGCATGCTCGATGGGTTCATCGCGCCGTACGATGCGTTCGTGGTGGAGGGCTTGAAGGCAGCGGGAGCGGTTCTGGTCGGCAAGACCAACATGGACGAGTTCGCCATGGGGTCGTCCTCCGAAACCTCCTACTTCGGCCCGGTGCGCAATCCCTGGAATCCCGCGTACGTGCCGGGCGGCAGCTCGGGCGGCTCCGCTGTGGCGGTCGCGGCGCGTATGGTGCCCGGCGCGACTGGCACCGACACCGGTGGTTCGATCCGGCAGCCGGCCGCCTTGACCGGCATCTGTGGCCTGAAGCCCACCTACGGCCTGTGTTCGCGCTACGGCCTCGTCGCCTTTGCCTCGAGCCTCGACCACCCAGGTCCCTTCGCCCAGACCGCGGAAGACTGCGCGTTGCTGCTCAATGCAATGGCCGGACATGACCCGCGCGACTCCACCAGCATGGCGCGGCCGCGCGAGGATTACACCGCCAGGCTGCGGGCAACGCGCGACGGCGCGCCCCTCGCGGGCCTGACGATCGGGCTGCCGCGGGAGTACTTCGGTGCGGGGACCGACCCGGAGGTCACACAGGGTGTCGACGCCGCACTCTCGACGCTGCGCGGGCTGGGCGCGCGCACCGTCGATGTCAGCCTGCCGAGGGTGGGCCTCGCGGTGCCGGTGTACTACGTGATCGCCCCCGCGGAAGCGTCGTCGAACCTGTCTCGCTTCGATGGCGTGCGCTATGGGCATCGCGCCGCCGAGTACGGCGACCTGACCGACATGTACCAGCGCACGCGCGCCGAGGGATTCGGCGCCGAGGTGAAGCGGCGCATCCTGATCGGCACCTACGTGCTCTCGCATGGCTACTACGACGCGTATTACCTCAAGGCCCAGCAGGTGCGCCGCCTGATCGCCGAAGACTTCGCGCGCGCCTACGAATCTTGCGACGTCATCGCCGGACCGACCACACCGACCGTGGCGTTCCTCCTCGGCGCCAAGGCCGACGACCCCGTGCAGATGTACCTGAACGACATCTTCACCGTCGCGGGCAACCTCACCGGCGGGCCGGCGATGTCGATTCCCTGCGGCTTTGACCGGCGCGGCCTGCCCATCGGCTTGCAGCTGCAAGGCGATCACTTCGCGGAAGCGCTGCTGCTCGACATCGCCCACCGCTACCAGCAGGTGACCGACTGGCACCGACGCGCGCCGGACCCGAATCTCAAGGCCGCCGCCGGTGCCGTTTCGCAGGAGGCGCGGCGATGAAGTGGGAAGTGGTGATCGGCCTGGAGACCCACGCCCAGCTCTCCACCGCATCGAAGATCTTTTCCGGGGCGTCGACCGACTTCGGCGCGGCGCCCAACACCCAGGCCTCCGCCGTCGATATCGCCCTGCCCGGCGTGCTGCCGGTCCTCAACCGTGGCGCGGTCGAGCGTGCGATCCGGCTCGGGATCGCGATCGGCGCCACCATCAATGCCCGCAGCGTGTTTGCGCGCAAGAATTACTTCTATCCGGACCTTCCCAAGGGATACCAGATCAGCCAGTACGAGATTCCCGTAGTGCAAGGCGGTGAGCTCGCGATCGCCACGGCCGACGGGGAGAAGCGGGTGCGCATCACCCGCGCCCATCTCGAGGAAGATGCCGGCAAGAGCCTGCACGAGGACTTCCACGGCTTGAGCGGGATCGACCTCAATCGCGCCGGCACGCCGCTGCTCGAGATCGTGTCGGAGCCGGACCTGCGCAGCGCCCAGGAGGCCGTCGCCTACGCCAAGGCGCTGCACACCCTGGTGCGCTGGATCGGGATCTGCGATGGCAACATGCAGGAAGGCAGCTTTCGCTGCGACGCCAACGTGTCGGTGCGGCCGCTCGGCGAGACGAAGCTCGGCACGCGCTGCGAGATCAAAAATCTCAACAGCTTCCGTTTCCTGGAGAAGGCGATCGAGTACGAGGTGCGCCGCCAGATCGAGCTTATCGAGGATGGCGGCCGCGTCGTCCAGGAGACCCGCCTGTGGGACCCGGACCGCGGTGAGACCCGGTCGATGCGCAGCAAGGAAGACGCGCAGGATTACCGCTATTTCCCGGACCCCGACCTGCCGCCGCTCTCGATCGACGCCGCCTGGATCGAGCGCGTGCGTGCTGCGCTGCCCGAATTGCCCGAGGCCCTGCGCGACCGGCTGGTTGGCGAACACGGCCTGTCCCGCCAGGATGCCCTGGCGATCACGTCGAGCCGCGAGCTCGTCGAATACTACGGCGCCGTCGTCGCCGCCGCCGGTGATCACGGCGCCGCGCTGCGCAAGCCCGCCGCGAACTGGCTGCTCGGTGAATTCTCCGCGGCGCTCAACCGCGCCGAGCTCGACGTCAACGCCGCACCGGTCGCGCCGGCTCATCTGGCGCGTTTGCTGACACGCATCGCCGACGGCACCATCTCCGGGAAGCTCGCCAAGGAGGTTTTCGACGCGATGTGGCGCGGCGAAGCCGGCGGCGATCCGGACGCCATCATCGCCGCCCGCGGCCTGACGCAGATCTCCGACAGCGCGGCCATCGAGCGCATCGTCGACGACATTCTGGCGGCCAACGCGGCGATGGTTGCGGAATTCCGCGCCGGCAAGGAAAAAGCCTTCAATGCCCTGGTCGGTCAGGCGATGAAGGCCAGCAAGGGCAAGGCCAATCCGGCGCAGGTCAATGCCGTGCTGAAGCGCAAGCTCGGTGGAGCGTAGGCGTTGTAGCGCCGGCGCAGCCTGAAGCGGAAGGGCAAGGATCGTTCACGCGGGAGCACAGGCGCCGCCCTGATGGGTGGACCGACGCTACGGCCGCTGTCGGGGCCGCCGCGCGCGCAAGCCGATGCATCGACGTCCGTACCGAGCAGGCACGCCGTGCGCGTCGCGCGTGCGTCGTTGCTGCCGACCGGGGTCCTGCCGTTCACCGCAAGGGCTTGTACCGAAACCGTCGCGGCCGCGCGCCTTCTTCGCCGAGGCGCTTGCGCTTGTCTTCCTCGTACTCCTGGTAGTTGCCTTCGAAGAAGCGCCACTGCGATTCGCCTTCTGCCGCCAGGATATGGGTGGCGATACGATCGAGGAACCAGCGATCGTGCGAGATCACGAGCACGCTCCCGGCGAACTCGAGGAGCGCCTCTTCCAGCGCCCGCAACGTCTCGATGTCGAGGTCGTTGGAGGGTTCGTCAAGCAGTAGCACGTTGCCACCCTTGAGCAGCGTCGCCGCAAGATGCAACCGGCCGCGTTCGCCTCCGGAAAGCTGGCCGACGTTCTTCTGCTGATCGGACCCCTTGAAATTGAAGCGGCCGAGATAAGCGCGCGAGGGCATCTCGAACCGGCCCACGTTGAGGATGTCGAGGCCGCCGGAGATCGCTTCCCACACCGTCTTGTCGTTGGGCAGCGACTCGCGGGTCTGGTCGACTACCGCGAGCTGCGCCGTCGAGCCGATGGTCACTTGGCCAGCGTCCGGTTGCTCCTTCCCGGTGATGATCCGGAAAAGCGTCGACTTGCCCGCCCCGTTCGGCCCGATGATGCCGACGATCGCGCCGGCCGGCACCTTGAAACTCAGGTGATCGATGAGCAAGCGATCGCCGTAGCCCTTGCAGACGTCCTCGAACTCGATCACCTGGTCGCCCAGTCGCTCCGCCACGGGAATGAAAATCTCCTGGGTTTCGTTGCGCTTCTGGTGCTCGTAGGAAGACAGCTCCTCGAAGCGCGCCAGCCGCGCCTTGCTCTTGGCCTGCCGGCCCTTCGGATTGGCACGCACCCATTCGAGCTCCTGCTGCATCGCCCGGATCCGCGCCGCTTCCTGCTTGGCCTCGGTCCCGAGGCGCGCTTCCTTCTGCTCGAGCCACGACGAGTAGTTGCCCTTCCAGGGAATGCCATGGCCGCGGTCGAGCTCGAGGATCCATTCGGCAGCGTTATCCAGGAAATAGCGGTCGTGCGTGACCCCGACCACCGTTCCGGGGAAGCGCAACAGGAATTGCTCGAGCCATTCGACGCTTTCCGCGTCGAGGTGGTTGGTGGGCTCGTCCAGCAGCAGCATGTCGGGCTTGGAAAGCAACAGCCGGCACAACGCCACCCGGCGCTTCTCGCCGCCGGAAAGATGCTCGATGCGCGCGTCCCACGGCGGGAGGCGCAAGGCGTCGGCGGCAATTTCCATCTGCAAGCCGCTGTCGCCGCCAGCGGTCGCCAGCACCGCCTCGTACTTCGCCTGCTCGACGGCAAGGGCATCGAAGTCGGCGTCGGGCTCGGCGTAAGCCGCATAGATATCCTCCAGTCGCGCCTTGGCGCCCAGGACATCGCCGAGACCCTCTTCGACGACCTCGCGCACGGTTCGGGCCGGGTCAACTTCGGGCTCCTGGGGCAGGTAGCCGATGCGCATATTGGGCATGGGCACGGCCTCGCCCTCGTGCTCAGTGTCGACCCCGGCCATGATGCGCAGCAGGCTCGACTTGCCGGAGCCATTGAGGCCCAGCACGCCGATCTTGGCGCCGGGGAAGAACGACAGCGAGATGTCCTTGAGGATGACCCGCTTCGGCGGCACGATCTTGCCGACGCGATTCATCGTGAATACGTATTGGGCCATGGGAATCCGAATGGGAAAAGAAGGATTATCTCAAGTTCGCATTCACCGCTCGACCGTTGCAACCCATCGTGGCCGCTGCGGGGCGCAGCGGGGTTGGGGCCGGGGGGATGGGCTGGCCGGACATTCAGGCGCAGCCGTGAACACGTCGACCACGTTCTCGACGGATCCTGAAATGAAGACGGCGGCGCTCGGCCGCCGTCGCACGGTACCTTCAGCGGATCATTTCCGACTGGGCATCGGCTCCGCCGTTGCAGTCGGGGTGGCCTCGGCCATGCCTTTAGTGGTAAGCGCACGGTAGCGGACCTTATCGAGGTCGTACTTGGCATTCACGACCGCGATCTCTTTCTGCTTCTGTTGCACGAGTTCGACCTGGCGGCTGAGCTCCTCGCCGATGCTTTCGAGCTCGCGCTCGAAGACGGCGGGGACCGTCTTGGTCTTGAACGTCGCAATCTTGGCGTTGATCTCCGCCCTGCGCCGCGTCAGCTGCTCCGTATACGCCGCGGTGGATTGGAGCACGGCGTCGATGGTTCCCAACGCGCGCGCCCGGGCGAGGTCGATTTCGCTCTCGCTGGCGTAGGAGCCCAGCAGCGCGCGGTTGCGGCGCTCGGTCTCCTCCTGCGCTTTCGCGAGCTGGCGCTTGCGCTCGTCATCCTGCTCTCGCGCGCGCCGCTGCTCGGGCGTCATCGCCGGGTCGACCCTGCGCAACGGCACGCCGTCCTTGCTCAATTCCACGTTGCCGCGATTGACCGCTTCGGCCGGCATCTTGTCGGTGTAGTGGACTACACCCTTCTCGTCGACCCACTTGTAAGTGGCCGCCTGGCTATCAGCCGGATACATCGCCAGCGCCGCCAGCGCCGCCAGCGCCGCCAGCGCCGAGCGGCCGAGCACGGCATCGCCGGGCGCGACCCACCGCCACGCGATCGATGCTCGATCGTGGAACCGGGTGGTTGGTCGGGTCTGGCTCATCCGCTCTGGACTCCGTGGACGATCTCTTGGGGCAACGCTCTGGTCTCGCTCAGCACCTGCCGGCGCGACTCGATTCCGCTGTGCGGCAGTATATATGCACCGATCTCCCGCGCCGGGCGTCCAGGCGGGCGCGGCCGACGGACGTGTACACTCGGCGGCCTTGCGGTTCGCTTCGCTTGCAACACCGGCCGGCTGGCGCCGCGGCACACCCTGGGACGCTGCCATCCGTTCCGACGCCAGCGGCGCTAGCGCGGGGATCGCCCCCCGCGCGCCAGCCTCAGCTGAGCATCTTTTTGCGTCTTCATCACATGCGTGTCATCACCCTGAACGTCAATGGCCTGCGCGCGGCCGAGCGCAAGGGGCTCGCCAACTGGCTCACCCGCGGTCGGGCTTGGGATGTCGCCTGCCTGCAGGAGATCAAATGCGGCCACGAGGAGATTCCAGCGACGCTCCGCGCGCCGCGGCGGGCCCACGGCGCCTTTCATCCGGCCCAGCGCAAGGGATACAGCGGAGTCGCGATCTATGCCCGGGTGCCATCGCGCGCGCGACCGGGGTTCGGCTGCGACGAGTTCGATGGCGAGGGCCGCTACCTCGAGGCGCATTTCGCCGAGCTCACCGTGATCAGCATCTACCTGCCGTCCGGGTCGGCCGGCCCCCACCGGCAGGCGTCGAAGTTTCGCTTCCTCGACCGCTTCCTCCCGCACCTCCAAGACCTTCGTCGCGCCGGCCGCGAGATCATCCTGTGTGGCGACTGGAATATCGCCCATCAGCCGATCGACCTCACCAACTGGCGCAGCAATCAGAAGCACTCGGGCTTCCTGCCCGAGGAACGGGCCTGGCTCACGCGGGTGTTCGACGAGATCGGTTTCGTCGACGTGTTCCGCCGCCTCGATCCGCGGCCCGAACAATACACGTGGTGGTCGAACCGAGGCCAGGCCTGGGCGAAGAACGTCGGCTGGCGCATCGACTACCAGATCGCCACCCCCGGCATCGCCGAACGGGCCCGCGCCGCGCAGATCTACATCACCCGACGGTTCAGCGACCACGCACCGCTAATCATCGATTACGACTACGCGCTGCGCTGAAGCGTCCGAACACGATGAGGGCCCGTCACGCGGACCCGACCCTGCATGCTCCGACTTGCCAACATCACGCTCGCCCGCGGGACTAAGCAACTCCTGGTCGACGCCTCGCTGACGGTGCACGCCGGGCATCGCGTCGGCATCGTCGGTCCCAATGGCGCGGGCAAGTCGAGCCTCTTTGCCTTGATCCGCGGCGAGCTCCTGCCCGAGGCAGGCGACCTAGACCTGCCGCCCGCGTGGACCATCGCCCATGTCGCGCAGGAAACGCCCGCCGTCGACCGGGCTGCGATCGAGTTCGTGCTCGACGGCGACCAGGAGTTGCGCCGCATCGAAGAGGCCCTGGGAGCCGCGGAGGCGCAGCCCGGGCAACATCCCGACCACGACCTTGCCAGCGAAGCCGGTCAGGCACTCGCCGAGTTGCACCATCAATTCGAGGTCGTCGGTGGCTATGCGGCGCGCGCCCGTGCCGGCACGCTGCTCTCGGGTCTCGGCTTTCCGGCCGAGCGCCACGATGCGCCGGCGCGTACCTTCTCGGGCGGGTGGCGGATGCGCCTCAACCTCGCCCAGGCACTAATGTGCCGGTCGGATCTCCTGCTGCTCGACGAGCCCACCAACCACCTGGATCTCGATGCGGTGCTCTGGCTGGAGGACTGGCTCGCGCATTACCCCGGCACGCTACTGATGATTACCCACGACCGCGACTTCCTCGACGCCGTGGTGGATACGATCGTGCACTTCGACCGGCAGGGTTTGAAAAGCTACACCGGCAACTACTCGCAGTTCGAGTCCGAGCGCGCCGGCCAGCTCGCCCTCCAGCAGACGATGTACCAGCGCCAGCAGCGGCAGATCGCCCATCTGCAATCGTTCGTCGACCGGTTCCGCGCCAAGGCGACCAAGGCCAAGCAGGCGCAGAGCCGGATCAAGGCGCTCGAACGCATGGAACGCATTGCGGCGGCCCACGTCGACAGTCCGTTCACCTTCGGCTTCTCGTCCGTCGCCACCGGGACGCGGCAACTGGTGCGACTCGAGCACGCGTCGGCTGGCTATTCCGATCGGCCAGTGCTCGAGAACGTGGACTGGAGCGTGCTCTCCGACGACCGGATCGGCCTTCTCGGGCCAAACGGAGCCGGCAAGTCGACGCTGCTCAAGGCCATCGCCGGCACGATCGAGGTCGGTTCAGGCGTGCGCCACACCGCGCAGGGGCTGCGCATCGGCTACTTCGCCCAGCACCAGCTCGACCAGCTACGGGTCGACGAAACCCCCCTGTGGCACCTTGCCAGGCTCGACCCACAGGCCCGCGAGCAGGAGCTGCGCGATTTCCTGGGCGGCTTCGACTTTCGCGGTGACATGGTGAACACGACGGTCCGCACCTTTTCCGGAGGCGAGAAGGCGCGGCTCACTCTCGCGCTTCTCGTGCGACAGAAGCCCAACCTGCTGCTCCTCGACGAGCCCACCAACCATCTCGACATCGAGATGCGCGAGGCCCTCGCCGAGGCGTTGCAGGACTACGACGGTGCGCTCATCGTGGTCGCGCATGATCGGCACCTGCTGCGCGCCACCACCGACACCCTATGGCTGGTCGCGAACGGACGCGTGGTACCGTTCGATGGCGACCTCGATGACTATCGCGACTGGGTGCTCGAGGCACGCCGCAACGCGGCTCGTGGCGGATCGGCCGACGGGTCCGCGGAGGCGCCTGGCGCCGATCGCAAGGAGCAGCGCCGGCTGGAAGCGGCCGCCAGGAAGGCGCGCTACGCTAAGCGGAAGCCGCTAGCCGCCGAGCTCGCCAAGATAGAGACCGCGATGACCAGCTTGCTCGCGGAGAAAAGCATGATCGACACCTGGATGGCCGGCGAGGAAGCGTACGTCCCCGAGAGCCGCGAGCTCCTCAAGGAACGGGTCGCGCGCCAGGGTGATCTCGCCTGGGAGCTCGCCCGGCTCGAGAGCGAGTGGCTGCGGGTTTCGGAGAGTCTCGAAGCTGTCGATGGGGACGGGTAATGGGGTCAGATCAAATTACGACAGCGTTTCCACGCGGCCAGGTGCGACGCGTAATGGGGTCAGATCATATTACGACAGCGCTTCCACGCGGTCAGCGTGGACAACTCGGCGAGATCGGTCAGCGCCGCGCGCTGATAACTTACACCGACCCCATTATTCGCTCAGATAACTTACACCGACCCCATTATCCGCTCCTGCCATTGCGCAGCATCCGCGCGACCCACGGCAGCAGCAGGTACGCGGGGAAGGCCAGGAAAAAGGTCAGCAGGAACCAGTTGCCGTAGCCCATCGACTGCGCGCCGAGGCCGCCGACCCATCCGGAGACGGAGCGGGAGAGCGCGAACACCGACGACAGCAAGGCGTACTCGGTGGCGGCGCGGTCTTTGCGCACGATGGCCATGAGGAATGCGAGGAAGGCGGCGGTACCCAATCCCCCGGTAAACGATTCGGTGGCGCTGGCGGCGTAAAGGATCGCCTTGTACTCGAACGGGATAAGACCGGTGGCGGATGGAACGATGACCAGCGCCGCGATCCAGTAGCCGAGGTTCGAGAAGGCCTGCGCCAGCCCCAGGACCCAGAGGGCGCGGAAGATGCCGATGCGGTCGGTGATCCAGCCGCCGGCAATGCCGCCGGCGATCGACAGGGCAAGGCCGATATTCACCGAAACCAGGCCGATCTCGGCGGCGGAAAAGCCCACGTCCACCCAGAAGGGCTTCACCATGAAGCCCATCGCCGAATCGCCGAGCTTGAAGATCAGGATGAACAGCAGCACCGGCACGATCCCCGGCCGGCGCAGCAACTCCATAAGCGCGCCGAAGATCGGGCCGCGCGCCAGCACGTCCTCGCCCGCGGTTCGCGCACGATCGGGGCGAGCCTCAGTGCTGCCTACAACCTCGTCGCTGCCGTGGCCACCGGCACGAGCGCGGCCGCCGGCGCTCCCGGCTCCCATCTCGCCTGCCGTGCCGACTTGCACGACGGTACGCGCCGATGACCGACCGAGAGCGCGACCCGCCAGCGCCGCGAGGCCCACAAGGCCCGCCGCGCCCGACACCGCGTAGAGCCAGAAGAATCGGCTCTGTGCCGACCAGCGCACTGTGTTGTCGATGAGCCACACCACCCCCAGCACCAGTCCGCCTAGCGCCGCGAGCGCAAATGGCGAGCGCGCTAGCGCGGCGAGCTCGGTGCCCACGTCCACCCGCGCCACGACGATGGCCTGCTCACGTGGCGCGGCCAGGCAGGCGAGCGCGAGCGCGAAGAACAGCACGGCGGCACACACGAACGCCCCCCGCCAGCCCATCCAGTCGGAGGCCATGAGCACGAAACCCGACGCCAGCATGCCGACGCGGTAGAGCCCGATGCGGATGCCGTTGGCGAGCCCGAGCTCGTCCTTCGAAAGCAACTCGATGGTGTAGCCATCGACCGCGATGTCGTTGGTGGCCGAAAGGGCGGTGAACACGCCGATGGCGATCCAGACCGCGGGACCGAAGCCGGTCTGCACCGCGAAATACAGCATCGCCAGGCCCATCCCGACATCGACCATTGCCATCCAGCGCCGGTGGTGCCGCCAGTAATCGATCGCCGGCGCCCACAGGAACTTGAGCGTCCACGCAAGGCCGAGCAGCGAGAGGACGCCGATCTGCCGCAGCTCGAATCCCTGCTGCCGGAAGTACACGGGGAAGATCTCGTAGAACACACCCAGCGGAAAGCCTTCGGCGAAGTACAGCAGCCCCACCCAGAACATCTTGTTGCGCAACAGCGGCGAGGGATTCTCCAACGGGTTCCTTCTCGATCGAGTGGGGTTTCAGGCGCCGCGGCGGAAGCGGTAGACGGCGACTTCGCCACGCAGGTTCGCCAGTGTGTGCACCGGCCGCCCGGCCTTGAGCACCACCCGGTCGAGCACGGCGTAGCTGCGCTGAGCGAGGAAGGCGTCGAAATCCGCCACCGTGCATAGGTGGATGTTCGGCGTGTCGTACCACTGGTAGGGAAGATTGGGCGATACCGGCATGCGGCCACGCAGGATCTGCAGCCGATGCGACCACTGGCCGAAATTGGGGAAGGACACGATGACCTCGCGCCCAACCCGCAGCATCTCGGTGACCAGGCGCTCGATGTGGTGCATGGCCTGCAGGGTCTGGGAAAGGATCACGCAATCGAACGCCGCGCTATCGAAGCCGGCAAGGCCGCCCTCGAGGTCGCGCTGAATGACGTTGATGCCTGCGGAAAGGCTGGCCCGCACGCCGGGGTCGCTGATCTCGATGCCATAGCCGTGGACGCGCCGCTCGTGGCGTAGATAGGCCATCAGGCTGCCATCCCCGCAGCCGAGGTCGAGCACCTTCGCGCCCTCGTCGATCCACCCGGCGATCGCCTTGTAGTCGGCCCGCTCAGCGATCGCCGCCTCGGCCTCGAGCTCGGCAGCCACCGCAGGGCCGAAGCGGAAGGTCGAGTACTCCTTCACGTCGCGGCCGACCCGATCGAAGTAGGTGCGCACCACCGCGTGATACTGCACATCGTCGAGCAGGAAGGCGTCGTGGCCGTGCGGCGCGCGGATCTCCGCGTACGAAACGTCGTGGCGGTTCTGCACCAGGGCCTTCACGATTTCCCGCGATCGCGAGGCTGGGAAGCGCCAGTCGGTGGTGAACGACACCACCAGGAAGCGACACTGCGCCGGCCGCAGCGCGCGCGCGAGATCGCCCGCGGTCGGCAACGCCGGGTCGAAATAATCGAGCGCCTTGGTGATTCGCAGGTAGGTGTTCGCGTCGTAGTACTCGGCGAACTTGTCCCCCTGGTAGCGCAGGTACGACTCGATCTGGAACTCGGGCGCAAAGCTGAACCGCAGTCCGTCGCGCAACTGCCGGCCAAACTTGGCCTCCATCTGCTCGTCGGACAGGTAGGTGATGTGGCCGATCATGCGCGCGACCCGCAGGCCGCGCCGCGGCTTGACTCCGTGCTGCCCGAAATGGCCGTCGTGGAAATCGGGATCGCTCATGATCGCCTGCCGGGCGACCTCGTTGAAGGCGATGTTCTCGGCGGACAGGTTGGGCGCGGCGGCCACTACCAGGGCGTGGCGGATCCGGTCGGGATAACGCACCGCCCAGGCAAGCGCCTGCATGCCGCCGAGGCTGCCTCCCATCACCGCGGCGAACTGGCGGATGCCGAGCCGGTCGGCGAGGCGCGCCTGCGCGTCGACCCAATCCTCGACCGTCACCAGCGGGAAGTCGGCGCCCCATGGCTTGCCGGTGCGCGGATTGATCGACAACGGCCCGGTCGAGCCGAAGCAGCTGCCGAGGTTGTTCACCCCGATGACAAAAAACCGATCGGTGTCGAGCGGCTTCCCAGGCCCCACCATGTTGTCCCACCAGCCGACATTGTCCGGCTCCTCGGCGTAGTAGCCGGCGACGTGATGGGAGGCGTTCAAGGCGTGGCAGACCAGCACGGCATTGCTGGCCGATGCGTCGAGCGCGCCGTAGGTTTCGTACGCGAGGTCGAACGCCGGAAGCTCCTGGCCGCACGCCAGCGGCAGCGGCACGTCGAAGCTCGCGGTCCGCGCCATCACCATGCCCACGGAGCGGGCCTCGGCATCCGACGGGGCGTCGCCCCCGGTCGTCGCGGCAAAGGAAGTCATGCTTTGGTTGGCAACAAAAAACCCGACCAGCTTCTGCTAATCGGGTGGCGCCATGCCGACCGCTTTAGCCGTATTTGTAATGCGCCCGCAAGCTGGATCAAATCGGCGCGATTCGAAGTGTACCGTATCGCGCTTGAGCGCCGAGGCGCCGCCGGGTTGGACGGCCCGCGTACGCGGTGCGGCTGCAGGGTTCGATTGCATCGGACCGGGTCCTCAAGGTTCGGGGTTCGACTGCCCGCGTACCGTTCGGTCAGCGGCCCGGGAACGAGACCCGGCATGGCCTTCGCCCCCGGCGGGGAGGGCGCACGCTTTCCACGATCGCGCGCCCAAGGACCCCTGCCCGGCGCCGCACCAACCGACGAACAGTTGCAACAAAGCGTTGCACGGAACCCTTCGGCGGGTATGACAATGGTATAGAGAGAAGCTGCCTCCCTCAAGCCCACGCGCCATAAGACCACGTTGCATGAAATTCCGCCTCGGACCGCTCGTCGTGCTGGCCGCCACCGCGTTGCAGCCGCTCGCTGCAACCGCGGCCGATACCGCCAACGGCGCCGTGCTGTACGCGACGTTCTGCGCGAGCTGCCATGGCCCCGCAGCCAACAATCAGGACAACGTGCTGCTCGGCGCGAACAACGCCACCGCCATCCAGATCCAGATGCAGCGCCCGGGGAACGCCATGGGATATCTGCAGGATCTCCTCGACTCGGCGGATCTCGCTGACATCGCCGCGTATCTCGCCACCGTCACGGGCGGGGGCGCGGGAAAAATCACGATCGTCGAGTACTACCACGCAGGCTTCGACCACTACTTCATGACCGGCGTCGCGGCGGAGATCTCGGGCTTGGATAACGGGACTATCGCCGGCTGGAAGCGCACCGGCCAGCAGTTCGCCACCAACGCGGCCACGTCCGGCGGCACCACGCCGGTGTGCCGCTTCTTCAGCGCGTCGTTCGCGCCCAAGAGCTCGCATTTCTATACGCCATCGGATTCCGAATGCTTCACGGTCAAGGCGAATCCGAGCTGGACATTCGAAGCGGAGGTATTCCAGGTTGCCCTCCCCACGGCTTCCGGCACCTGCCCGAGCGGAACCCGGCCTCTCTATCGCCTGTACAACGATGGCCAGGGCGGTGCACCCAACCACCGCTACACCACCGCCCTCGCGGTCCGCACGCAAATGGTCGGCCTCGGTTGGATCCCCGAAGGCTACGGCACGCTAGGCGTCAGCATGTGCGTCCTGTAGGCCAAGGGAATGGCTCACGCCGCGCTGCGCACGCCCAAGGGCCAGACCTCGGCCGACTTGATCAGGCGCGCAACGCGGACGCTGCCGTCGGCGCGCATCATGAGGTAGTCGACCCCCTGCTCCTCCAGGAACGCCGGCCCGTCTTCCCCCAGCAGCATGGCGATGGTCGCGCACGCGCCCGCGACCATGCACAAGCTGGTCGCAACACTCACCGACTGCCACGTGTCGACCGGCCAGCCAGTGCGCGCATCGAGCACGTGACAGTAGCGCCGGCCTTCGAACTCCAGGTAACGCTCGTAATCGCCGCTGGTCGCGAGTGCGCCCGCCGCAAGCGCGACGGTCGCCACTACGGCCGCGCTGCGCGGATGGCGGATGCCAACCCGCCAGGCACGCCGGTCGGGTTGCGGGCCGATCACCCGGACGTCACCGCCGAGGTTGACCAGGCCGTGCACGATCCCATGCTCGAGGCAGCAGGTCGCCGCGCGGTCCGCGGCGTACTCCTTGCCGAAGCCGCCAAAGTCGAGCTCCATCCCAGATGTCGGCAAGAAAACGGCATGCGTCTCGCGGCGAACCCGCGACCATCCGATCAGCGCCGTGAGCCGCGCCAGCGTCGCGGCGTCGGGCAAGCTCGGCGGGGACGCGGTGAAGTTCCAGGCCCTTCGCAGCACGCCGGAGGTGACATCGAATGCCCCACCGCTCAATGCGTGACAGCGATCGGCGTAATCGAGCAACGCGGCGGTCTCGTCATCGATGCAGACTGCCGCACGTCCGGCCGCGCGGTTGATGGCACTCGTGACGCTATCCGGCCGATAGCGCGAATACTTCGCCTCGATGCGGCGCACGTCGGCAATCGCCGCAGCCGCGGCTGCGCGGACCGCGTGCGCGTCACCCCACAGCTGCAGCTCGTTGCAGCCGCCCATGGCGTTGAACTCGAATCGGTACAGGTCCACGACGCGGAGTCCGAGCGACTCAGAACCGGCGGGAGGCGCCGATCTGCACCCACCGCGCCGACAAGGGCTCGATACCGGGACTGCCGCTTCCGCCAAGACGCCATCGCGCGCGCTGCCGATAGGCCTCGAGCTTGAGATCAACGCTCCAGCTGTCGCCAAGCGCGACGACGACCTTGAGCCCCGGCGTCACCGCCCCGAAGGCGGCCAGGCGCGTATCGGCCGTGTATAGACCGCCTCGGACGAAACCGCGTGGAAACGGCGGATCGTGATAGAAGTCCGCGGCGCTCTGCGACGTGTAGCGCAGGCTCGGCGTCAGGGCGATCCCGTGCGGCAGGGTCTGCACCCACGCGAGCTCCAGGGTATGCACGTCGCTGCCGAACGAATCGCGGACCAAGCGGTAGCCTATCTGCAGCGTGGCGTCGAGAGCAGTCACGCGCTGGTTGACACGCGTGAGCCACGCCAGCGTGCGGCGATGGTCCGGGCGCGCATCGAGCAGCTTGTACGGGTCGTCGTAATAGCCGTGACCGGTCGCGTAGGCGAGGTTGGACTGCACCAGGGTCGTCGCCGACAGCGCTTGGGTCACACCGACCAGGACTTCGAGGGTGTGGCGCCGCTCGTCGACCGCTGCAGCGTTGACGCTGTCGATGCGGTCGGCGGCACCGGCGAAGCCCAGGGTCCAGGTGCGGTTGCGATCCTCGCTCGAGATGCGCAGGTCGGTGGACAGTGCGCGCGACAGGTAATCGCGTTCCGCGGAAATGGCGGCGCCGACACCGAACGCATAACGACCCAGGTAGCGCGTCACCTTGACGTCACCGGCAGTGCGATGATCGGTGACCCCGATGCCGGATGCGCCGGACAGTGTGTTGAAGTAGAGCGGCGACGCACCCGACATGGTGTCGTGTACGAGCGTGCCTTCGAGCACGGTCGAATCGGGCAGCGGCTTCCGCACATAGAGTCCGGGTGCGCGGACCCGCATCCGCGCCGCCCCCGGCTGCCAGTCGCGGTAGTCGAGATATTTGAGGGCGATCACGCCATCGTCGGCGACATCCTGCGCGCTGGCGATGCCGGGCGTCACGCCGGGCAAGGCCATGGCCGCGGCGAAGAGCGCGGTGGAATGGCCCATGCCGCCGCTGCGAGTACCGGTCTCGGGCGCAGCCGCCACCGTCTCCGGCGCATGCGCCATAGTCGGCGGCGCGGGCGCTTCCCCCTCGGTTGCTTCTGCCTCAGTTGCAGCCACACCCGCCTCCGCCCACGCCGTAGCCCCCGCTCGCGGCTTCCTTGCTGGTGTAGACGTGCCGGGCGTTCCGGCTGTCGAGCGCGTCGGCGTCGAATTGCATGTCGCTTCTCGCCAGCTCGCCCTTTTCCCAGGGTCTCGGCGGCGCGTACGCCGCGCAGCCGGCCAGCGTGGCGGCGATGGCGACGGTGATGACGATGGTGGCGGTGCGGATCATGCGTACTGCGGTCGGTGACGACGTCAGCGGGCTTCGAGGGCCTTGCGAATGCGGGCTTCGAGGGCATCCTTGGTGGTCTCGTCGAAACCCGTTTCCATCGCCACGACCTTGCCCTGGCGATCGAGCAGAAAAGAGCTCGGCATGCCGCGCACGCCCCACGCGGAAGGCGTCGCCCCGGCGGCGTCGAACACGACGGTGAATGCCGCCGGCTGCTGCTGCAGGAAGCGATCCGCGTCTCCCCGCTTCTTGTCGACGTTGACCCCGATCACGGTCAGGCCGTCGGCGTGATAACGGCGGCTCATCTCGCTCATCCACGGAAACGAGCGGCGGCAAGGTGCGCACCAAGAGGCCCAGAAATCGACATACACCACCTTGCCGCGCAACCGGTCGAGCGAAACGAGCTCACCCGTGGCCTCGAGCAGGGCAAAACCCGGGGGGGCTTCGCCTACGACCATAGCCAGCGCGGACCCCGTACATGCCAACGCGAGGCACAGCGACATGGCGGCGCGCCACAACGGGCGCTGCGACAGGCGCGGCGACCGGCGCAGCATCGGGTGCAGGCGGAGTAAGATCATGTGCGATTTCACAGGATGCAAGGCGAGGACAGGGCGCCCAGTGCCCACCAATTGCGAACACGGCACCCCTGCCCGATATTCCGACATCCCCGGCAGGAAGGCTAGGCGTTCAGGCGTTCCAGAAGCGCCGCCAGTCGGGTAGGGTCGTCGCTGCGCCGGATCCGGGCGATCACGGGTTGGATTTGCTTGATCTCGCTCGTCAACACGCGTTGCTTGACCGAGAGCAGGTGCGCCGGGTGCATCGAGAAGTCGCGCAGGCCCATGCCGAGGAGCAGGCGCGTCAGCCGCACGTCGCCGGCCATCTCGCCGCACAGCGCCACCGGCACTTTGGCGCGATTGGCCGCCGTGATCGCCATGTCGATGAGGCGCAGCACCGCCGGGTGCAGCGGATCGTAAAGGTGCGACACCGCCTCGTCGGAGCGATCGACCGCGAGGGTGTACTGGATGAGGTCGTTGGTACCGATCGAAACGAAGTCGAGGCGCTTCAGAAACGACGCGACGGCGAGCACCGCGGCCGGGATCTCGAGCATGCCGCCGATTAGGATGTCGGCATTGAAGGCCACGCCCTGCTCGCGAAGCGTTTCCTTGGCATGGTCGATCAGCGCCAGGGTCTGCTCGATCTCCGCGACCGACGCCAGCATCGGCACCAGGATGCGGACGTTGCCATAACGCGAGGCGCGCAGGATGGCGCGCAGCTGGGTCTGGAACAACCGGGGCTCGGCGAGACAGAACCGGATTGCCCGCAGTCCGAGGGCCGGGTTGGGCGCCACCCGCGCGAGTCCGGCGAGGCCCTCCTTCTGCTTGTCGGCCCCGAGATCGAACGTGCGGATCACCACCGGCCGCTTCTCCATGCCCTCGGCCACCGCGCGGTAAGCTTCGAATTGCTCGTCTTCCGTGGGCAGACCCTCGCGGTTGAGGAACAGGAACTCGGAACGAAACAGTCCGACGCCGTCGGCGCCGACCTCGATGGTCTGGGCGAGATCCTCGGGCAGCTCGATGTTCGTGCACAGGTCGACGTGGTGCCCGTCGAGGGTGGTGGCCGGCTTGGTCTTCAGGCGCTTGAGCTTGGCCCGGGCGAGCTCGAGTTCGGACTGCTTCAGCCGGTACTCGGCCAGCACCGACTTGTCCGGATTGACGATGACCACGCTGTTGCTGCCGTCGACGATCAGGAGCTCGTTCTCGCGGATCAGCGCCCTGGCATTGTGGGTGGCCACGACCGCGGGCACATTCAGGCTCCGGGCCACGATGGCCGTGTGCGAGGTCGCTCCGCCGAGATCGGTCAGGAAGGCGCCGAAGCGGTGCTGTTTGAACTGGATCACATCGGCCGGAGAAAGATCGTGCGCGACCAGGATGGTGTGCTGGTCGACGCCCTGCGGCACGATCGCGCCGGGCTTTCCGAGCAAGCGTTTCAGCACCCGCTCGACCACTTGCACGACGTCGGCCTTGCGCTCCCGCAGGTAGGCATCCTCGATGAGGTCGAACTCTCCGACCAGCACATTCATTTGCTGAGTTAGCGCCCACTCCGCATTGCAGCGTTGCTCCGCAATGATCCGGGCGGGCTGCTCAGCAATGGTCGGGTCGTGCAGGATCATCCAGTGCACGTCCAGGAAGGCGCCTACTTCGGCCGGGGCGTCGCCCGCCACGATGGCGCTACGCAGCGCCTCGAGCTCGCGCTGCACCTCGGCCAGCGCATTGCCGAAGCGGGTGATCTCTCCCTGCACCTGGTGGGGGCCTATCGAGTAATGCGCCACCTCGAGGGTGGCGTGGGAGATGAGCTGCGCGCGCCCTATCGCGATGCCGCTCGACACGCCGATGCCATGCAGCGCGAAGCTCGTCATGATGGGCCTAGCCGCTCCCCCGCGTCGTCGACGGTCCGTTGCCCGCCGCAATGCCCGGCGGCATCCGCTGGCACCGCGGCCGGGTCACTTTCCTTCGCCGAAATAGTCGCTGATGAGCGCGACCAGTGCATCCATCGCCGCTTCCTCATCGCTGCCACTGGTCTCCAAGGTGATCTTCGCGCCCTTGCCGGCTGCCAGCATCATGACGCCCATGATGCTCTTGGCGTTCACCTTGCGGCCGTTGCGTGCCATGTGAACCTCGCACTGGAACTTGGCGGCGAGTTGCGTGAGCTTGGCCGACGCCCGGGCATGCAGCCCGAGCTTGTTGAGGATCTCAACCTCGCGTTGCTGCATGGGCAGAGCCCGTCTCGACATGCAGAACGCCCTCGCACCCTCCCGAAACCGCCTTGGTGACCATCGTGTCGAGGTCGCGGGTCCGGTAGGTGAAGGCGCGCACGAGCATCGGCAGGTTGACGCCCGCGACGACCGCGACGTGACCGGGTCGGAGCAGCTTCACCGCCAAGTTCGAAGGCGTCGCGCCGTAGATATCGGAGAACACCAGCAGGCCCTCGCCGGTGTTGAGATGCTCGGCCTGTTCTCGAGCGCGCGGCAGCAGCATCATGGGATCGTCGCTGGCGGCGACCGACAGCACGTCGAACTGCGCGGGACGTCCGCCCAGTACATGGCTCACGGCACGGAGGAGGCTGTCGCCGAGGTTGTCGTGCGCGATAATGAGGACGCCGATCATTGCCAAGTCCGTGCCCGGCGGCGGTAACGAGGCGCAGTACGCCGCGGTCTGTGACGATGGTAGCACGCAGGCTGCGGACCGCCGCCGCGCTGCCGCCGCGATCAAGGCATGGTTGTTGCCGGCGCGCGGACCGCAACCGCCCGTTCGAGCGCGGTCGCGAACATCCCGCCGGTGTCGAACCCCGTCTGCTGGGCGATCTCCACGAAGCACGTCGGGCTGGTGACGTTGATCTCGGTGAGGTAGCCGCCGATGACATCGAGACCGACCACCAGCATGCCATCGGCCCACAGGCGCGGCCCGATCGCTTCAGCAATCTGCCGCTCCCTGGGGGTGAGCGGCATGGCCACGCCGCGTCCGCCGACCGCGAGGTTGCCGCGAGTCTCGCCGGGCTTGGGAATCCTCGCCAGCGAGAACGGCACCGGCTCGCCGGCGATCACCAGCACCCGCTTGTCGCCCTCGGCGATCTCGGGAATGAAACGTTGCGCCATCACGGTGCGCGCCCCCGCCTGGTTCAAGGTCTCGATGATGACGTTGCGGTTCGGGTCGTCGGTCTTTACCCGGAAGATCGACGTTCCGCCCATGCCATCCATCGGCTTCAGGATGACATCGCGCTCGCGGTCGATGAATGCCTCGATCCGCGCCCGGTCGCGGGTGACGAGCGTGGCGGCCACGAACTGCGGGAAATTGGTGATCGCGAACTTCTCGTTGCAGTCCCGAATCGCGCCCGGCCGGTTGTAGACCAGAGCACCTTCGCGCTCCGCCGCCTCGAGGAGGTACGTGGCGTAAACGTACTCCATGTCGAAGGGTGGATCCTTGCGCATGATCACCGCGTCGAACGACGCCAGCGCCTGCGACCGTGGCTCCCCCGCCGAGTACCACGCGTCGTCATCGTCGGACAGGGTAAGGGGCAGCGTGCGGGCGTGGGTGCCCGAGGCGTCCCAGGCGATATCGACGGGTTCCAGGGCGTGGATGATGTGGCCGCGCTTGGCGAGGGCCCGCATCATGGCAACGCTCGAGTCCTTGTAGGCCTTGAGCGCAAGCAGCGGGTCGAGGATGAAGGCGACGTTCATGGGCGCGAGTGAATGGGTACGCGCCATGCTACCGCATCAGCCGCTCGCGCCGGAACGAACCACCCGCTGGCGGCGCGACTACCCGTGCACACGTGGCCAGCGTGTGCGGCCCATGCGCCCGCGTCGGTTCGCAAACGGCATCGTTCGATGCTGGCCATGATGCCGTTGGCAGATGATTGGTGCGTACGAAGGGCTAACGCTAACGTAAGACCAATGTCGAAGGGCCTTGCGATACAGCCCCATACACTCCCAGCTGGCGACCCGAGCGATGGACTCCACGGGACCGCCTCAACGGAGTGATTGCTTGCGCCGAATTCGTTCGACCGTGCGCGGCGCTTCGATCGGAACCATCAGGGCCGTGCGGCGCGCCCGGGCAATGCCCGGGGATCATTAAAGTTCGGCACTCCAGTGCCACGGTAGAGGATGGCGGCCTGGCGCTCGGTGATACGCGTGTGGAGCGCGACAAAGGCGGGGTCCATGTCGCGTGGCGGCCGGGGCTCGTGCTCGAAATGCCGGTACGAGTCGCCGCCGTGAACCAGGGTCGCGCTATCTTCGCCCTCGATCTGGCTGACGCTGGTCGGGATGTAGCGGATCGCAAAGCCGATGCGCCGGTCGTTCGAGTGGTTGGGCGCCGAGCCGTGGACGAGCCGAACGTGGTGCAGCGACATTTCACCAGGCCGCAGTTCGATCACGCGCGCCTGCGCAGGATCGACGTCAACGGCCACTTCCTGGCCGCGCGTCAGCATGTTGTCCTTGGAAAAGGTGTCGCGGTGCGGAATCTGGTCCGACGTGTGCGTGCCGGGAATGAACTCCATTGCGCCGTTGCCGCGGTTGCTCGGCGTAAGCGCGACCCAGGCGGTGACCACGTCGGGCCGGCTCAGTCCCCAGTACGTCGAATCCTGGTGCCAAGACACGAAAGCGGGATTGTTTGCTTCCTTGATGAAGAAGTTGGTTGTCCAGCACAGCAGGTCGGGGCCGTAGAGGTCCACCACCGCGTCGACAATGCGGCTCTCGCGAACGAGATCGCCGAGCCACGAGAAGAGCAGGTGCGACTTGTGCCGCAGGCCACCCGCGAGCGGCCCCCCGGCTTGCGCTTCGAAGTCTTCGAGACGTTGGCGAATGGCCAGCGCCTGGGCTTCCGGGATCGCGCGTATCGGATACACGCAGCCTTCTCGTCTGTACTGGTCGATCTGCGCTTCGGTAAGTACGTTGGGCATGATGTCTCCGTTGCGTGTCTGTGCCTCTGGAACGCTCAGCTGCCGAGATAGTTGCGTCGCACCGCCTCGTCTCCGGCAAGCTCGGCACCCGTGCCTTCGAGGGTGACGCGGCCGTTGTCGAGCACATAGGCCCGGTCCGCCACGGCGAGCGCCATGGCCGCATTCTGCTCGGAGAGAAGAATCGTCATGCCGCCGGCAGCGAGCGTGCGGATGATGCGGGTGATCTCGTCGACGATGATCGGTGCCAAGCCGAGCGTAGGCTCGTCGAGCAGCAGGCATTTCGGTTGGCCGATCAGGCCACGCGCGATGGCCAGCATCTGCTGTTCGCCGCCCGACATCGAGCCGGCCTTCTGCTCCTTGCGCTCGGCCAGGCGCGGGAACATGCTGAAAAGCTCGTCGAAATCGCGCTCGAGGCGGTTGCGGTCGGCTCGGTGGTAGGCTCCCATGAGCATGTTTTCGGTGACCGAAAACTTGGGAAACACTTGCCGACCTTCGGGAACAAGAACGAGTCCGCGCTGCACCCGCTCGTGCGTCGGAACAGCGTCGAGGCCGGCTCCGGCAAAGCGAATCGCTCCGGCAACGGGAGCCTTCAGCCCCATGATGGTCCTGAGTGTCGTCGTCTTGCCGGCAGCATTGGCGCCGACCAGGGCGACTACTTGGCCATCGCCTACTGTCAACGAGACGCCCTTCAGGACCTGGTTCTTGGCGTAGTAAACGTCGATGCCGGTGAGTTCGAGCATGTCAGGTCAACCAGGCCCTGGTGTGCCGAATCGGAAGTGCGCAGCCATCGCAAATTTATTCAACGAACTTCCAATTCGGGACACTTTAGATCTCCGCGTGCGCCGCTACGGCATTGGTGGCGCTGCCTCGTCCCAAATACGCTTCGATGACCGCCGGATCGCGCAGTACCGCGTCGGGCGTGCCCTCGGCGATCTTGGCACCGTGGTGGATGACGATGGCGCGGTCGGCGAGCTTACCGAGGAAGCCGACCCGGTGATCGATGACGCACAAGGTCGTGCCATGGTCGCGCAGGTCGCGCAGCACCGCATCCAGGTTGGCGATCTCATCCTGGCCAAGACCACTGCCGGGCTCGTCGAGCAGCAGCAGCTTCGGCTCGCACATCAGGGCCATGGCGACGCCAAGCATCTTCTCGCCACCGTACGACAGGCTGGACGCGGGCTGATCGCGAAACGACTTGAGGCGGCACACGTCGAGCACGTGATCGATGCGCTCCGCGAGGCCGTCGTCCGTTCCCCGGTGCCAGGGCAACAGGGTCGCGGCGCGGCGCCATCCGGTCTGCCGCTTCAAGCGCAGATGGCCAGCGATGGCGACATTGTGGAAGACCGAAAGCTCGCCAAAGAGCTGCGGGTTCTGGAACGTCTTGACGATCCCCGCGGCGGCAATCTCGTGCGGCTTGCTGCCGTTTAGCCTCCTGCCGTTCCAGAGCATCTCGCCCTCGCTCGGCAGGTAGACGCCGGAGATGACGTTGAGCAGCGTGGTCTTGCCCGATCCGTTGGGACCGAAGACGCCAACGATCGCGCCCTCCTCGAGTTCGAACGAGATGGCGTCGACGGCGGTCAGGCCGCCGAATCGCTTGGTCAGGTTTCTGATCTCAAGCAGCACGACGCCATCGCAGTAGCACGCCAGCGATGCCGCGAGGCATCAGCAGTATGGTGAGGATCAGGATCAGCCCATAAATGAGGATCCGCACTTCGGCGTTGACGTCGATCACGTGCGGCAGTGCCGTCAAGACGAGCGCGCCGACGATCGGCGCCGCGACGAACTCGCGGCCGCCGAGCAGCGCCATGGCGATGATGGCGAGCGACTGGTCGACCGAGAAGTAGTGCGGATCAATGTAGCTGATGTAGAACGAATAGAAACTGCCGGCCACCGCTGCGCCGGCATTGCCCGCAACGAAGCAGACGAGCTTGTAGCGAAACACGTTGATACCGAGCGTGTCGGCGAGATCCTCGTTGAGGCGGATGGCCGCGAACGACCGCCCCATCCAGGAATGAACGATGCGCGAGTAGAAAATGACCGCCAGAACCACTGCTGCGAGGCTCAGGTAGTACCACATCAGCGTTCCGGTGACCGGAATGACGCCCTGCCCTGGAACCCACAGTGTCGGCGTCACTGTGAAGTTAATGCCGAGCGAGCCGTTGGTGAACGTAGTCCAGTTGAGGATCACCAATCGGGCCAGCTCCGAGAAGGCGAGCGTGACGATCGCGAAGTACAGCTCCTTCAGCTTGAAGCGAAAGCAGATCGTGCCGATGACGACCGAGACGAGAGAGACGAAGACGACGCCGACCACCATCCCAAGCCAGAACGGAATGTGCCAGTGCAGCATCGAGAGAT
>JBDSND010000129.1:0-37607 GCA_039915505.1 Casimicrobiaceae bacterium
CGATGGCATCGGCGCTCGCCGCGGCGAGCGCGCCGTACCGCGCAGCCCGTGCCGCCGCTTCGAGGCTTTCACCCCCGCGGCGCTCGACCCGCACGCGTACCACGTCGAGCGGGATATCCCGCGCCCCGCATTGCTCGACGCAGAACTGCGCCCACGCATCGGCGTGGACCGAAAGGCCGTGGTGGACGTGCCGCGCACGGAGATCGATGGCGCGGCGGTTGCGGGCGCAGGCGAGGGCATGCAGCAATACCATCGAGTCCCGCCCCCCGGAGAGGCCGACGACGATGCGCAGCGGACGTCGACGCGCGCAGACCGCCGCGCCGTCCGGGCGCTGCCGGGTCGGGGCCAACCCGTGCGCTGCGCCGCTCGCCATCGGCAGGCCGGCGGCCGGATGGCGGGTTGCAGAATGGACGGCTTCAGGAGGGCCGGCTGCAAGAGGGCCGGCTGCAAGAGGGCCGGCGAGCGCGGCGAGGGAGAGATCGACCGCGCCATCGACCGCATCGGAGGCCTTGCTGCGGTGGTCGGCAACCATCGGTCTTCGCCCCATCAGCCGGGCGAGATTTCCTTGAACTTGCCGTAACCGAGGATCTTGTCCTCGCGCGCCTCGAGCAGCGCATCGAGTGGCTGGTCCTGCAGCTGGCGCAGCGACTCGGTCAGCGCCTTGCGCAGCGTCACCATCATCGCCGCGTGATCGCGGTGGGCGCCGCCGAGAGGTTCGGTAACAACGCGGTCGATGAGCCCGAGTTGCTTGAGGCGCGCGGCGGTGATACCCAGGATCTCGGCGGCCTCGGGCGCCTGCTCGGCCGATTTCCACAGGATGGAGGCGCAACCCTCGGGCGAGATGACCGAGTAGGTCGAGTACTGCAGCATGAGCGAGACGTCGCCGATCGCGATGGCGAGTGCCCCACCGGAGCCGCCTTCTCCGATAACGGTCACCACCACCGGCGTACGCAGGCCGGCCATTTCGTAGAGATTGCGGCCGATGGCCTCCGACTGGCCACGTTCTTCCGCGCCGATGCCCGGATACGCGCCGGGGGTATCGACGAAGGTAAAGAGCGGCAAGCCGAACTTTTCGGCGAGCTTCATGAGTCGCAGCGCCTTGCGATAGCCCTCGGGGCGGGGCATGCCAAAGTTGCGGCGGATCTTTTCCTTGGTGTCGCGCCCCTTTTGATGCCCGATGACCATGCAGGGCTGGCCGTTGAATCGGGCGAGGCCCCCGACGATCGCCGGATCGTCGGCATAGCCGCGGTCGCCGTGCAGCTCGCGGAAATCGCTGAAGATGCTGCCGACGTAGTCGAGGGTGTAGGGACGTTGCGGGTGACGAGCGACCTGCGCGATCTGCCACGCCGACAGCTTGGCGTAGATGTCACGGGTAAGTTGCTGGCTCTTCTTCGCGAGGCGGTTGATCTCGTCCGAGATGTCGACGGCCGAGTCTTCGTGCACGTAGCGGAGCTCGTCGATCTTTGCCTGCAGCTCGGCAATCGGTTGCTCGAATTCGAGGAACGTCTGTTTCATGGCGGCCTAGATGGCTCGGAAGCTGATCACCGCACGTGCCGTTTGGATGCGAGTCGAGGCGGGCACGTGGGCGGACACATCGCGCAGCCCTATGGCTGCTAGAGCCGGTTGCGCGGAAAATCATGTCTGCCCGCGCGTTTGCCTGCGCGGTTCCCTAGAACCTGCCGCCAGCGACGCACCGCGCGCCATGCCCCGGTTACGGAAGGTCGCGGCGCGACTACCGGAGGTGACCCGGCGAGACGTTAACGAGCCGCGTCCCAGACGAGCTTCAGCCCGGTGGCAAAGAGCAGAGTGTAGCTCACCTGGTAGAAGGCGGCTTCGCTCACCCGGCGGTGGAGCCATACCCCGAGCCAGATGCCGACGGGCGCGAGCGGGGCGAACAGCAGAGCGACGGCGAGGTTGGCGGTCGAGAGCTGGCCGAGCAGGTAATACGGGATGAGCTTCACGTAATTGAGGATCAGGAAGAACACCACGGAGGTCGCGACGAGCAGGGTTTTATCGAGACGCTGCGCCAGCATGTACACGGCGAAAGGTGGACCTCCGGCGTGTGCGAGCGTGCTCGTGAACCCGGACAGCGCGCCCCACAGGGCCCCCGCCACCCGTCCCGGCGGGCGGTGCTCGGTAGCGAGCGCCTTGGCAATCCTTTCGCTGACATGGAACCATCGATTGAGTGCGAACAGGATGGCAATGATCCCGAGCAGTGCCCGAATCGCGGCGACCGGCAGCAAGCCGAACGCCAAGGCCCCGAGCACGATGCCGGCGAGAGCGCCGGGGACGAGCGCCGCAAGGTGTCGCCCGGACCATTGGCCGCGATAAGCATGTACGCCGAACAGGTCCATGGCGCAGAGAATGGGCAGCACGATCCCCGCGGCCTCCGCCGGCGAGATGAAGATCGACATCAGTGGCACGGCGACGCCCGCACCGCCGGCACCGAAGCCACCCTTGGAAATGCCGGTAAGCAGGATCGCGAGCGTTGCCACGGCGTAGAACGCTGCGGGGAACGCCGGCCACGTCATCGATTCGATCCGGGATCAGGCGGGAGGCAAGACTTCGGGCATGCTGACGCCGCGCAGTGCCTTCTGGCGTCCGCTTTCCCAGGCCGCGTAGATCTCGTTGGCGAGTACGGCGCCGAGCACAATCACGCCGCCGATCAGGGCGTAGCGCGAGGGGGCTTCGGCCATCAGCAGCCAGACCCACAGCGGGCCGAGAATCGGCTCGAGCAAGGCGAGCAGTCCGAGCTCGGTCGCAGTGAGCGCCCGCGACGCGGCGGTCATGAGCAAGCAACCCGTACCGAGTTGTACGCATCCCATGAACGCCAGCACCGCGATATCCCGCGGGGTGGCCTCCAACGGTCCTGCGATCAGGAACGCAGGCAACAGTGAAAAGATGCCGGCCAGCATCACGGTGGGCAGCATATCGACCGAGGCGTGGAACCGCCGCAGCATGGTGACGTTAAGCGCGAAGCAGAAGGACACGCCCAGGGCGAGCAGGTTGCCGGTGAGCCGACCGACGTCCACGGCTGCGCCGAAGATGGTGACGATGCCGGCGAATGCCACGGCCATGGCAACCCAGGTCCGCGGCGGAACCCGCTCGCCCAGGAAAATCCGTCCGGCGAGCGCCGCGAGGAACGGCGACACGCTCATCAGCACGAAGGTATTGGCGACGGTGGTGCGGGTGAGTGAGGCGATGAAAAAGAAGAACGTCCCGGCCAGGAAGCAGCCGGAGAGCACGCCTGGCATGCCGACGGCGCGAATAGTCCTGAGCGTTGCGCCGCGATGCATCACCGCGAGGGTGATCGCGACGAAGATCGCCATGGCCAGCGAGCGCCAGTACACGATCTCCCAGGCATTCTGGATCGAAACCTGCCGCACCAGAAAACCACCCGACGACCAGCACGTGGCGGCGAGCACCATCATGAGCACGGCGCGACGATGGTCGTGGGCAGCGGAAGACATGGAGGGCGGCTGGATTGTCAAAAAAAGACCGGCGCGCGAGCACCGCGCACCGGCAGGATGAGCTTAGCGTAGCGGCGTTCGCGGTGGCAATCTTCCGGGGGCCGGGCAAGGTCACCGACGGCGACCAGCGTTGTAAACGGGCTGCGCCCCCGTGGGCTTCACCGACCGGGGGGAAGGACCATGTCGACGTGCGGCAAGTCGTCCTCCACGTACGAAGCACCGATCGGCGCGAATCCCAGGCTCGCGTAGAAGCGTTCGAGTCGTTGCTGCGCGGCCACGCGAATCGACACGCACGGGAACACCGTCCGCGTCCGGCGCAGTCCTTCGATCATCAGCAAGCGACCGAGCCCCAGCCGGCGATGCGACGCTGCGGTGATGACCCTACCGATCACAGGCTCCCGGTGCTTGAGACCGGGCGGAAGGACGCGCAGATAGGCGATGAGCCGAGGTGTAACGTTGCCGCGCGTGGCATCCCAGCCGAGCAGATGGAGGGCGCGGGCATCCCAGCCATCGGGATCCAGGAAGGGGCAGCCTTGCTCGACCACGAACACGGCAGCCCGCAGCGCCAGTGCCGCGTACAGATCGTGGGGCGACAAATCCTCGAATGCGAGCCAATGCCAGCACACACGGGGCGCCGCGAGTCCTTCGGTAGCGCCCGGGCAAGGACGCGTTGCCCCGGGGTCGGCGTGCTGCGCGAAAGGTCCAGTCAAGGCCATGTGGGCACGTTACCCCGGCGCCGGCGGCGCGTCGAGCGCGCCCTCGCCACCTCATGCCGCCCGATGATCCTTCCGGGCATCGACGTGTCCCATAGCGATGGCGATAGTGCCGAAGTCGGCGGCGCCAATGCGCAGTGCGCCGAATCGAAAGGCCGCGCCCCAGTGCTGCCGGTTGCGGATGAAGTCGAGGCCATCCAAGAGCGGCCGGATCGGCGCCGGGGTGACGACGACGTAATCGATAGCGACCCGGAAGGCGGGCATTCCATCCGACGCCGAGCGATAGAGTGTCCCGTCATGGACATGACCCAGGGACGTGAAGGCCTGGAGAGGATCGCCCTTGGGATCGGACGTCCGCGGCGAATAGGTGAGAAAGCCATCCCCCGCGACCATCGAAGCCAGGATGCCGGCGCGTCCGTGATTGAGCTCGGCATAACCTCCGGCGCGCGCACGCTGCGCATGATCGGCCGCGACGACCGCGATCCAGTACTGCAGTTGCCGGAGCGCCACGGGTGACAGGACCGGGCCGAGGCTCATCATGCCGCGCTCCGCCACGAATGCGCCACGCTCGTCGCCGCGGCGTCGATGGGTGCATGGGAATGGGGTGCTTCGAGGCTGGAGGCGCGCATGGGCCGGTTGCGCCGCAGGATCTCGCCGAGGAGCACGCCGGCGCTCATCAGGGCGATCCCCGTCGGTCCTAGCGGCAACGTGGCCGCGAGCAACTCCGCCGCCGCTTCGGAACTTGGCAGGCGTGCCATTGCGCGCAGCGCGGCGTCGATGAGAATCAGTGCCAGTCCCGCGAAGGTCAGGGCAATGGTCCACGGTGGCAACCCCACGAAGCGTTGCACGCCACGCTGCACATGGCGCATCAAGGCAACGCTCGGGTAGCCAAGCGCGAGACCGGTGCCGACCACGCATATGGCTGCCGCGGTGACTTGCAGGATTGACGGCCAGCCATCTGGCAAGGTCCCGAGCCGGATGTGCTGTTGCAATGCCAGCGCGATGATGGGCACGAGCTTCCAGGCGAGCATCACCTGAAGCACCACAATCGCCGCGACGTACACGCCTCGGATCATGACCCTCAGCCTGGCGTTCACGGCGGTGGCGCCGGCTCCGGCGTTGGTCGTGGTGTCCGTCGTAATGCCCTTCCTGGCCGGCATCGCGGTGTCTGGCGTGATGCCCATCATCGTGTCGATCGCACTGCTTTGGGTGGTGGCCTTCATGACGATCCTTCCAACGAAGCGCCTTGCGGCACGGAAGAACGCATGCTGGGCCACCTGGGCCCGGCGCTCCATTGCACCGATGGCCGAAGTCGCCGATCTCGCGGTACATCGCGTGATCGGTGCGGATGGACGCAGCGAGGCGGAAACCCATGGCGCTGCATGGAGCGCGCCTTGCACGGCGGACGGCGAACGGCGCATGGCGAGGTGAGACGCGCGCTTTCCGAAGCGGCGGGCGCCTCCCGGATCGGACGTAGGTTGGCTACCAAAGAAGGGCAGCCAGCGCGCGTTTCCCGCGCGATACGCGGCATAGGAAGGATGCCCGCGCTGGCTACCAAAGGAAGGGCAGCCAGCGCGAGGTACGCGCCCGATACGCGGCATACGAAGGATGCGCACGCAGCATGGCGACTTCCTCGATGCGAGTCTTCGTGTACAGCACGCCGGCGAGCGCGAGCCATGCTCCACCGCGCCAGGCAGCCGGCTGCCACGCCACCAGCCCGGCGGCGACGACGAGCACGGCGACGTACATGGGGTGGCGCACGAAGCGATAGGGACCGCGCTCGATGAACCGGCTGCCTGGCTTCACCTCGGGGCGGATGTTGAAGTTGCCGGGCCGGTTGGCCACCAGCGACCACACTCCGAGCACCACACCCGCGAGCACGAGGCCAATGGCACTGGCGTGGGGCAGGCCCGCGTACACCGGCCAGGCGAGCGCCGCGAGCAACAGGAACTGCAGCGTGACGAGCAAGCGGCCTACCATCTGAATGTGCCGATTTGGTAGCCGAAGCCGCGGCACGTAGAATCCCGACGCAAGGAGGTCAAGGCAGCATGGCAAAGACTTATCGCATTGCGGTCATACCCGGCGACGGCATCGGACGCGAGGTCGTGCCCGAAGGCATGCGCGTCATGGATGCTGTTGCCCGGCGCTTTGGCATCGCCTTCCAGTGGGATCATTATCCGTGGAGTTGCGAGTACTACGCTGAACACGGCCGAATGATGCCCGACGACTGGTTCGAGCGGATCCGCCATCACGACGCGATCTATTTCGGCGCGGTCGGCTGGCCTGCGACCGTTCCCGATCATGTATCGCGGTGGGGATCCCTGATCAAGTTCCGTCGCGACTTCGATCAATACGTGAACATGCGGCCTTGTCGCCTCATGCCGGGGATTCCCTCGCCGCTTGCCAACCGCGCTCCTGGCGACATCGACTTCGTCGTCGTCCGCGAGAATACCGAAGGCGAATACTCGTCGATCGGGGGCCGCATGTACGAGGGCACCGACCGCGAGGTGGTGTTCCAGCAGTCGGTCTTCTCGCGCAAGGGCGTCGATCGCATCCTCCGCTTTGCTTTCGACCTCGCCCGGTCGCGAGTGAAGCGGCATCTCACCTCCGCCACCAAGTCCAACGGCATCTCGATCACCATGCCGTATTGGGACGAGCGGGTGAAGGCGATGGCCGAGCATTACCCGGACGTGCGTGCCGACCAGTACCACATCGACATCCTGACGGCCCATTTCGTGCAGCGGCCGGAGCGCTTCGACGTGGTGGTGGGCTCCAATCTATTCGGAGACATCCTGTCCGACCTCGGTCCGGCAGTCTGTGGCACCATCGGCATCGCACCGTCGGCGAACATTAATCCGGAGCGGACATTCCCATCGTTGTTCGAGCCGGTGCACGGTTCCGCTCCTGACATCACCGGCAAAGGCATTGCCAATCCCATCGGCCAGATCTGGTGCGGCGCGTTGATGCTCGATCATCTCGGCCATCCGGAGGCGGGTCGCGCCGTAGTCGACGCGATCACGGCCGTGCTGGCTGACCCCGCTGCCCCGCGTACGCCAGACATGGGCGGCACAGCAGGTACCGAGGACGTGGGCCGCGCGATCGCGATGCAGGTGGCGGGCGACAGGTGACAGGTGACAGGTGACAGGTAGCGGTTGGCAGTTGATAGTTGACAGTTGGCATGGCGGTTGGCAGTCCACAGGTTGACGGTCCG
Source organism: Casimicrobiaceae bacterium (assembly GCA_039915505.1). Taxonomy (GTDB): domain Bacteria; phylum Pseudomonadota; class Gammaproteobacteria; order Burkholderiales; family Casimicrobiaceae; genus CAIWHR01. Next base: position 7,395 of record JBDSND010000129.1, read on the forward strand.
CAAACGCGACATCGCAGGGAGCGGTGGCGGCAGAGAAGCCACGACTCGCAGGCGGACGGGACCGATGCGGTGCCGATGCAGGGGTGCCCTGGAGTGAACGACCGCCCCTCTTGCAGGCGTGATGCTACCGAACTCAACCGGCGTCTGTGGTGGTGATTCAGGAGAAGTAGAATGGCGACGGTCGCGCGCCGGTCGCCGTCAGGAAAGCATTGCACGGGTTCGTGACCGCACCGCAACTTACAAATGACACCCACAACTGACAACTGACAACCGAACCGACATGCTGATAGGCATCCCACGTGAGACGCGCGCCGGCGAAACCCGCGTCGCCGCGACCCCGGAGACGGTCAAGAAACTGGCTGCGAGCGGCAAGCACGAGTTGCTGGTGGAACAAGGCGCCGGGCTCGCCGCGAGCATTCCCGATGACCTCTTCGCCGCCGCTGGCGCGCGCATCGGCAGCGCGGCCGAGGCGCTCGGCGCCGACATCGTGCTCAAGGTTCGGGGTCCCTCGGCCGAGGAGCTCGGCGCTCAGAAGAGCGGCGCATTGCTGGTCGGCCTGCTCAACCCCTTCGATCAGGACAGCATCGCCGCGTACGCGCACGCGGGGCTCACCGGCTTCGCATTGGAATGGCTGCCGCGCATCAGCCGCGCGCAGGCCATGGACGTGCTGTCGTCGCAGGCCAACATCGCGGGCTACAAGGCTGTGGTGATCGCCGCGGTGGAATACGGGCGCTTCATGCCCATGCTGATGACCGCGGCTGGTACCGTCAAGGCAGCTAGGGTTCTGGTGATGGGCGTGGGCGTGGCCGGGCTGCAGGCGATCGCAACGGCCAAGCGCCTCGGCGCCGTGATCGAGGCGACCGATGTGCGTCCGTCGGTCAAGGATCAGGTCGAGTCGCTGGGAGGGAAATGGGTCGACGTGCCTTACGCCAACGACGAGGAGCGGCAGATCGCGGAAGGCGTGGGCGGCTACGCCCGGCCGATGCCGCCCGATTGGATGGCCCGCCAGGCCGGCATCATCCACGAGCGTTGCAAGCAGATGGACATCGTCATCACCACCGCCCTCATCCCCGGCCGCCCCGCACCCAAGCTGGTGAAGGCCGATACCGTCGCCGCGATGAGGCCGGGCACGGTTATCGTCGACCTGGCGATCGAACAGGGCGGCAACGTCGAGGGCGCGAAGCTGGGTGAGGTGGTCCTGACCGACCGCGGTGTGAAGATCGTCGGCATCCCGAATCTCGCGGCCACCGTGCCGGCCGATGCGAGCGCGCTGTACGCCCGCAACGTGCTCAACTTCCTGGCGCTGTCGCTGGATCTCAAGACCGGCGAGTTCAGCATTCCCAAGGACGACGAGATCGTGCAGGGCACGCTGGTGTGCGCCAACGGGCAGGTCGTCGCCCGTCAATGACCACGAAAACGAGCACCGCGAACGGCCTTGCCGCGCGTCGCTCGAACGTTCCACGGAGAGTCCATGGTTGATCCGATCGTTTTCTATCTCATCATCTTCGTGCTCGCGATCGTGGTTGGGTATCACGTGGTGTGGAGCGTGACCCCGGCGCTGCACACGCCGCTCATGTCGGTGACCAACGCTATCTCGGGGATCATCCTGGTGGGCGCGATGCTCGCGGCGAGCCCTGCGATCATGGACTGGGGTGGCTGGGTGGGTGTGCTGGCCGTGACCTTGGCGTCGGTCAATGTATTCGGCGGGTTCTTGGTCACGCAACGCATGCTCGAGATGTTCCGCAAGAAAGAGCCGCGCGCCGCGCCGGCCAAGGACAAGCCTGCAGCTTCCGACGCGTCCTGACGCGCGACCACGACCACCTGGCGCAAAGAGCCCAAGAACATGACAGCCAACCAAGTCGCCCTCTGGTACCTCGCCGCATCGGTGTGCTTCATTTTCGCCCTGAAGGGCCTGTCGCATCCTTCGACGGCGCGCCGCGGCAACGCCTTCGGCATGGCGGGGATGGCCGTCGCGGTGATCGTCACCTTCGCGCTGGTCTATTCCCAGACTAAGAACGTTGCCATGGTGCTCGCCGGCATCGCAGTCGGCGGTGCGATCGGTGCCGTAGTGGCGCGCCGGGTGCAGATGACCCAGATGCCCGAGCTCGTTGCGGCGATGCATTCGCTGGTCGGCATGGCAGCGGTGCTCATCGCCGTCGCAGCCGTGCACAATCCGGGCTCCTTCGGCCTGCCGGTGCCGTTGCCGACCGGCAACATGCTCGAGCTCTTCATCGGCACGTTTATCGGCGCGATCACGTTCTCCGGATCGGTGATCGCATTCGGCAAGCTCTCCGGACGCATCAGCGGCAAGCCCGTGGTGTATCCCGGCCAGCACCTGATCAACCTCCTGCTGGCGATCGCGATGGTCGGCTTCGGCATCTGGTTCTTCATGGGCGGCGGCTGGCTGCCCTTCATCGTCATGACGGCGATCGCCTTTCTCCTCGGCTTCCTGATCATCATTCCGATCGGCGGCGCCGATATGCCCGTGGTGATCTCGATGCTCAACAGCTACTCGGGGTGGGCGGCGGCCGGCATCGGCTTCTCCCTCAACAACCCGATGCTGATCATCGCCGGCTCGCTGGTCGGCTCGTCGGGCGCCATCCTTTCCTACATCATGTGCCGGGCGATGAACCGCTCGTTCATCAGCGTCATCCTGGGCGGCTTTGGCGCGGAGGAAGGCGCCGTGGCCGCGGGGGCGAGCGACCGGACGGTGAAATCCGGCAGCCCTGACGACGCCGCCTTCATCATGAGCAATGCCGACACTGTGATCATCGTCCCGGGCTACGGCCTCGCGGTCGCGCGCGCCCAGCACGCCGTCAAGGAGATGGCCCAGAAGCTCACCGAGAAGGGCGTCACGGTCAAGTACGCCATCCACCCGGTGGCGGGCCGCATGCCGGGCCACATGAACGTGCTGCTGGCCGAGGCGGAGGTACCGTACGACCAGGTGTTCGAGATGGAGGACATCAACGGCGAGTTCGGCATGGCCGACGTCGCCCTTATCCTCGGCGCCAACGACGTCGTGAATCCGCTCGCCGAGCAAAAGGGCAGTCCCATCTACGGCATGCCCATCCTCGAGGCGCACCGGGCGAAGACGGTCATCGTCAACAAGCGGTCGATGGCCTCGGGCTATGCCGGCATCGACAATCCGCTGTTCTACATGGACAAGACCATGATGGTGTTCGGCGACGCGAAGAAGGTCGTCGACGAGATGGTCAAGGCCATCGAATGAGCTCCAGGTGACGGGTGCCATTTGACGGTGTGCCGTTGACGTCGCCGGGTCTCTGTTCGCGGGCGTCGTGGGTGTGCCGCCGGCAGTCGCCGGTTCGCGGGCAAGATTGCCGACGCCCAGCCGCGACCTTGCAGCGGCCGGCCGAGTGAATGGGCCCGCTCGCGCATCTCACCGTGCTCGATCTCTCGCGCGTGCTCGCGGGGCCGTGGTGCACGCAGTTGCTCGCCGATCTCGGCGCGACGGTCATCAAGGTCGAGAAGCCCGGTAGCGGTGACGATACCCGCGGCTGGGGTCCGCCATTTCTCAAGGATCGTGAGGGACGCGACACCGGCGAGTCGGCCTATTACCTTGCCTGCAACCGCGGCAAGCTCTCCGTTGCCATCGATTTCACCAAGCCCGAGGGACGCGAGCTGGTGCTGAGGCTGGCACGCGAAGCCGACGTGCTGGTCGAGAACTACAAGGTCGGCGGCCTCGCGAAGTACGGACTCGCCTATCCCGCGCTCGCGGCGATCAACCGTCGGCTGGTGTACTGCTCCATCACCGGCTTCGGCCAGGACGGCCCGTATGCCGCGCGGGCCGGCTACGACTTCATGATCCAGGCGCAGGGCGGCTTCATGAGCGTGACCGGGGAACGCGACGACCGCCCAGGCGGCGGACCGCAGAAAGCCGGCGTCGCCATCTCCGACCTGATGACCGGCATGTATGCCTCTACCGCGATCCTCGCGGCCCTTGCGCACCGCGAACACTCGGGGCAGGGCCAGTACATCGACGCGTGCCTTTTCGACACCACGGTGGCGATGATGGCGGTGATGGATATGAACTACCTCGTGAGCGGCATCTCCCCGGGGCGGGTCGGCAACGCCCATCCCAACATCGTCCCGTACCAGGTGTTCGGGTGCGCCGATGGCCACATCATCCTGGCCGTGGGCAATGACGGCCAGTTCGCCAGATTCAGTGCGGTCGCCGGCCATCCGCAGTGGTCCGCGGATCCGCGCTTTGCCCGCAACGTCGATCGGGTTAAGAACCGCGACCTGCTGGTGCCGATCATTGCCGCGGTGATGGCCACGCGCACCCAACAGGACTGGCTCGCGTCACTCGAGCCCGCGTCGGTGCCGTGCGGACCGATCAACCGTGTTGACCAGGTCTTCGCCGATCCCCAGCTCATTGCCCGCGGTATGCAGCGCGACCTTCACCACCCGTTGGCCGGTACCGTGCCGCAGGTGGTCACACCGTTGCGCTTCTCCGCGGCGCCGCTCGCCTACGAGCGACCACCGCCGTTGCTGGGCGAGCACACCGCGGCCGTGCTCGCGTCGCGGCTCGGCATCGACGCCGCCGGTATTACCGCACTCGCCTCCCAGGGCGTGATCGAGTGCCGGACGTGAGCGCAGCTTCGCGTGCCAAGCCCCGACCGCTCACCCGTCGCACCGGGTTCTGGATCGCCTACGCCCTGATTGCCGCGATCGCGCTCGGCGTCGCGCTCAAGCTCTTCCCACTTGCCATCCCGCTGCTCGAGCTCGACATCCGGATGACGCGCCACGAAGCCGTGACGCGCGCCGAGGCGATCGCCCAATCGCTCGTTCTTGCGCCGGACCATGCGCGCAGCGCAGTGCGCTTCGTGCACGACGACACCATGCAGAACTACGTCGAGCTCGAAGGTGGGGGCAAGCGCGCCTTCGCTGAGCTCATCGCCAGCAACGCCTATGCACCGTACGTCTGGGAAGTACGGCTGTTCGCGCCTGGCGAGATCGGCGAGGTACTGGTGCGCTTCCGGCCGGATGGCGCGCCCTATGGTTTCACTCGCAAGGTTGCCGAGACCTACCTGCCCACCGATGTCGCCGCGCGCGCCCTCACGATCGAGGCGGCGCGGGCCATGGCCGAGCGCGACGCCGCACAGCACTGGAATCTCGACCTCGCCGCGTACCGGCAGCTCAACGAGACCCAGGAGCGGCGGCCCAACGGCCGGGTCGATCACGTGTTCGAGTACCAGCGCAGCGATGCCACCGCAGGTGAAGCCCGCTTCCGGGTGCGCCTGGCGGTGACCGGCGATCGCCTCACCGAGGTGGCGCATTTCGGGTTCGTGCCGGAGTCGTTCGAGCGCCGATTCACCGAGCTTCGCGCCGCCAACAACACCATCGCCGGGGCGGCGGGTCTTGCGGCTGGCGTGCTGTACGGGCTGGGTGGGTGCATCCTAGGCGTGCTGTGGTTGATGCGCCGGCATTGGCTCGCCTGGCGACCCGCGTTGATCGCCGGCCTCGTCGTCGGTGGATTGCTCGGCGCCGCGTCGCTCGCGTCGGCTCCCGGCGCGTGGTTCGGCTACGACACCGCCGAACCGGTGAGCACGTTCTGGGTGCGCCAGGTCGGCAGCGCCCTGGTGATCTTCATCGGTGGCGGACTGGGCTACGCCCTGGTCTTCATGGCCGCGGAGAGTCTGTCGCGACGCGCGTTTGCGCACCACCCGCAGCTCTGGAAGCTGTGGGGGCGCGAGGCGGCGGCGACGCCTGCGGTGCTCGGCCGCACCGTGGGCGGGTACCTCTTCGTCGCTCTCGAGCTCGCCTTCATCGCACTTTTCTACTACGCCACCAACCGCTGGCTCGGATGGTGGCAGCCGTCCGAGTCGCTGACCGATCCCAACATTCTCGGCAGCGCCGTGCCTGCGCTTTCCCCGATCGCACTGTCGCTGCAAGCCGGCTTCATGGAGGAGTGCCTGTTCCGCGCGGTGCCGCTTTCGCTGGCCGCGCTCATCGGTGCGCGGTTCGGCCAACGCAACCTCGCGATCGGCATCGCGATCGTGGTGCAGGCCCTGGTGTTCGGGGGCGGCCACGCCAACTATCCAGGATTTCCGGCGTACTCGCGACTGGTCGAGCTGCTGCTGCCATCAATCGTGTGGGCGCTCCTGTTCCTGCGCTTCGGCCTGCTGGTGACCATCCTGTTGCACGTGCTCTTCGACCTGGCGCTGATGTCGATTCCGCTGTTCCTGGTCGATGCGCCGGGATCGTCGCTGCAACGCGCGCTGGTCATTGCCGCCGGCCTGGTGCCCGTCGCGATCGTGCTGCTGCAGCGCTGGCGCGCCGGCGCCTGGCAACCATTTCCGGAGAGGCTCCGTAACGGCGACTGGCGGCCGAACGTGCCCGCGGAGGAGCCCGCTCCACCGTTCGAGGCACCGCAGCGACCGGCCACCGGCTGGATCCTCGGCTTGCATCGCATCCTCCCGGCGCTCGGCCTCGCCGGGCTGGTGCTGTGGGCAGTCACGACCAGTTTCCGAGCCGACGTGCCGAGCCTACCGATCAGCCGGGCCGGAGCCATCGCGGCGGCGGAGGCCGCCTTGGCCGCGCGGCAGGTCGTGCTCAGCGACGATTGGCGGCGCTTTGCGCGGGTGCGATTGTCGGCACAGGAGTCGCCGCAATCGGACTGGCACGAGTTCGCCTGGCGCGAAGGCGGGCCCGAGGTGTATGCCGCGCTGATGGGCAACATCCTCGCGCCGCCGGTCTGGGAAGTCCGCTTCGCGCGCTTCGATGGCGACGTCGCGGAGCGCGCCGAGGAATGGCGGGTCAACGTGCAGGGCGATGGCCGGGTCCGCCAGGTGCGCCACGCGCTGCCCGAGGGTCGTGCCGGCGCATCGCTCGATCGCGATGCCGCGCTAGCGGTCGCCAGCCGCGCCGTGCGCGAGAGCCTCGCCATGGATCCCGACGCGTTGCGCCTGGTCGGTGCCGAGCAGAAGCAGCAGCCCGCAAGACGTGACTGGACGTTCACGTTCACGGATCCGGCGCGTACGATCGGCGCGGGTGGCGAGCCGCGGGTGCAGGTGATCGTCGCCGGTGACGAAGTCAGCAATGCCGGCCGCTACGTGCACATTCCCGAGGCGTGGGAGCGCACCCAAAAAGAGCGCGACAGCCGCTTGACCTTTGCCAAGCTCGGGCTTGCCGCGTTCACCGGTGCGGTGCTGGTGGCCGGCCTGGTATTCGGCGCCACGCAGTGGATGCGCCGCCGCTACGATCGGCGGGTGCTGCGCACGGTTGCGACCATCTCCTTCCTGGTTGCACTGGCGACCATGGCCAACAGCTGGCCGCAGATGGCCTTCAATCTCCGTACCTCGGAGCCGGTGATCACTCAGGCGGGCTTGTCCCTGGTCGCGGGAACCTTCGGCGCGCTGTTCGTCGCGCTGCTGGTGGGATTCGTCACGGCAATCGGTGCCTGGACCGCCGTGCAGCGTCCCGCAATGTCGTTTGCCGGGCGCTGGCCGGCATGGCTCGCCGGCTGCAGTGCCGCGCTGATCGTCGCCGGTCTGGAAGCGGGTCTTTCCGCACTGGCGAGCCAAGGGGAGCCGATCTGGCCGAGCTACACCCTCGTCGGCCAGGCCATCCCGCTGCTCGGCGCGGTGTTCACCGGCCTGGGCGCATTGGGTGCCATCGGTGGCGGCCTCTTCGTCCTCGCGTGGCTCACCCACCTCACCGGCGGCTGGCGCCGTCACTTATGGCTCGCAGGCGGTGTACTGGTGGTGGCGCTGATGACCGTCGCCGTAGTCGGCGCGGCCCATCCGCTCGCCGCCATGATCGGTGGCCTCGCGGCCGGTGTCGCGGCGATCGTGATCGTGTATGGGGTGCTGCGCTTCGACCTGCGCAGCGTCCCCGCCTACATCACTACCGGCATGGTGCTCGCCATCTTCGAAAGTACCGCGCGCAATGCCATCACGCCGGGTTACGTCCAGGCGGCCATCGCGTTCGCGATGGCATTGGCCGTGACCGTAGCCATGACCCGGTATCTTCAGCGCAAGGCTGCGGATAGCGTGGCGACGACGTAATCGGCAGCGTAGCGCCGCGTCACGCCGCGCCGTGTCGCGTCGCGACGTGTCGCGTCGTTTTGACGCTCGGTCCACGTAGAATGCGCGACTGCTCCATGCCCCTGCCGGAACCCCGCGAACTCGAGGCTGCGCTGGAAACGGTGATGAGCGCCGACGCGCCGGCGCTCGCCCGCCGGCTCGAGCGTGCCCGGCGTGGCGGGACGCGTACCAACGCAGCGGAGTGGGACAAGCTCGCCGCGGCCATCGCCCGCTCGGCCGAACGGCGCCATGACCGTGCCGCACGCCGGCCGGTGATTGACTACCCGCCCGACCTGCCGGTAGCGCAGCGTGCCAGCGATATCGCCGCCGCCATCCGCGCGCATCAAGTCGTGATCGTGGCGGGGGCGACCGGTTCGGGCAAGACTACCCAGCTGCCCAAGATCTGCCTCGCAATCGGTCGCGGCGAGCGCGGTCTTATCGGTCACACCCAGCCGCGGCGGATCGCGGCGCGGGCCGTGGCGACGCGCATTGCCGAGGAGCTCGGCTCCGAGATCGGGCCGCTGGTCGGGTACAAGGTGCGCTTCACCGATCACACCCGACCCGACGCCTTCGTCAAGCTGATGACCGACGGAATCCTGCTCGCCGAAACACAAGGCGACCGGCTGCTTTCCGCATACGACACCCTGATCATCGACGAAGCGCACGAGCGCAGCCTCAACATCGACTTCCTGCTCGGCTACCTGCGCCAACTCCTGCCGCAGCGACCGGACCTCAAGGTCATCATCACGTCGGCGACGCTAGACGCCGAACGCTTTGCGCGACATTTCGGCGCGACCGTGGGCGGCGAACTCGTACCGGCGCCGGTGATCGAGGTTTCCGGTCGGCTCTACCCGGTAGAGATTCGCTACCGCCCGCTCGGTTCGGGCGACGAGGAGGCCGACGACGAGGAGGAGTTGGAGGACGCCATTGTCGCAGCGGCGGAAGACCTGTGGCGTGAGCGCCGCGGCGACATGCTGGTGTTCCTTCCGGGGGAGCGCGAGATCCGGGAGACCGCGGAGCTGCTTCGTCGCAGCCTCGCGCGCCGGCCGTACGCCCGCGAGGTCGAGATCCTCACCTTGTTTGCGCGGCTGTCGGTGGCCGAGCAGGAGCGCGTGTTCAAGCCGGGGAGCGGACGGCGCATCGTGCTCGCGACCAATGTCGCCGAAACGTCGCTTACGGTGCCCGGGATCCGCTACGTCATCGACTCGGGGCTCGCCCGGGTCAAGCGCTACTCGGTACGCAACAAGACGACGTTGTTGCAGATCGAGAAGATCTCGCAGGCAGCCGCCGCCCAGCGGGCGGGTCGCTGCGGCCGCGTCGCCGAAGGCGTGTGCGTGCGGCTCTACGCCGAAGCCGACTTCGCGGCGCGCCCCGCCTACACCGACCCGGAGATTCTGCGCGCGTCGCTTGCCTCGGTGATCCTGCGCATGGCCGCCCTCGACATCGGCCGCGTCGATGCTTTCCCCTTCGTCGACCTGCCGTTGCCACGGGCTGTTGCGGACGGCTACCAGCTTCTGGACGAACTCGGCGCGGTCACGCCGGAGCGCACGCTGACCACGCTCGGCCGCGAGCTCGCGCGACTGCCCGTCGACGCCCGGATCGGCCGGATGATTCTCGAAGGCCGGGCCCGCGGCTGCCTTGCCGAGGTTCTGGTGATTGCCAGCGCGCTGTCGGTCCCGGATCCACGCGAGCGGCCGCTGGAAAAGCAACAGGCCGCCGACCAGGCGCACCTGCGCTTCCACGACGAGCGCTCCGACTTCCTGTCCTTCGTCGCGCTGTGGGAGTTCTTCACGACCGAGCTCGGCCGGCGGCCCTCGCACCGGCAGCTCGTGGACGTGTGTCGCGCCCACTTCGTGTCGTTGTTGCGGCTGCGAGAGTGGCGTGACGTGCATGCCCAGCTGGTCGCGTTGCTCGAGGAGCAGGGCTGGCGGTGGGAGACGGCCCTGCCCAAGGACCACGACGCGGCGCGCTACCAAACCCTGCACCAGGCGCTGCTTTCGGGACTGCTGGGCAACGTCGGCCAACGCGCCGAGGACGGTGAGGGCTTCGACGGCACCCGCGGCCTGCGCTTCCTGCTGCATCCAGGATCGGGTCTCGCGCGGAAACCGCCCAAGTGGGTGCTCGCGGCCGAGCTCGTCGAGACCTCGCGACTCTTCGCCCGGTGCGCGGGAAGAATCGAGCCGGAATGGATCGAGGCCGTGGCGGGCGATCGCGTCACGCGCGACTACTTCGAGCCGCGCTGGGATGCCGAGCGTGGCGAGGTCATCGCTGCGCAGCGTGTGCAACTCTATGGACTCACCCTCGTGGCGCGTCGCCGGGTGAGCTATGGACGCATCGACCCAGCGGCAGCGCACGCCATCTTTCTGCGCGAGGCGCTGGTGCCGGGCGACCTGGCGACCAAGGGAGCATTCCTCGCCCACAACCGCCGGTTGATGGCGGAAGTGGCGCTCCTCGAGCAGAAGGCGCGCCGCCAGGACGTGCTGGTCGACGAGGACAGCATCGCGGCGTTCTATGGCGCACGGGTGCCCGACGACATCCATTCCACGGCGGGATTCGAGCACTGGCGCGCCCGCGCGGAGCAGTCCGAACCGCAGCGGCTGTTCCTGACCCGCGAGGCGCTGATGCGCCACGATGCGGTGAATGTCACCCAGGCGTACTTTCCGGACGCGCTGGCCGTCGAGGGCACACGCCTCCCGCTCAAGTACGTGTTCGCGCCGGGCCATCCGCGCGACGGACTCACCCTGACCGTACCGCTGGCATTGCTCAACCAGCTCGATGCCGCGCTGCTGTCGTGGCTGGTGCCGGGCATGGTGCGGGAAAAGGTGACGTTCTACCTGCGGGCGCTGCCGAAGCCGTGGCGTAACCGGCTGATCCCGGTGCCCGACGTGGTGACTGAGTTTCTCGCCGTGGAGCCGTCGCCGACCTTGCCGCTCATCGAGGCGCTTCGCGCGTTCATCCGTGTGCGCCTCCGGGAAGCACCGCCCGCGGAGGTGTGGGACGGCGTGGCCCTGCCGCCGCACCTCCTGGTGAACGTGCGCGTGGTCGACGATGGCGGCCAAGAACTCGCCGAAGGCCGCGACCTCGCCACGTTGCGCGCCCAGCTCGGCGACGCCGCGCAGCTGTCGTTCACGGAGGCGGGACCTGAGTTCGAGAAGCGCGGCATGAAGAGCTGGGATTTCGGCGACCTGCCGGAAACCCTTATCCAGCGGCGCGGCCAGCAACGCCGCACCGGCTATCCAGCGCTGGTCGACGACGGCGACAGCGTGTCCCTTACGCTGCTCGATACCGCGGCCGCTGCCGAGCGGGCGACCCGCGCCGGGGTTGTCCGACTGATCCGCCTCGCCCTTGCCCGGGAACTCGTCCGCTATGAGAAAGGGCCGCCCAACTTTGCCGCCACGGCACTGGCCCTGCGCAGCGCCGTGCCGTCCGATCGCCTGCTTGCCGATTGCCTGCTCGCGGTGTTCGACCGGGCATTTGTCGGCGACGATGCCCTCCCGCGCAGCGAGCAGGCATTCGCGGAGCAAGTTCGGCGGGCGCGGACGCGCTTGCCAGCGGTCGCCGAGTCGGCTTTCCGCCTGCTGGCTGCCGTCACGTCGGCATATCAGGGCCTCACCCAGCGGCTTGCGGGTTTGCCGCCGGCGCGCCTGGGCGCCGAGGTGCGGAACCGCCGGGATGCGCTGGTGTACCCGGGGTTCTTCACCGCCACGCCATGGTCCCAGCTCGCGCACCTGCCACGCTACCTGGCCGCGCTGGACCGACGTCTGGCCAAGCACGCCCAGGACCCCGCGCGGGATGCGCGGCACGCCGAGGAGCTCGAAAGATGGTGGCTCCGCTATCGGGAACGCGTCGAGCGCAATCGCGCGGCGGGTCGCGACGAGCCGGGTCTCGCCGCGTTCCGCTGGCTGCTCGAGGAGCTTGCGGTGTCGTTGTTCGCCCAGGAACTGAAGACGCCGTACCCTGTGTCGTACAAACGTGCCGAAAAGGCCTGGAGCGACATAGGCCGGTGATCCATCGACGGTGGTGCGATAGCGTGGCCCCACCCGGCGTGTTACAGTAACTTTCACCTTTTTGCGCCTGCTTTTGAAGGCTTTTTTACTCGTCGCGACGCTGCAGGCTGGCGTGGCGGTCGAGTGGCATCGAAGCGAGCGACCATGCCACCGTGAACACGACGACCACCGACACCTCGGCCCGGCGACCTCCGACGCAGGAGGTGTCGCGCATCCTCGCCGAATGTCGTGATCGGGCCGTGCATCGGCTGAACCAGGCGTTCTCGACAATGCTGGACAACGTCACGGCGCTGTTGATGGAGCGTGCTGGCAACACCGACGTCCGCGAGCTCCAGACCATGTTTCTGGACGCACGCGCTGCGCTCCTGTCCCAGCGCGTGACCCTCCTTGCCGCGTTCGAGCAGAACCTGCGCAAGGGGGTCGACGAGCGCATCGCCGGCAAGACGGAAGCCAGGACCGACTTCGCGCAACTCCAGGCCACGGGCCTGACGCTGGTGGCCGACACCACCGTCGAGGAGTCGGTGCTCACCGGCAACATCGTTCGTGGGGTCGAGAACCTCTGCTACGACGAGTTGCAGACCCTGAACACCGCGATGGGCTACCTGCTCGGCAATCCCGAGCTTTCGACCAAGGCAAATCCGCTCGCTCCGACCACCATCGTCGAAGCTTTCGCGCAGGCCCTCGATGGCATGCAGACGGATTCCCGGGTCAAGTTCGCCATCCTGAAAGAGATCAACCAGGCCGCGCTCGCCGAGATCGGTTCGATTTACGCCGATCTCAACGATCATCTGTCGTCGTTGCAAATCATCCCCCGCACCCGGGCGCGGATCATCAATCGCAACGCAGGCCTGCCTCCGCCGGTGAGGCCCGGCGCGACACCGCCGACATCGGTGTCGGGCCCGGTGCCGGCACCGGCACCGAGCGCCGAAGTCGACATCATGTCGCTGTTCAAGCGCATGTTCGGCTCGGCAGCCCCTGCCGCGTCGGCGTCCGCGCCGCCGTCCATGCCGCCGCAGGGTTATGCCGCGTCCGAGGGCACGGAGCTGCCCGCCATCAATGCGGCGCCGAGCCCGTTCGTGCCGCGCGGACCGCTGCCGACAACGCCATCCGGATACGTCCCCGGCGCGCCGATCATGGTCACGCCGCAGCTCGGCGAGGGCCTAGCCCGGCTCCAGCAAGGCGAGACCGGCTTCGACCTGGGCGATGGCGCGGTGCAGTTCTCCGGTGTCCCCGAGGGCCGGCACAACGTCCTGCGCGACCTGCAGCAGTCGCCGCTCGCCAAGCGTGTGAACCAGCTCGAGTCGATGACCATCGAGCTCGTGGCGATGCTCTTCGATTTCATCTTCGAGACCAAGGACCTGCCGGACGGCATCAAGGCGCTGCTCGCGCGCTTGCAGATCCCGGTGCTGAAAGCGGCCATGCTCGACGGCGCGTTCTTCGCCAAGAAGAACCACCCGGCGCGCCTGCTGGTGAACGAGCTCGCCCAGGCGGGCCTCGGCTGGGCCACCGCGATGGGCAACGACGACCCGCTCTATCGCAAACTCGACGAGATCGTCCACCGCATCCTCGACGGCTTCACCGACAACCTCACCATTTTCGAGGAGATGCGCACGGCGCTGGCCGACTTCCTCGTCGAGGAGGAGGAGGCTGCCGAGGAGAACATCCAGACCTCCGCCGACGAGGTCAACGAGCGCGACCGTCGGGCGCTGGCCGCTTCGGTGGTCAGCGGCGAGATCGAGCGGCGTATCCGCGTTGGCGCGCTGCCCCACTTCCTGGCGATGTTCCTGCGCGAGAACTGGACCCGCGCCATGGAGCGTACCTACCTCGACGACGGCGAGGAAAGCGACGCGTGGGCGCAGCGCATGGCCACCCTCGAGGACATCGTCTGGAGCGTCCAGCCCAAGAAGGGCGGCGAGGACCGCAAGCGCCTGGTAGCCCTCCTGCCTTCGCTGCTGAAACGCATGACCGTCGGCTTGCAGAACGTCCCGTGGACCGGCAACGATCGCGAGCGCTTCATGGCGAACCTGGTCGAAGCGCACGCGGCGGCGGTCAAGCCGTCGCTCGCGACCGCCGCGTCGCCGACGCTCTTCGTCGCCGAGCAAGCCAGAGCCGAAGCGGAGCAGGCCAAGGCCGCCGGTGACACCGCCGCGGCCGCCAAGGCCGAGGAGCTGGCGCAAGCCATGGCACCCGCCGGGCCGGCGATGGTGGAGGTTCCCGAGATCGTCGCCGATCAGTTCCTGGAAATCGCCCAGAGCCTGGAACGCGGCACGTGGGTCGAGTTCGAGGACGACGACGGCCAGCTGTCGTTTGCCAAGCTCGCGTGGGTGAGTCCGTTGCGCGGCACCTATCTCTTTACTAATCGCCAGGGCCAGAAGGCGATGTCGATGACCGCCAACGACCTCGCCCAGCGTTTCCGTGAGGACCGCGCGCGACTGGTCGAAGCCGAGCCGCTCATCGATCGCGCCTTCACCAGCATGATGGCCAACATCGGCGGGAAGTTTCCCCAGCCCGCCGCCGCTTGAGGCAGTCGGGGCCCGCCGTGTCGACTCATCGCTGTCGCCGGCGCGCCCCGGCTCATCACGGCACCCACACGTGATCATCGGCGCGCTCATCATCGGAGACGAGATCCTGTCGGGCAAGCGCGCTGACAAGCATCTGCCGCACGTGATCGCGGCCCTTGCGAGTCGCGGCATGCAGCTCACCTGGGTGCGCTACGAGGGCGACGACCGTGGCCGGCTGGCGGCCGCATTGCGCGAGTCGTTCGGCCGAGGCGAGACGGTGTTCGCGTTCGGAGGAGTCGGTGCCACGCCGGACGATCACACCCGTCAGGCGGCCGCCCTCGCGCTCGACGTGCCGGTCGAGCGGCATCCGCGGGCGGTGGCGGAGCTGGAAGCCCAGTTCGGCGCCGCCGCGTATCCCTCGCGAGTATTGATGGCGGAGTTTCCGCGCGGGGCGCGCATCATTCCCAATCCGGTAAATCGGGTGGCGTCGTTCGCCATCCGCGCCCATCATTTCTTCCCCGGCTTTCCGCAAATGGCATGGCCGATGCTCGATTGGGTGCTCGACCATGACTACCGCGACTACCGCGCCTTGCCACAACGGGAACGGGCGATCGTCGTGCACGGCGCCGGCGAGAGCCAGCTCCTGGGGGTGATGGAAGACAACGTGGCGCGTTTTCCGGGTACTCGGCTGTTCTGCCTGCCGAGCTTCGTGGTCGATGGCGCCCGTCGTCTCGAGCTCGGCGTGCGCGGCGATCCCGCCGTGGTCGACGCGGCGCTCGCGCACCTCGTCGCCGGTGTGGAAGCCGGCGGCTTCGGATGGGAGCCCTGCGCGGAGCGCCCTGCCGTGGAGCCGGCCGCCTCGCCCCCGCCTTGAAGTCCGCGCGCTGAACAACGTCGCGCGTGCCACGTTCAGCGCGGCGCGCGGCGCAGGGTGCAGGGTGCCGCTGGCGTGTACGATTACAGATTGCGCCCCGGCCCGAGCCCACGCCCCGCGCCGAGTCCACGCGAACTTCCCATCGTCAGGACCCTGCATGATCACCACCGACCGAGACACCATCGCCGAGATCACTGCGTGCAGCCTGCTCGAGGTGAAAGCGGTCAACTTCAGCGAGGACAAGCCGTTCATCTTCACTTCGGGATGGGCGAGCCCGGTGTACATCGACTGTCGCAAGCTCATTTCCTATCCGCGCGTGCGCCGCACCCTGATGGACTTCGCTGAGGCGACGATCCTGCGCGAGGTTGGCTTCGAACAGGTCGATAGCGTTGCCGGCGGGGAGACGGCAGGCATCGCCTTCGCGGCGTGGATCGCCGAACGGCTGATGCTGCCGATGCATTACGTCCGCAAGAAAGCCAAGGGCTTCGGACGCAACGCCCAGATCGAGGGCGCCGATCTCGAGGGCTCGCGCATCCTGCTGGTCGAGGACTTGACCACCGATGGCCAGAGCAAGATCAACTTCGTCAAGGCGCTGCGTGATGCCGGGGCGAGCGTCGAACACGTGTTCGTGCTGTTCAACTACGATATCTATCCCGAGACCAAGCAGATCCTGAAGGACATCCACGTGTCGATGCACGCGCTCGCGACGTGGCGCGACGTGCTCAAGGTCGCGAAAGCGATGAACTACTTCAGCCCGGCGGCAATCGCCCGGGTCGAGGCATTCCTGCACGAGCCCGCCAAGTGGTCGAAGGAGCACGGTGGCGCGAGCTCGATCGCGGGCGGTTGAGCGAGCGCGGCACCGTGCTGGTGGTCGCAGCCGATCCGGGATTGTGCATGGCTGATGCCGCTCACGTGGGCATAATCGGGTGCGCATCGCGGCGGGCCAAACGGGGTGTTCCCGGGGGGGCCAAGCGATGACCGCCAGCGGCCGCTGGTACGACGAGGTGGCCGTGGGCGAGCAATTCACCCGCGCCATCACCATCACCGAAACCCATCTGGTGCTCGGCGCCGGCCTCATCGGCGATTTCAATCCGCACCACGTCGACGAGCAGTACGCGCGGCAGTCGCGCTTCGGCACGCGCATCCTGCATGGCATGCTGACCAGCGCGATCATGGGCGGCGGTGTGGGCATGTACTTCCATGGCACCGCAATCGCCTACCTCGAGCACACCGCCCGATTCCTCGCGCCAGTGCGCGCCGGCGATACTCTGGCCACCACCTGGACGGTGACCGCGCGCCAGGACAAGCCCAAGCACGCCGGCGGCGTGGTCGTGCTCGCGGGCGTTTGTCGCAACCAGGAAGACGTCATCGTGGCCGAAGCCGACGCGCGCATCCTGGTTCACGCGCGCCCGTGAGGTGTCCGCGAGGATCCTTTCGCCGTCAGCTTTGCCGGCGACCGGCCGCGCGGCGTCCGGCGAGCGCGCGGCCGCATTCGGCCACGAGGTCCGGGCCACGATAGATGAGGCCGGTGTAGAGCTGCACGAGGCTTGCCCCGGCGTCGATCTTTTCCAGCGCGTCGTTCCCACTCGCGATGCCACCGACGCCGATGATCGGCAGAGCCCCGTCCAGGTTGCGCGAGAGCTGGTGCACCACCTCGGTCGCTCGCACCCGCAGCGGCTCGCCCGAGAGGCCGCCGGACTCGCTCGCGCCCTTGACTCCACCGACGCCTTCGCGTGACGTCGTGGTGTTGGTGGCAACGACCCCGTCGACGCGGTGCGCGACCAGCAGCCGGGCGATGTGCTCGACGGCGGCGGGATCGAGATCGGCCGCGATCTTGAGCACCAGCGGCGTGTACTTGCCATGTCGGTCCGCGAGGCTCGCTTGCTCGTCCTTCAAGCGGCGCAAGAAAGGTCCCAGGGCGTCGGCCTGCAGGTCGCGCAGGCCCTTGGTGTTGGCCGCCGGGATGTTGACCGTGACATAGGTGGCGCGCACGTACACCGCCCGCAGGCAAGCAAGATAGTCCTCGGCCGCGCGCTCGTTGGGGGTGTCGAAATTCTTGCCGATATTGAGGCCGAGCACGCCGCGCCACGCGGCCCGGGACGTGTTGTCGAGGGACTGCGCCACGCCCGCGTTGTTGAAGCCCATCCGGTTGACCAGTGCCCGCGCGCCGACCAGGCGGAACAGCCGAGGCTGCGGGTTGCCGGGCTGGGCACGTGGCGTCACGGTGCCGCACTCGATGAAGCCGAAACCGAGGGCCGCGAGTCCGTCGATGTGCTCGGCGTTCTTGTCGAGACCGGCGGCGAGTCCGACGCGATTGGGGAACGCGATACCCATCAGCGTGATTGGGTCCGCGGGGACCGATGGCAGGAAGGCGCGTCCAAGGCCCGCGCGCACCACGGCATCGAGGGAGGAGAAGGCGGTGCGATGCGCCTGTTCCGGGTCGAGGGAGAAGAGCAGCGGCCGGAACAGCGAGTAGAGCATCTGCAACCTGGGCAAGAACAGACGCGGGAACGATGCGGGGCGCTTCGAGGTGGCGGCGATGATACCATCGAGGCCTGCTGCAAGAGGAAATCGCGAGGGTCGTCCGGGTGTCGAAAAGGGTGGTTGGCATGGCCGCGGCGGCGCTCGTCTGCGCGGCCAGTATCACGGTTGCATCCGCGGTCGACGCAGCCAGTGCGCAGCATCGTGCCAGGAAGCCTGCACCGGTAGCGACCCCTGCGCCGACCTACGCCGACCGCGCCGAGGTGCAGGCCTTCATCGGCGAGATGGTCGACGAGCATGGCTTCGAGCGCGCCCCACTCCGGCGGATATTCGCCGGCGCCCGCTTTCAACCGCAGATCGTGGCAGCCATGCAGCGGCCGCTGCTCGAGCCACCGAAATGGTTCGCCTACGCGCCCAATTTCCTGTCTCAGTCACGCATCGACGGCGGCGTGGCGTTCTGGCGTGCGCACGATGCCAGCCTCGCGCGCGCGACCCAGGAATTCGGGGTGCCAGCCGAGATCATCGTCGCCATCATCGGCGTCGAAACGTTCTACGGCCGGAACACCGGCCGGCATCGGGTCATCGACGCCCTGGCGACCCTGGCGTTCGACTATCCCCGTCGCGCCACCTTCTTCCGGGGTGAGCTCAAGTCGTTCCTGTTGCTTTCCCGCGATCTGGGCGTGTCGCCGCTCGAGCCGAAGGGTTCGTTCGCCGGCGCGATCGGCTTGCCGCAGTTCATGCCGGGCAGCTATCGCAATTTCGCGGTCGACTTCGATGCCGACGGCCGCATCGACCTCTGGGGAAGCACCGATGACACGATCGGCAGTGTCGCGAACTTCCTGGCACGTCATGACTGGCAGCGCGACCAACCCGTGCTATTGCCGGCGACGATCGACGGTGCCCGTCGCGATGCGGTTCTGCGTCGCCTCGACGGCGGCATGAGCGAACGCCGGGCACGCGACGCGTGGCTTGCCGACGGTGTAATGCCGGTCGAATCACCGGCGGATCTCGCCCGCGATCCGGTCGGCTTGCTGATGCTCGAGGAGAGTGAGACCGACGCGAGCTACTGGATCGCCGCCAACAACTTCTACGTATTGACCCGCTACAACCGCAGCCGACTCTATGCAGCGGCGGTGTGGAATCTCGCCCGCGCGATCCGCGACGCGCTGCCCGCGCGGCGTCCCTGAGCGAGCCTCCGTCAGGTGACCCGGCGCTGCGCCGCTGGCGCCCGCTCTCGAAAGGAAGCTTGTTTCAGGAACCCATCGACAGCGCGCGCCGGGCCGCCGCGACCAAGCCCGCCGTCGAGGCATCGGTATCCGGCGTGAGCGCTGTTCCGCTTTCGATGGCGGCGATGATCGGTTTCGCGAGGGTCTTGCCCAGCTCGACGCCGAACTGGTCGAAGGGATTGATGCCGAACAGCACCGCCTCGACGAACGTGCGGTGCTCGTAGAGCGCGAGGAGCTGGCCGAGGCGAAAGGCGTCGATGGTTGGCATGAAAATCATGGTCGAGGCGCGATTGCCCGGACACACCCGGGCCGACACCGCCGCCTGCAGCTCGGCTTCTCCCAAGCCCGTCGATCCGAGCTCGGCCCTGACCTGCGAAGCGGTGCGTCCCACCAGCAGTGCCTGCGCCTGGGCGATGGCGTTGGCGACGAGCAAGGTCTGCTGGCCGCCGATTGGGTGGGCTGCAGAGAGGGCCACGATGAATTCCGCGGGCGCCTCGCGCGTGCCCTGGTGCATCCACTGGAAGAACGCATGCTGGCCATTGGTGCCCGGCTCGCCCCACAGCGCCGCCGCCGTGGGTCCATCCAGGGCGCCGCCGTCGCGCGCAACGCTCTTGCCGTTGCTCTCGAGTACCAGCTGCTGGAGATACGCGGGCAGGCGCGCGAGCGCCTGGGCGTAGGGCACGACGACGCGATCGCTGCGGCCGAGGCAGCGGGCATTCCAGAATCCGACCAATCCGAGCAGCACCGGCAGATTCTTCTCGAGCGGCGCGGTCCGGAAGTGACGGTCCATCGCGTCGGCACCGTTTAGTAGTGCCTCGAAGGTCTCCCAGCCGAGTGCCAGGACGATGGAGAGTCCGACCGATGACCAAAGTGAGTAGCGTCCACCGACCCAGTCCCACAACGGATAGATGTCGTCCTTGCCGAGGCCGTAATCGCGTGCTCCCGCGGTGTTGCTGGTGACGGCAAGGAAATGCCGGCCGACGTTGCGCCCCGGGCCGAGATGCTTCTCGAGCCAGGCGCGGGCAGCGGCCGCATTGGCGAGCGTTTCCTGGGTGGTGAAAGTCTTCGACGTGACGATAAAAAGCGTGCGCTCCGGATCACAGGCGGCGAGCGCGCGGGAGATGTGCTCGGGATCGACGTTGGAGACGAAGCGCACCCGGATCGCGTCTTCGGCGGGGTTCGGGAATCCCAAGGCATCGCAGACGAGCAACGGACCAAGATCGGAGCCGCCGATGCCGATATTGACCACGTCGCGTATCGGCCGGCCGGTCGCACCCACGCGGTTGCCAGCGCGCACCGCATGGGCGAGATTGCGCATGCGCTCGTGGACCGCGCGCACCTCCGGGATCACGTCGCGACCGTCGACCCGCACCGGTGCATCGCTGCGCTGGCGCAGCGCCGTGTGGAGTGCGGCGCGGTCCTCGCTCTGGTTGATCTTCTCGCCGGCGAGCAGCGCCGCGATCCAGCCCTCCAGACCGCTTGCGCGCGCGTGCTCGATCAGGAGCGGCAGTGTTTCCGGCGCCAGCCGTTCCTTCGACAGGTCGACGAGCCATCGGTCCCAGCGGAACGACAGGCGATCGAATCGGGACGCATCGGCACGAAACATGTCGGGCAGCGATCGCGCGCCGATCAGCCGGGCGTGTTCGGCGAGGGACGGACGCGGTGGGACGGAAGCGGGGATGGTCATGGGCTGGCCCCAAAGCGATGCGGGTAAGCGCCGCAGCATAATGGATCGCGGGGTGGCGGGAAAGTTGCGCCCGCCCCACTGCGCCTGCGCCACGCCGCCGCGCGTTACGCCCGCGCCGAGGGTGCCGGCACTTAGGACATTGCGATACCAGTCTATAATCCTGCAGCGCGGCGGGGTGATGGCGACGCGCGGGCCCGATGCGCATCCTCCTCTCCAATGACGACGGCTACTTCGCGCCCGGGCTCGAAGCGCTGGCTGCCGCGCTGGCGCCGCACGCGGAGATCACCGTGGTGGCGCCGGAGCGCGATCGCAGCGGCGCCTCGAATTCACTCACCCTCGACCGACCGCTCACCGTACGGCGCGCGCCGAATGGCTTCCTGTTCGTCAACGGCACGCCCACCGACTGCGTGCACCTCGCGGTGACGGGGCTGCTCGAGCAACTGCCCGACATGGTGATCTCCGGCATCAACCTCGGCGCCAACATGGGCGACGATACGATCTACTCGGGCACGGTCGCGGCGGCCACGGAAGGATTCCTGCTCGGGATTCCATCGGTGGCGATCTCGCTCGCGTCGAAGACCGCTGCGCATTTTGAGACGGCGGCAGCGGTTGCTGTCGACCTGATGCAGCGTCAAGGACGGGCCCCGACCGGCGCATGGCTGCTCAACGTCAACGTGCCGGACATCCCGCCGACGGGTGTGCGCGGGTACCGTGTGACCCGCCTTGGCCGGCGACACAAGGCCGAGAACGTCGTCCGCACCCAGAATCCGCGCGGCGAAACGGTTTACTGGGTGGGCGCCGCAGGTGCTGCCGCGGACGCCGGGGAAGGCACCGACTTTCATGCGGTCGAGAGCGGGCATGTGTCGATCACGCCGCTGCAGATCGACCTCAGCAATCGCGACCAGATGCCGGCGGTGAGCCAGTGGCTGGCGGCATGACGGCGGTCGCCTCGCGGCGATCGTGAAGCGCATGGGCGACATGGGCACGCTCGGCGCCAAGTTGTCGGGCATCGGCATGACCTCGGCGCGCACCCGCGCGCGCATGGTCGAGCGGTTGCGCGAGCAGGGCATTCGCGACGAGGTCGTGCTGACCGCGATGAACGCCGTCCCCCGACACATCTTCGTCGACGAGGCGCTGGCGATTCGCGCCTACGAGGACAGCGCCTTGCCAATTGGCCAGGGCCAGACGATCTCCCAGCCGTGGGTGGTGGCGCGCATGACCGAGCTCGCCCGGCATGGTGTGGCGCTCGAGCGCGCCCTGGAGGTCGGCACGGGCTGCGGCTACCAGACTGCGGTGCTCGCGCATGTCGCGCGGGAGGTGTACACCGTCGAGCGTATCGGCAGTCTGGTCGCCAAGTCGCGGCGCAACCTGCAATCGCTCAAGGTCAAGAACGTGCGCCTGAAGCATGGCGACGGCACCGCTGATCTGGGCGAGGAGCTCGAGGTCGATGCGATCATCGTGACCGCGGGCACCGCGGTCGTGCCGCGCGGCTTGCTGCGCTACCTCCGTCCGGGTGGACGCATGGTGCTGCCCCTGGCACAACACGGCGACGGCAGCGAGGGCGTGCAACGACTGACGGTCATCACCGCCAGGGAAGGCGGATTCCGTGAGCAGTCCTACGATGCGGTAAGATTCGTGCCGTTGCTGCCTGGCCTCGCCTGAGGCTTTCGCGCACTGCACGATGAATTCCGCGCACCGGTCCTACCTCTTCCCCCGCTTCCTCGCTTCTCCTCTGGTCGTTGCGGGTCTGCTCGTGGCGCTCGTCGCGGGTTGCTCGTCGCGCATGCCGGCGCCCGTCGAGGATCGTCCCGTGATACGCGGACCCGGTAGTCGGATGGGCGCCGCAGCCCCCTCGGTTCCCGCGCTGCCGTCCGCCCCTGGGCCAGTGTCCCGGTTGCCGGGCGCGGCGACGGAGCCCGAAACGCCGCGGCCGCAGGCCTACACCGTCAAGCGTGGCGACACGCTGCATCTCATCGCTCTGGACCACGGGCTCGACTATCGCGAGCTGGCGGCCTGGAACAACATCGAGAACGTCAATCGTATTTTCGTCGGCCAGGTGCTGCGTCTCGCGCCGCCGGGCGAAATGGCGGGAGCCGTGGCCGGAGCCGCTGCGGGCCCGGGAGGGGTCACTACTGCGCCTTTGCGCACCGTGCCACCCGTGGTCGCCGGCGCCGGCAACATGGCGCCGGCGCCTGCCGCGGCCGCTCCCGCAGCCGCGGACATCCGTCCGCCGGTGGTGGCAAGCCGCAACTCCGAGACCTACAAGACCCAGCCCAAGGCCGTGAAGGAGCCGTATTCAGAACAGGCGTTGCGCGATCTGCAGCGCGCGCCGCCAGCCGTTCCCGCGTCACCTTCCGGGACGGCATCGGCAGTTCCGCCGCCCTCGGTCGCGACACCGGAGCCCCCCCCGTCGCCCGGCGTCGTCGCGCGCAACGAGCCCAAGCCCAAGCCGGACCCGAAACCCGACGTCCGGTCGACGCCGCCCGTTGCCGGCGATGACGACGACGACAAGTTCGACTGGATGTGGCCCGCAACGGGCAAGCTGGTAACGGGGTTCTCTGACACGGCAAACCTCAAAGGCATCGATATCGCGGGCAAGAATGGCCAGCCGGTGGTCGCCAGCGCCGCCGGCAAGGTCGTCTATGCGGGCACGGGGCTGCGTGGCTACGGCAAGCTCATCATCATCAAGCACAACAAGAATTACCTGTCTGCCTACGCCCACAACAAGGACATCGTGGTGAAGGAGGGGCAGCAGGTGACCAGGGGCCAAAAAATCGCGGAAATGGGCAATAGCGACGCCGACCAGGTGAAACTGCACTTCGAGATTCGCCGCCTCGGCAAGCCGATGGATCCCCTGAAGTTCCTACCCCCAGCCTGATGCGCTCTAGTGGATTGGGTCCGGCCCTCGGCCTGACGCGCCTGCGGATTTGGCAACTAAGCCGCGGGGGAACGCGCACCGTCCAGCCGGTGCCGCGTGTGGCGTCAGCCGATCGCGCTGGTACGCAAGGTGCGCCTGCCGGGGAGCACCGCCATCGCATGCTTCAGTCGCGCCACGCCGCGCTTGTAGGCGGCCGCGTCTTGTAGAGTCGCGCGACCGTAACGCAGTTCGGCGTAGGTCGTGCCGATGACCGTGAATGCCGCTGCGAAGGCGGGCCATCGCGCCGCCGCCCGGTTGGCGTAGTCGAGCGGACCTTCGTGCGGTACCCGCGGCAGCCCGGCACGCGCGAGGTGTCGACACAGCCGGTTCCACAACAGCACGACGCGGTCGTCGCGCTGGCGGTGGCGCAGCGCGAACCACAGCAACAGACCGCCGCCCCATAGTGCGGCCAGGATCGACACGCCGAGCACGATTTGCCAGGGCGCCCAGTTGTCGAGACCCCAATAGCGCCACAGCGACTGCTGCTGGGTCGAGTTGAATCCGACCACGTTGCGGCGCCAATCGTAGTTGAGCGCGTCCCAGCTGAGCCGCAGGCGCTTGAACCATCCGCGATCCATGCGCGCCAGGAAAGGCACCTGCTGCTCGCTGGGCAACGCCCCGCCGAGCCCGAGCTCGATCCGGTTGGGCGCCACGGCCGCCGTGGGGTCGAAACGACGCCATTCGCCATGGATCAAGGCTTCGGCCCAGGCGTGTGCATCCGACTGCCGCACGATCAAGTAGCGGCCGTTGGGATTGATCTCCCCGCCCTGGTAGCCGGTCACCACCCGTGCGGGAATGCCGGCCGCGCGCAGCAGGACGACGAACGATCCCGCGTAATGCTCGCAGAACCCGCGGCGGGTTTCAAACAGGAACCGGTCCACAGGATTGTCCGAGGTGAGCGGAGGCCGGAGGGTATAGAAGAACGGCTCTTCGCGATACCACGCCAGCACGGCCGCGATATAGCTTTCGTCGTCGGCATGCGTCTGGCGAAGCTCGCGCGCGAACTCGCGGGTTTGGGGGCTGCCGCGCGGCAGCTCGAGGTTTGCGCTCGCCTCGACATCGCTCACGACACCGGCGTCGACCGGGTAGCGGTCGACCAAGGTCGAGACCTGCGTGTAGCGAACCGTTTGGGTCACGGGAGTTCGCGCCAGCAACTGCTGATCACGCGTCACCGCCCCGATCACCGAACCCCCCTCGTCCAGCGAAGGGTCGGAGCTGCGTGGCTGGCTCGCCGGGAAGTCCAGTGCGAAGAGCGACCTCTTGAAATGGGGCTCGAGGGTCACCGTGTAGAGCACCTGCGGGCCATTGCGCGCGAACCGCGACCGGTCTTCCGGACGGCCGGCACTCGCTGACCATTCGCTGCCGTTGAACCGCGTGAACACCGGGCCACGCCAGTAGCGCTGGTGGGGGGGCGGTATCGCGCCCGGGAAATCGACCCGGAAGGCAACTTCGTCAGACAGCGATAGCTCGCTGATCGAGCCTGGACGCATGCTGTCGGAAAGCCCGGTGCGCGCACCAACGTCACTCGGCAGCCCCCATAACGGCGCGGAAAGGCGGGGGAACAGCACGAAGAGCAGGATGGCCAGCGGAATGCCCTCGAACAGCAGGCGCACGGAACGTCGCAACGGATCGCGGATGCGGTTCTCCGCCTTGATCCTGCCTGGCGGGGCGAGCATCTGCAGAGCGCACACCAGGAGCACCAGTCCGGGCAGCGTGCCAGCCGCAGCGAGCAGCGATTGATCGTAGAAGAACGGCGTAACCAGCAGGAAGCTAGCGAGGCAGACCAGCAGCGTCCCGTCTCGCACCGTCCGCGCCTCGAAGTACTTGATGCCGACCAGCACGAACAGGAACGCGACGCATGGATCGCGGCCAATGAAGATGCCGTACGTCTGCTTCACCGCGACCGCTGCCGCGATGGCGAAGATCGCCAGCACGTACGACGGAACACGCGCCAGGGTGCGCTGGCGCTCGACGGCGCTGCGTGCTTCGAGGACGAACCGCGCCGCGGCGAGGGCAACACCGGCGATCGCCGCCCACGCGGCCACGTGGGCCACCTGCGGCAGCAGCACGGCGAGGATCAGCGCACCCAGCCATCGGGCCTGCTTGCGGGTGAGGAGGTGGGCCACCTTGGTGGCAGCCACCGTGGTCATGACGGCCTGCCGGGCGACGTCGGCAACGGGTTGCCAGGCTCGCGGTCTTGGTCGTGCGGCAGGAGTGCCAGCGCAGTCAGGACGTCGCGACGCTGTTCGCGCCCCTGCCCCATGGCCACCGACCGGCCCGGCAAACGCAAGGCAAACGGTCGGGCGACGCGCTCCGCGGCGAGCACCCATGCGGTCAGACGTGCTACCCGTGCCTCGTAGCCCATGCCGGCCGGGAGGGCGTCCCACGCCAGGGTAACGGGACCCCCACCGCCCGAACCTTCAAATGCCTTGGTGTACCAGCCGGCGCCACGGGCCACCGCTTTCCAGGCGACCCGTTGCAACGGGTCCCCGGGCTGGAACTCTTGCAGCCCCGCCAGATCCGCGTCGTCGTGACCGGCGCTCACCACGGTTTCATGACCTTCGCCGCCCATCGGCAGTGGCGGTGGCGATGGTTCGGGCGCCGGGTAGACGATCCCCTCGAGCGGAAAGTGCACGTAGGCCCAGGCTCGCCACAGTCCGACGGGATAATCGGTGGCCAGGGTAACGCGACCGAGGGCCAGGCGACCGCGCGTCGGAGCCGCTCGATGCAGGGTCAGGGAGAGCGCCGTGCCCGCGGGAATGTCGAACGTGTCCGTCTGCGCTTCCTGGGAGTGCAGCACGAAGCCGCGGCGCACGCCGGAGCCGCCCGTCAGGGCGATCACGAACGGCAGCGTGCCGCCCGCGAAGGTGGCGCCGGCGGCGAGCGGTTGCAGGGTGATGCCGGCGAGGTTGCGAAAGGTGTGCAACAGCGCACTGGCGCCGAACCCGATGATGACGAACGTCACCACGAAGCCGAGCGACAACGAATAGTTGAGCGCGGTGAGCAGCATTAGGCCCGTGGACGCGAGCAGCGCCAGTCCCCGCCGCGTGGGCAGGATGTAGATGCGCCCATGCCGCAGTCGCAGCGGGGCCGCGTCGAGGGGTGCGTTGCGCCAGAGGCGTTGGCGCCAGCGCGCTGCCGGTGAGCGTGGCCGCCCGGCGGCTGAGGACGCGAACGCCATCGCAAGTGGCCTGTCCTGCGCCGCCTAGGCGACGGCGACGCTCTTCAGCAGGCTCTGTGCGTGCACGGCGCCGGCGCGGGCGCCGGACGCGAGCCGGTGGCCGGCGACCGACGGGAACACCGCCTGCACATCCTCCGGCAGCACCATCGTCCTGCCGGCGAGGAGCGCCCAGGCACGCGCTGCGGCCACCAGTAGCAGGCCGGCGCGGGGTGACAGGCCGCGCCGCATCCCCGCGTCGATCGCCTGAGTGGCGCGGTCCTCGGTGGTGCCGCGGGTGACGGCCAACAGCGCCTGCACGTAGTCGAGCAGCGCCGGCGCAACATGCACCCGGGCGGCCTCGCGCTGCCATTCGACCAGGGTGGGCGGATCGCACAGCGAAGGCAGGCTGGGAATCTGGTCGCGTCGATCGCCCCCGGCGAGCAATTCCCGCTCGGCTGCCGGATCGGGATAGCCGATCTCGATGGCCATCAGGAACCGGTCGAGCTGCGACTCCGGCAGGGGATAGGCGCCGATCTGCTCGACCGGGTTCTGGGTGGCGATGACAAAGAAAGGATCCGACAACCGCCGGGTCTGCCCATCCATCGACACCTGGCGCTCTTCCATCGCCTCGAGCAGCGCGCTCTGGGTCTTGGGCGGCGCGCGGTT
Source organism: Casimicrobiaceae bacterium (assembly GCA_039915505.1). Classification (GTDB taxonomy): domain Bacteria; phylum Pseudomonadota; class Gammaproteobacteria; order Burkholderiales; family Casimicrobiaceae; genus CAIWHR01. Next base: position 34,959 of record JBDSND010000129.1, read on the forward strand.
GATCTCGTCGGCAAGGACGACGGAGTTGAACACCGGCCCCGGATGAAAGCGAAATGCTTGCGTGGCCTGGTCGAAGATCGACACGCCCAGTACGTCGGCCGGCAGCAGATCGCTGGTGAACTGTACGCGCGCGTACTTGAGGCCGAGCGTTGTGGCGAGCGCCTGCGCGAGGGTCGACTTGCCGACCCCGGGGATATCCTCGATCAGCAGATGGCCGCGGGCCAGCAGGCAGGCTAAGGCCAGTCGCAAGGGGCCAGACTTGCCGACCACGATGCGCTCCAACTGCGCAAGGACAGCGGCAAGGCGTTCCGGCACGGGAACCGAGGCTTCGACGAGGGTTCGGACGGTCATCTTGGTCTTGGAGGCGGTGATCGATGGAGCAGAGCGCCACGACCGGCGGAACGCCAGAGCGGTACGTGGCCCCGCACTCTAGCCTGCGCCGCATGTCTAGTCATCACCGCTTGGCGCGCGCTACACTCCACACGGCGGCAAATGGGCGCGGAATCGCGCGGGCGAAAGCTGCTTCTGCACTGCAAGGTGTCCCCCGGGGCGGTGGTCCGCGTGCATTTTCAGGTCCGGCGTGCCGAGGCTTCGGGCGAGCCGCCGCGGCGTCCGCCTTGTTCCAGTTCAATCCGGTCTTCATCCTTCCCACGACTTTCGCAGCGACCTTCGTGCCCACCGCCTACATCACACATCCGTCGTGCCGGCTGCACGACATGGGTTCGCATCACCCAGAATGTCCGGACCGCCTGGACGCGATCAATGATCGCCTGATCAGCGCCGGACTCGACGGCCATCTCACCCACTACACCGCGACGCCCGCGGAGCGCGAGCACCTCGAGCGGGTGCACGGGTCCGACTATCTCGACGCGCTCGAGGCCGCGAGCCCGACCGCGGGATTGCACGCCATCGATCCCGATACCGCGATGAATCCACACTCCCTTTCGGCCGCGCTGCATGCTGCCGGGGCGGTGGTGCTCGCGACCGATCTCGTCATGCGCGGCGAGTGCCAGCGCGCCTTCTGCGCGGTGCGCCCGCCGGGTCACCACGCGGAGCGGCACCGGGCCATGGGCTTCTGCCTGATCAATAGCATCGCCGTCGGAGCCGCGCATGCGCTCGCTGCCCACGGTCTGGAGCGGGTGGCGGTCGTGGACTTCGACGTGCATCACGGCAACGGCACCGAGGACATCTTCACCGACCACGAGCAGGTGCTGATGGTCGGCACCTTCCAGTACCCCCTCTACCCGTATTCCGGTGTCGACACCCGGGCCAGCAACATGGTGAACGTACCGCTTTCGGCCGGGAGCGGCGGCGAGGCGTTCCGGGCGGCGGTGACGTCGAAATGGCTACCTGCCCTGGAAGCCTTTCGCCCCGAGATGCTGTTCATCTCGGCGGGGTTCGACGCGCACCGCGAGGACCCACTCGCCGGCCTGCAATTCTCCGATGCCGACTATGCCTGGGTGACGCGCGAGTTGGTGGCGGTGGCGAACCGCCACGCCCAGGGCCGCATCGTGTCCAGCCTGGAAGGCGGCTATGCGCTTGCCGCGCTGGGAAGGAGCGCTGCGGAGCACGTGCGCGAGCTGCTCGCAGCCTGAAGTGATCGCCGCGGCGCCGTTGGAAGGGTACCGCGCGCAGCACATCACGACGAAAGGACCCCCCCGCATGCAACGGCGAAACTTTCTGAAGACATGTGCCGCGCTGCCGTCGACGGGCGCGCTCGTGCAGGCGATGAGCGCGTGGGCCGATGCGGTGCCGCGCCGCTACGCCCGCACCCGGCTGGTCGACGTGCACGGCGCGCCGGTGAAGGCGCAGGCCATCGCCGAGGAAACCAACTACGTCTTCCATTACCCGTTCGCGTCCACGCCGTGCTTCCTGCTCAATCTCGGCCGGCCTGTCACGGACTCCGCGGAGCTGCGCCGCGAGGATGGGTCGCGCTACGCGTGGCAAGGTGGGGTAGGCAAGGCCCGCTCGGTCGTGGCGTTCTCGGCGATCTGCGCCCACAAGCTCGCCTACCCGACCCGCGAGGTGAGCTTCATTCGCTACCAGCGCCGCGCATCGGCGACCTCCGATGCGCACGTGATCCATTGCTGCGCCGACCACAGTGTCTACGATCCGGCGGTCGGCGCGCGCGTCGTGGCGGGGCCTGCGCCGCAGCCGCTCGCGGCGATCCTGCTCGAGCACGATCCGGGCAGCGACACGCTCTGGGCGGTGGGCACGCAGGGCGCCGAACAGTTTGATGCGTTCTTCCGCAAGTACGAGTTCAAGCTGGCCATGGAATACGGCCAGCGATTCCGGCAGCCCGTGCAGAGCGACACCACGGTCCGCGAGCTTGCCCAGTACTGCCGGCAGACCATCGAGTGCTAGCGGGGCGCAGTCCGGCCCCGTCCCGCGCCAGCGGTTACGTGTCTTCCGAAGTAGCCGATGGCGCGCGCGGCGCCATCGAGGTCGCGAACCTGTGCAAATCCTATGGTGCGTTGGAGGCCGTAAAGGGCGTCTCCTTCGTGGTGCGGGAAGGCACGACCACCGCGCTTCTCGGCGGCAACGGTGCCGGCAAGACGACGACGCTGTCGATGCTGCTCGGCATCCTCACGCCGACCGGCGGCGAGATCACGGTGCTAGGCGAGGACATGCGCCGGCACCGGCACCGCG